>QIAN01000007.1:9431-10740 GCA_003225005.1 Acidobacteriota bacterium | reverse complement strand
CTTCGCCGAAGTTGTCGACACCATGCGCCCCCTTGCCGACAAGAGGTCTCACACGCTGATGCAGCAGGCACCCTCCGAGATCTGTGTACGGGCCGACCCCACCCGCTTCAAACAGGTCCTGATGAATTTGATCGGGAACGCCATCAAATTCACGCCTGACGGAGGCGAAATCCGTCTGTCGGCCCACAAACTTGACGAGGCAATTCGAGTGGAAGTGCGTGACTCAGGGCCGGGCATTCCGCCTGAAGAACAACAACGCATCTTTGAAGCCTTTTACAGGATGGGAGAGACCGACAAGAAAACGGAGGGCACCGGCCTTGGCCTGGCCATCACCCGGCGCCTCGTCGAATTGCACGGCGGGAATCTCAGCCTTGAGAGTCAACCTGGCGTGGGCAGCTGCTTCTATTTTACTCTCCCGCTTGCCGGGGCAATCGAGACACAGGAACTGCCTGCGATGCCCCAGGGAACTTTGACGCCTCAGTTCGAACGAATCCTGGTGATTGAAGATGACCGCGCGGCGGCTCACCTCCTTCAATCGCACCTGAGCTCCGCCGGCTACGAGGTTTTGCTGTGTGACGAAGCGGTACGTGCCCTTGAAATGGCTGCGGAGCTTCAACCGAGTGCGGTAACTCTGGACTTGATCATGAAGCCAGTCAACGGCTGGGATATCCTCTCAGCCTTTAAGAGTGACCCGCGGACGGCGAAGATCCCGGTTATTCTCGTCACTATCGTCGACCAGCCTGCGACGGGCGCCGCACTCGGCGCGGACGAGTACATCGTCAAACCGGTGAAAAAGGCCACGCTGCTAGGCGCAGTAGACCGGTGCCTGAGCCGACGCAAAACCGCCGGACGAACGCGGCCGATTCTCGTCGTCGAAGATGATGCTCCGGCGCGGGAGTTTGTCGCAGAATTGCTGTCCAAACAGGGCTACAGCGTGATTACTGCCATGGATGGCGCGGAGGCCCGCTCCCATGTTGCGGCGTCGTTGCCTGTACTTGTGATTCTCGATCTCATTCTTCCGGACGTAAGCGGTTTTCAGCTGCTCGCTGAATGGCGCACAAATTCGCGGACAGCCGACCTGCCTGTATTTGTATTGACCAGCAAGGATTTGACACCAGAGGAGCAGGAATATATCCGTGAGCACACTGGATTGCTCCTTCAGAAGCAGCAGTCGTGGCAGGATTCTCTCATCGCACAGTTGCGGCGAACCCTTCCCGGAGTCCTTTCAGAGAAGTCATGAAGCCTCGCGGACAACGAGCCGAATCGCGAGTTTCTTGGCGCCTGGCTGGAATCGGAAGGCTTCGAAGTC
>QIAN01000007.1:5947-9412 GCA_003225005.1 Acidobacteriota bacterium | reverse complement strand
TGTTTTTGACAGCAGTCTCTCTCACGCCGTTTTGCTCGATGTGCAACTTGGCCGCGAGGACGGGCTGTTCTTTGCGAGGTGGATGCGACCGCGGCAAAGCCTGCGTGACATTCCGATTCTCGCCGTGACGGCGCACGCGATGTGCTTACCGAACTCCCGCCGACTCGAGTCCCTTTCGCTTGAGCGGCTTCCATGTGTTATCGCCGCGCAAATACTGAACTAGGCCTTGAAGCCGCCAAACCATATGCATCTGGCGATAGGGGAAATGCTCCAGAAAACAGTAGCTCACTAGGCGCACAACATCTTGCCAGTCGTTGTACCGCTTGTAGGTAATTTCCTCTTGCAAGACCGAACCGATGGAAATTATCGTCGCAAATGCGTATCCGAAGATCAAAAACTGGAGGAAGAACTCTCGGCTCAGCGCACCCATACAGGCGGCGAGAATGATCGTGACGATTCCACCGAGCTCAATTACAGGAGCAATTAATTCAAACAACCACAAGTAAGGAAGGGCGAGCCAGCCGATCCGGCCGTAGCGGCGCTTAAAGAGCATGTCCCGGCTTTGCCAAAGGACGTCGAGCAATCCTTTATGCCAACGCGCGCGTTGCCTCCCGAGCGATTTCAGGTCGGACGGAGCTTCCGTCCAGCACACAGGATCCGGAACAAATGGTATCTGATACGCGACACCTTGCTGCCGCAGATGGCGATGCAAGCGGGCCACCAGATCGAAGTCCTCGCCAATCGCGCTCTGCCGGTAGCCACCCACCGCGCGCACCAAGTCCGTGCGAAAGACGCCGAACGCGCCGGAGATAATGGTCAGCATGTTTCCCTGGCTCCACGCCTCCCTGCCAATCAGGAATGCCCGGAGGTACTCAATCACCTGGATGACTTCAATACCCTTACGCGGCAAACGCACGCGCTGCAAGCGGCCTGCTTTGATTTCCGATCCGTTTAGCACGCGAACAATGCCGCCCACTGCGATGACGCGTTTGGGGTCGTCTAGGACGGGTAGCATGATACGCAATAGTCCGTCGCGCTCGAGGATCGAGTCGGCGTCAACGATGCACACATACGGCGAGGTCGCCGCATTCAATCCGGCGTTAACGGCGTCCGCCTTGCTTCCTCCCGGCTTTTTGTCAACGACCAACAATCTTGAGTCTATGTCGCTGCGGTACAGCCCTCGCACGTCTGCGCTCTTTGCCTGAGGGACATACACCGCGCGGACCACCCGTAGGCGGAATTCGCCCCGCATTTCCTCGAAAGTTCGATCTTCCGATCCATCATTGACGATGATTATTTCGAGTTCAGGGTAGTCGAGATCCAAGAGGTTCCTAACGGCCACGCGGATGGAACTCTCCTCGTTGTGTGCGGGCGCGATGATCGTAATCGGCGGCGCCATAGGCGTTTCCTTAACCCAATTCAATCTGTGGCTCTGCAGTTTGCGGTTATGGGCGGCAGTCGTCTTGAGCGCCACAATCAACATAGCAAGGTAGGCCATATTGCTGGCCGTGTAATACCAGAACAGGATGTGATTTGAGATTTCCAGGAATCGAATCACAAAAGCCCTGTCGTCCTCTTCGAAGCGGTTTCCATCGTTGCGGGCTCGGAAACGCGAAGTCCACCTGCTTGCAGTACGTCGAATAGATGGTCTTTTTGCGATTGGCTTAGCCTCGCGTTAGCCCGAAGTTCAGACTCAAGTCTTCCCCTCAATCCGGCATTTTCAAGGGCAGTCAAATAGGCGTGCAGGCCATAACGATCCTGCAGGGCCACAACTTGTTCAAAGATCGATGCCATCTCCGTGTTGAGTCCCACAAGAGCTTCCGCCCCACGCAATCGCACTAGGCGATTTGAGTCCGTGAGGCCGTGCACCAACACGGGAATTGCACGGCCATCGGATTGCTTTCCTAAACTCACGATGGCGCGCAGACGCACGAACCAAATGCGGTCCTGCGCCAGCTCAGTAAGGACGTTCAATGCGAGCTCGCAGTTCGAATGCGACATGGCCCGCGCCACAGAGGCGCGCAATTCATCGAGCTCGTCTCCCGCAAACTGCAAAAGATCCGGTCCCAAGGATGGAGTCGCGACCTCTCCGAGCACCCGGCCCAGAACTTCGCGCAAAGGACCCAGTGCGTTTCTTACGAAGGGCACTAACAACTGGGGGCGCTCCGCGCAGCACTGTACGAGTGCACTCTGTAGCGGCAGCTCCGGCACGGTCAGCCCCTCCTCTCCTAGCCACGCGAGTATTTCTTCAGCAGCTTTGGGAGAAGCTGTTCTGGCCAGTCCCCGGAGAGACGCTAATCTTGTTTCTAGATCCGAGTCACGCAAGCCCTCGGCGAGAGCGTGAATACCCTCCGGAGCGCGGGTGCGGCCGAGCGCTACGAGCGCTCGCAGCCGCCGCCAACCCCTGTGGTTTCGTGCTTCAAATATCCGTTTTTCAATTAGTCCGCTGTCGCGAAGAAATTTCAGCAACCGTGCCGATTCTTCCGGCCCGGACGCTTCAAATGCATCCAGCGCGATCTCTTCCACGATTCGACGGTCGAACGGTTTCCTGCGCCACGTTTCGAACGGGATCTCTCCGGAAATGAGCGCGTGCCAACGCTGGCGAAGTTCGTAAACGCGCGCATCACGCTTCTTGAAATACCGTTTCCGGTAGGTCCGTCGAAGAAGAATGAACGCCAGCAGCAACGCGTCAAGAACAATTGCGACGATAATGGCTTTAAACAGAAGTGACGCTGGGCCCACCCGATACAATCTTTCAAAAATGGATGGCATAGGTTAGTCCTGAGGCAAGGTCGCTTCTGTTTTGAGTGCGTTTTTGGTATGAAGCGAAACCCGCCAGGTCCTGCCGGGGAGATAACTGATACCGTATTCCGCCCCCGTAGGTTTGCGACGCAAAACGCCCGATCTGGTCCACTTGTCCGAAATCTTCCGTGCCCACGGCAAAGAAAATATTTCCTGAGAGCTGTTTCTCACCCCATCCTGCCAGTGGGAATCCGAGGCGTGTAATCCCGGATGGGCGCCAGTCTGCAACGGTCCCGGTGAAGGTGCTCCGCGCCCCCGTTGATCCCAGTGAGAAGGTCCATTCTCTTGGCAAATAGAGGATCGCAGCACCACTCAAAGCAAGAATCCGGGACGACTGATACCAATACCAGTGCTGACTGTAGACGAGCTCGAGGCCGCGAACGAATGTCGTTCCGCTGATTTTGAAACCGTGATCCAGATCAAAAAACAATTCGCTCTTGGGGATCACAGCCAGGTCGTGCCCGATAGCGCCTCCGATTGTCACCGCTCCCCATTTCGAATCTTTCCGCGTAACGCTACTCAGCAATTTTTCAGCGTTTACGCCACCGCGCTGGTAAAAGTTACCCGCCACACTCGTTGCCCACTTCGGCGTCCACGTTGAGGAGAGACTTGTCCACTCGCCGTAGTTGGAGCCGGCAAAGTTGAAAATGTCGTTATCCTGGC
>QIAN01000007.1:0-5876 GCA_003225005.1 Acidobacteriota bacterium | reverse complement strand
TTTGGTTCCCTGCCGCGCGAAGCGCTCGCGCGCGCGCAGTGTGGAGGTCGGCGCGCGTCGGGTCAAGCTTTACGGCGGTGTCGAGCGCGCGCAAGGCGTCGGAGTTTCGTCCCTGGCGCAAATACACACTTCCGAGTCCCTCCCAGATGTCCGGGTCGTTCTGCGAAACCGCCAAGATCTCGACGTATTTCTTTTCCGCTCGCACGAGTTGGCCGGACCATGCAAAAACGCGGGCTTGCCATGCCCATATGTCGAGGTCTTGTGGTGCACGAGCGAGTTCCCGATCAAGAACGCGCAGAGCAGATTCCCACTCATGGGCACTGGAGTAGTCGCGAACTTCCTTTCGCCAATCCGAAGTTTGAACTTGACCAAAGACGGGAAAAGCCAAAGACAGGGCCCATAGGAGCAAGCCGGAAATCGTCATCGGAATGGAGAAAATCCCCACGAGGGCAGTATAAGCTTGTCACGGGCATCATCTATTGTTATGAGCAGTTGATGTTGCCTTTAGGTATACTCCACGATTTCATAGGTTACGCGTTATCGGTAAGGCTCAGAATTCGGACTCCCCCACCTCCACCATTTCTTTCAGCGCCGCGCGGGAAGCTGGCCGTCCCACTTCGGATCGACTTTATAACTCGTGCGCTCCTGCCATGGAATCCTGGCCAGACCATTCAAATCCCACACCACAGATCCGTCGCGGATCGTCATTTCGCAGACGAGCTTTTGCGTGCCATCGGCCCGTCCGCCCAAGCTGTCCACAAATCCAAACTTCCCGTGTTCCAACCGCAGCACCGCGACATCCGCGTAGGATCCGACCGAAAGCGTCCCCAGATCTTCGTGATGCATTTCCGTTGCTGGCGCCCAAGTCGACTTCGCAACCACATCGTTCAGCGATACTCCCAAGTTCAAGAACTTCGACATAACATTCGTCATGTCTTTCATCCCTGCGTTCATGCTTCCGATGTGCAGATCGGTTGAAATCGAATTCGGCAAAAATCCCTGCTGAATTGCGGGTACGGCCTGGTTGTAAACAAAGCTCCCGCCGCCATGCCCCACGTCAAAAATCACTCCGCGTTTCTGGGCTTCCAGCAAATACGGCCGCAGCTTGCCCTCGTTGTCAATCATCGGAACATAATCGATGTACATATGCGTCGAAATATCGCCCGGCTGCAGTTTTTTCGAAACTAGGTCTTCATACGGCCGCTCCGGGCGAAACTCTCCAAAATCAATCATCACAGGCAGATTCGCCAGCTTCCCGGCTTCCAACACGCGGTCCACGGCAATCCACTCCGGCCCTCGATAATGTGCTGTCTTGAATCCGACGATGATGTTGGGATACTGCCTTGCCATCTGCGCAGCAGCTCCCGGCTCCATGAGGTCCGCATCCTGCTCGACCTTCCCGCCCATCCCAGCGCCGACAATATTTAAAAACGCCAGAACGCGCGTTCGAGCACGGTCAATAATGCGGTCCTTAAAATCCGGAAAGTTCCGGTAACCCGAACTTCCCGCATCGACGACCGTCGTCACGCAGCTTCGAAACGTAAATCCATCGGGATAAACGCTGTTGTCTCCATCGTATGCTCCGCGTAGCCCCGTACCCGCATAAACGTGCGTGTGAATGTCTACGAGCCCGGGCACGACAATCAGCCCGCTCACCTCAACAACCTTGTCGGCATCAGCAGGCCCAATCTTCTTCGCCACGGCCACGACCTTGTGATCTCGAATTGCAACGTCGAGCACTTCGTCTTTGCCGTTGTGCGGATCAATAACGCGACCGCCTTTCAGAACCAAGTCGTAGTGTTCTTGCGCTACGACGCAAATAGGAAGAAAGAGTAGGAAGACGAAGGACCGCAGCATGGGTGAGTGCAAATTGCCTGCCTTTGTCAAAAACCAATGACGACTTAAATCTAGTGTGAATCGGAGAGTTGCTTGAGCTCTGGATTCGCACTCCGAAACGAACCCAAACTATACTGTTTGCTGAGCGACCGTTTAGGTCAATTGTCCTAACACTTTCACGCATAACGCATGCAGTTTAGGTCACACAGTGGACTCGACTTTGTGCCGCGCGCCAGGAAATTCTGGTCTTCGCGGGTGTTATCATAAGTTATTCTGTTACCGCAGGCCGAAATCGATCCTTCAAGTGGAGCAGTCGGTTCGCCAGAGACCGAGCGACAGGTAAGCCGATGGATTTTCGCAAGCCATCTGCGCTTTGCGTGCTTTTCCTTTTTCCGGCAATTGCATTGCCGCAAGTAAGGCAACGGCCAATCGCACTCTCCGAGTATCAAAAACAAGAATGGCACGTCGAAGACGGACTGCCCCAAGGTAACGTCCGCGCCATCACGCAAGCGCCTGGTCGCCTGCTCATGATCGGCACCTCCGAAGGAATGGCTTCCTTCAACGGCATCAAGTTTGCCCCTTTCCACCTGAATTCGGCGAACGGCCCAAAAAACGAGCCGGTCAATGCCATTCTTTACAGCCGCTCCGCTGAACTCTGGATCGGCACCGATGACCGCGGCGTTCTGGTCCAGCGGGGAAATGAGGTTGTCGCAATCAGCGAAGAGAGCAGTTTTTACGGCGAAAGAATTCGCGCTCTTTATGAAGATCGCGCCGGAGGGATTTGGGCCGCCACGCAAAACGGCGTAGAAAGAATCGCCAACCGCAAAATCCAGGCTCTTCACTCGCTTGGGCTGGTTTCAGGCGATTGCACCGCTCCGTTTGCCGAAGACGGTCGCGGCAACGTATTTTTCATCACCTCAAAAGGCGTTTTCGTTTGGAACGGCTCCAAAGCGGCCGAATTTCCGGTGAACGATGCCTCCCTCGGCAGCGCGACAGCAGCTTACAGCAATCGCGTGGGCACCATTTGGATCGGGTTCACACGGGGCCTTCTGCGGCTCACCACTGCGCCAAACGGCGAGTACGCTAGGCAAAAAATCGCCACTCCCCACGTTATTACTACGGCTCTCGCCGAAGACCGCGACGGCTCACTCTGGGTTGGCACGAAAGGTAAAGGAATCTATCGAGTCGCGCCTTCGGGCGAAATCGCCTCTTGGACGTCCAACGATGGCCTTCCGGATGACACGGTCCGTTCCCTTTATGTCGACGATGAGGGTAGTCTGTGGATCGGAATGTTGAGCGGTGGCATCAACCGTTGGCGCCAAGCTGCGCTGCTTCCGTTCGGTAAGCCAGAGGGATTTGGATCGAGCTACGCCGCCACAGTCTTGGGCGATAGCAAGGGCGATATTTGGCTTGGTAGCTGGGGAAATGGCCTCTGGCGGCTCCATTTCGGCGAATTGAGGAAAGAACACCTTCCGGGAATGCCGGACAACGCCCACATCCGCGCTCTTACGGAGGACTCCAAAGCCAATATCTGGATCGGCTCTTGGTTTTACGGAATCTACAGATATGACGGAAAGACCCTCCAACACTTTTTGACCGGCAACGAATCCATGGCCAACGCCACGAGTGCAATCACTTTTGACCGGAAAGGAAATTTGTGGGTCGGTACATACAAAGGTCTGATTCGTTATACATCCAGTAAGCCGGAAAAAAGTCACGAAGAGCTTTTTCTCCCAGGCAAACTGGTCACGGCAATCAAGGAAGACCGCGACGGTTCACTAGTCGTTGGCACGTTCGATGGTCTCTATCGCGTAAAGGATTCCAGCTTGGAACCGATCGGCCAAAAAGACGGTCTTGCGAATCCATTCATTTTGTCCGTCTCCAGAGATGACGCCGGAAATATCTGGATCGGCACGAAAGCGGGCGGCGTGGACCTTCTCCGCGGCTCTGTGGCCGTCCATATCGGATCTTCGCAGGGCTTGGTCGAAAATCCCGTCCTCTCCGTGCTCGACGACGGAAATGGCGTCCTCTGGCTCAGCACGACCCGCGGACTGCTGAAAGTTCCACGCGAACAAATGCTCAGGGCGGCCGACGGAAAGAAAAACGTCCTCGATGCCGTTTTGCTTGGCAAGAGCGACGGCATGCGCAGCAGCGAATGTGGAGGCCAATCGCAGCCGCCGGCAAGCCGCACCAGCGACGGCGCTCTCTGGTTCGCCACCGCCAAAGGTTTCGTGCATACGAGTCCATCTGCAACCGCTGCGCCGCTCCCTACGCTTGAACCGCACGTCACTGGTTTTCAGATCGGCAGCGTAGAAGCTCCACCCACCGAAAAAGTCGTCCTCAAGTCCGGACTCGCCAACTTCCGACTCTACTTCGATGCGGTACGACTCGCCAACCCTTCGCAACTCCAGTTTCGTTACAAACTGGACGGCTACGATCGCGCCTGGACCACCTCGTTGCTCCGCGAAGCGCGCTATCAAAATCTTCCGCCTGGCACTTATCGCTTTTTCATCGCCGCCCGTGACGAGGGCCACGACTGGGCCAATCCCGTCGCACAAGTCACTGTGGTTCAGCGCCCGTTCTTTTATCAAACAGCTTGGTTCTATTTCGCGATCTTCCTTAGCCTCGCAGCAATGGTTTTCGCTCTCCTGCGCTGGCGCGAATTTCAAATCAGAGGGCGCCTGCGACTCGTCGCGGAAGAGCGAAATCGCATCGCGCGTGAATGGCACGACACGATCATGGCCGGTCTCGCCGCCATTTCCTGGCAGCTCGAAGCTACCGCCGATCAATTGAATCGCGGCAGAGAAGCCACCTCGAAATCGCTGAACCTAGCGCGCAACATGGTTCGTCACTGCCAATCAGAGGGCCGGCGAATTATTTGGGACCTTCATCAAACGGAATCTCCCGTCGGCTCGCTTTCGGAAGCGCTCAATCGCGCGCTCGGTGGCATGCAGCGCAGTCCCAAGGTCGATGCGAAACTTTCCGTTCGCGGCACGGAATCCATTCTGTCCCCCGTCGTAATCCATCAGCTCGTTTGCATCTGCCAGGAAGCTGTCTCCAACGCGCTGCGCCACGGTGAGCCGACCGCCATTGAGGTTGCCCTCGACTATCGCGACTCCCTGATTACTCTCTCCGTCAGCGACGACGGCCGCGGATTCGAGAAGCGCGCCGAAAATACGCCCGGGCACTTTGGCTTGTCGGTTATGGGAGAGCGCGCAAGAAAACTCGGCGGCGAATTGCACGTTCGCTCCGCCCTCGGCGCCGGCACGCAAGTCTTGGTGGAAGTTCCGGTACCCGAGCAAGCAGGCGCCAAATGACTTCGTCCAAGATTCGCGTCATGCTCGTGGAAGATCATTTCATGGCACGCATAGCACTGCGCTCCATTTTGAGCGACAAACCCGACCTCGTCGTCGTAGGCGAAACCGACAACGGCAACGATGCTGTGCAGCTCCACGCAAAACTGAAACCTGATATCACCGTCATGGACCTCGGTCTCCCCGGCTTGGACGGCTTCAAAGCCATCGCCAATATTCGCGCGCAGAACAAAACCGCTAAGATCGTCGTGCTCACAAACTACGACGGCAGCGAAGATGTCTACCGCGCGCTGAGGAACGGCGCCATGGCGTACCTGACCAAGGACGCCAGCGGACAAGAACTCGTGCAGGCGATTACCGCCGTCCATCAAGGCAATCGGTATCTGCCGCGAGCCGTGCGCGATCAACTCGCCGAGCGCATCCCGTGCTCCGAACTCACTCCCCGTGAAGGGCAAGTGTTGAAACTGATTTCCGCCGGCTGCAGTAATCGCGAGATCGCAACCAACCTCGACATCGCCGAAAAAACTGTCCGCATTCACGTGAGCAGCGTGCTCGAGAAGCTCGGCGCGCGTGATCGCACCCAAGCCGCCATCTACGCCATCCAGCGCGGTTTCGTTCACCTCGACTGAAGGTTTCTCTCAACCCAGCGTCCCCGATTGTAAGAGGTGTCTTTTTGCCCGCGCGCAGTTTTCATTCTGCGAAATCTCTTCTCGAAGACCTTCTTCA
>QIAN01000516.1 GCA_003225005.1 Acidobacteriota bacterium | reverse complement strand
CTCCACACCTCCGTAGGCGAGTCTGGCCGCTCGTCGTGCATCTTCAGGGGTCATGCCCTGGCGCAGATATTCGTCTTCCAGCAACGCTAGATGCGCGCCAATTTCTCTTGCCAGTTCCGCTTCCACTTTGGAGTTGACGAAAAGCAGATAAAACTTCAGAAAGATGCGTCTCAGGTGCTTCATGGCTAAGACTCCTCGAGCAAGAGCCGTTCCACTAAAGCCGACATTCTTCTCCACGTCTGTGTCTCCTCCCCTAAGGCTTTCTGTCCCCCCTTGGTGATTTCGTAGTATTTGGCTTCCCGGTTGCTCTCGGTCCTTCCCCAGGTTCCCTTAATCCACCCGTACTGCTCCAGCCGCATTAATGCTGGATAGAGAGTGCCCTGGTTGATGTTGAGCAGCCGATCGGAGATCTGCTGGAGACGCGTGGCAATTTGATAAGCGTGTTGTGGGCCCATCGTCGCGAGTGTGCGCAAAACGATGAGATCAAGTGTCCCCTGCAGCAGCTGGATTGATTCTTTTTCTTTATTAGACATCCAAGTGGTCTCTCTAAAGAGAGACTACTACGTTTCACTTGCTTGTCAAGTGGACTTCGTGCGAAATAACCCGTCAAGGAAGCCCCGCAGGCGTTCCGGATGGTTCGGCAAACAGGAAGTTATCCAGAAACGGGCTTCGAGGAGATCAATGGCGATCTCCTCCAAGCCGACGCATTATAAAAGGGCGCCCCTTTTGAGGTAGGTTTTGAGTGTGAAGCAGAACTCTACCGAAAGGAGCACCCGTATGAACATCAAGTATATCGCGGAACTGTGAAAAGTATGCGGGGAGGCCCCATGCCTTGAAAACTTCAGGGCCGTCCATCAATGAATAATGCAAATGGGGAAAGATCGAGTCTCCAGCGAAGCCAATGCGACCCACGACTTGACCCTGCCGCACGCGATCACCAGGTCTTACGGTTACGCTCCCAGCCTTCATATGCACAAGCAGGCTGTACTCGCCATTCTGGTGATCGAGCAACACGAAATTGCCGATATCTTTCGGATCTTTGCCTGGCGGAAGTTTCGGATGTCCGATCTTGGTGGCCTTCGCATCTTCAAACCAATTTTCCGGAATGTCATTGGCGGTCGCGAGAACAACTCCTGCACCGGGCGCATAGATCGGTTTCACGTAACCGTACCAATTCTCGAGGATGCGAGGATCGTCGTGATACTCCCGTGCCTGCCCATCCACATAAATGAAGTCGCTAGAGAAGTTATTCGAGTTTGCAGTGATGCCCAACGACTGCACCTTGGCATCGCTCAGCGGCACGCGCTGATGGTGCGCATAGAAATCGTGTCCCTCCCAGACGAAAATCTTTCCGTGCAGCGGCAGAATGAGTGCAGTTTTGCTTTCACATGTGCGTGGACTGACAGCGAACTGTTGCCGGAAATCGCAGTCGTCCGGCAATCTATGCCGGTTTCTCTCTCGCTGCTGCTCGGTCGATTCGCGCAGTAGGCAGAAGGAATATTGCAGATTCGTCAGTGGTACAGGCGATTCGAATTCAGGAAACGGATTGAACACGTCGAGGGTCTCGCCGGGCGCGAGGATCTGCTTGCCGATCACGGCAATGCTGGGGGCAAATGCGTCGGTGTTGATCGATTTCCGCAGTACCAATTGGTGTGCGGAATCATAGACGCTTAATTCAATCTGTGAAATCCGCAGTGCGAATCTACTCGCGTTCCGCACAACCATGTCGAAGTTCAGGAACTGGTTGCCGTCACGCACCTCGACGATGGGACGCTCCGGCGCGGATCGAATCGTCACGATGGGCTCCGGACCTTCGCAGAACGCGGCGCGCTCACACAGCAGCAGGAGCAATGGGGGCAACCACACAGCCCGGCTAGTCATAGAAGGGCCTCGTGAAGAGAAATACCATATTTGTGGGCGTGTCGTCGGCAAACCGGACGTTATCTAGAAACGCTCTTGGAGGAGATCAACGGATCAATGGCGATCTCCTCGAAGCCGACTTCGGGACAACGTCGTCGGAGCCCGCCTGAAGACGTGAAAACGTAAACTTCCGGTCAGCCCATAAAGGGAGTGCCACGTAGCGATCAATGGCAAAGAGGCAGTCGATGCTTTTCGTTTGGGGGGTGCGAACAGACTTTGGTTGACGGCGAAACGGCGAAGGGTAGTCGAGATTCATCGGACAGGGTTCGTTTTCAGCCGCGATCAAAAGATGAAGCCACGTTATACCATGGGGTGTGGACCTTCTACTAAATCCGCCGATCCTGCCGATGCTCGCGAAACGAGTAGTCGAATTGCCCGCCGAGGGCGATTGGATTTTCGAGCCCAAGTGGGATGGTTTTCGCGCGCTGGTGTTTCGCGATGGAGATGAGATTTTCATCCAAAGCCGCGACGAAAAACCACTCAATCGTTACTTTCCTGAGTTGCTGGAACCACTGCGCGCTGCGCTGCCCGCACGTTGTGTGCTCGATGGAGAGATGGTAATCGTCAAAAATGATGGACTTGATTTTGATGCGCTGCAATTACGTCTGCATCCCGCTGCATCGCGCGTAAAGCTTTTATCAGGGCAGATTCCCGCATCATTTGTATTCTTCGATCTGCTTTGCCTTGGAGGTCGCGATCTCTGCGGCGAGGCGTTTCAAAAGCGGCGACGCGAACTGGAGTCGCTGCTTGGTTTAGCTTCAGCGCCGATTCATCTCACACCTGCAACCAGCGATCGGAGTATTGCCGCCGATTGGTTTCGCCGCTTTGAAGGCGCAGGCTTGGATGGTGTGATGGCCAAAGATCCTGCAGGAACTTACGAGCCGAATAAGCGAGTGATGCTTAAAGTGAAACACGAACGCGACTGCGATTGCGTTGTTGCTGGATTCCGCTGGCATAAAAAAGGCGAGCACACAATGGTCGGCTCGCTGCTACTCGGTTTGTTCGACGATGCCGGCGCTTTGCAACACGTCGGAGTCTGTGCGAGTTTCAGCACGGCAAAACGAAAAGAGCTGGTGGAGTTTCTCCGGCCTTATCGAAAAGATGCGCTGATGAACCATCCGTGGAAGGCTTGGGCTGACTACGCGACCGAGAATGATGAAGGTGTCAAGCGAATGCCCGGCGGACAGAGCCGCTGGAGCCAAGGCAAAGATTTGTCGTGGGAACCAGTGCGGACTGAATTAATTGTAGAAGTTGCTTACGACCACATGCAGGGAGATCGCTTCCGGCACACGGCGCAATTCCGCAGATGGCGAACGGACAAAAAGCCTAGCGATTGTACCTACGCCCAGCTTGAAGTTGTTCCTCCGCAGGAACTGGCGGCAATTTTTCCACAGGGACGATGAGATGTATGTCGCGATGCGACGGTATTTATTAGCGCCCGGCGGTGAAAACCCAACAACCGCTGGTCCTTTAGGGACGGCACTATTCCTTGCCCCTTTTCTTCCAACGCTCCCGCCACGCGCGTGTAGGATCATCGTCTGGCTCTGGAGTTTCCTGTGGCGGCCGTTGTTCTTCGGGGACATGACGCAGGTTGATGCGGATGCGTGTCCATGTGGATGAGCGGCCTCGCATGGAATCGACCAGCATATCGTCTACGGCAAGCAAACTTGCGATATCCGCATGTTTGGCCTTCCATCGCTCAAGACCTGCCAGCGCGGCCGCTTTATCAGGCGAATTCGCGACCGTAATTAGCGGCATCTTCACGCGCGGCTGCTTTATTGCTATCTTCTTCGCGGCAGATTTCGCGCGAGAAGGCATCACGCGCGCAGCCTCGCCTTCCATCTTGCGGAAGTGCGGAGGCCAGGGTGCGTCGGCGATACCGGCCGCTTCATCTTTATCGGCTAGTTCCAGCAATTTTTCCAGCGAGCCAGGGGATGCATCCATCTCGGCATGCCGATGGCCGATTTTCGCGAAGCGCTCAGGAACTGTGAAGATGGTAAAGTCCGCCGGATTGCAATCGGGCACTTCTTCCCAATAAAGAGGAGTCGAAACGCGAGCATCTGGGAGCGGACGCACTGAATAGGCAGAGCATGTCGTCCGATCCTTCGCGTTCTGGTTGTAGTCAAGGAAGACGCCATGACGCTCTTCCTTCCACCACTTCGAACTGGCCAGTGTTGGGGCGCGGCGCTCGACCGCTCGCGATAAGGCAACAGCCGCACGGCGAACTTGCGTGAACGTCCAACGCGGTTCGATACGTACATTAACGTGCATGCCGCGCGAGCCGCTGGTTTTCGGCCAGCCTCGAAGGCCGACTCCATCGAGAAAGCCCTGAACCTCAAGTGCGACGCGGCGAACATCATCCCAACTAACGCCGGGAATCGGATCCAAATCGATACGTAATTCATCCGGATGATCGAGGTCGCCGGAGCGCACCGGATGCGGGTGTAGTTCGATGCAGCCAAGGTTTACGATCCAGGCAAGTCCGGACGCGTCATCGACCACGATTTCTTCGGCAGTTCGGCCGGAAGGGAACGACAAAGTGACCGTACGCAACCAGGCTGGTCGTTTCTCTGGCGCGCGCTTTTGATAAAACGCCTCCGCCTCGGCGCCGTTGACGAAACGTTTTAGGACGATTGGTCGATCTTGAATCCCCGCCAGCGCACCCGGAGCGATGGAGAGATAGTACTGAACAAGTTCGAGCTTGGTGACTTTTATTTGCGAAGAAAAGTACAACTTCTCAGGGTTCGTGATCTGGACTTCCTGCCCGTCGATCGACAGAATTTTGCTGGCCGATTCCTTTGCCACAAGACAAAGCTACCACCGATAATCATTATCTTAGGCGACGCAAATCTCTGGCCATGAATCAATCATCATTCAGTCCCACAATCGACGAATATCTTCGCAAGCGAGCAGCGGCTGGCGCTGTTTGAGTTTCGACGTCCTCGCCCACGGTGCTTTTCCGTCCGGAAACCGAGCGTAGGAGAAGGTCGCCAGCATTCCCAGGCGAGGATGGTAGGGGGGAGAAGATAGTTCTCAGAGACGCAGGGGCGACGAGAGAATTTGCACAATCGGAATCAGCCAAGACAAAAGCCAAGCTTGGTGATCGGCCTGATCACTGCGTGTCAGCCAGTGACTCACGCGGGCAAGCGTTTGGCGCAGAAAGGAAGGGGCCAGCTGGGAGCGCTCCAAACCGTTCGACCAACGGCGGAGTGTGGAAGGGTCGGGCACGCGATTAGAGTCCTTGAGCGGAGGCGCCGCCTCTTCCCAGCAGCAGTGCTCCACAAAGCGCCGCCGCAACG
>QIAN01000116.1 GCA_003225005.1 Acidobacteriota bacterium | reverse complement strand
CGAACGCCAGGATGGTCGGAGCAAGCAGCCGGAAAATCACTGCGGCGCTCTGCCACTTCGGTCCTAGCAGTACACGGATGAGGTCATTCGCGAACAAAGCGCATGAAAAGGTGATGGGGAGCGTCATGACAAGAACGAGCGAATAGCCACGAAGGAAGTAGCGTTTCAGCGCAGCGCGGTCGTTTTGGAGACGAGATAGCGCGGAGAAGGCCACTTCGCCCACCGCCCAGTTTAGATTGTCGGTAGGGATTCGAATCAACTGATAAGCCCTTCCGTAAATGCCAATGGCATCGGCGCCCCAAAAGCGCCCGAGCAAAACTTTCTCAAAGTTCGAGCCGATGTAAACGACCAATCCATTCAGGGTGACGGTGCCGCCGAAGCGAAGCATAGATCGGATACCGGCGTTGCGTTTTGGCAAACCTGGAGTCCAGCGTGCGGCGAGCCACAATCCGATGGTTGAAATGACCGGCGCGCTGAGCGTCATCCAAGCTAGCGCCCAATAACCGTAACCCGCCTTGGCGACGAAGATTGCGAGCAGAGTGCTCACGAGGAGAGAAACCAGGTCAATGAACGCGAGTGCAGAAAAACGCATCTGGCGCTGCAGCAAAGCAGAGTGCTGAACACCGAGGCCATTAAAGAAAAATCCGCCCGCCACAATAGCTGTGACGCCGACGAGGCGGGGCTCACGATAAAAGGCACCGATAGCTGGGGCGGCGACGAGGGCGAGAACCGTCAAGACGGCGCCGACGACGGCGTTCAGCCAGAACAGGGTGGAAGTCTGCTCGTCGGTGACGTCGGCCCGTTGAACCGTGGCCGCGGAGAGACCGAAATCCCTAAATAGGGTCAGGACTCCGGTGATGGCGGTGACCATGCCGACCAATCCGAAGTCGTTAGGCTGGAGAAGACGGGCAAGGATCATGAGAGAGACGATGCGCAAGAGAAAACTCGCACCTTGGGCAAAGAGCCGCATCGAGGCTCCGCGAATCGTCTTTTCTCTAAGGTCCTGCATTGTCGTCAAAAGATTGCCTTTGAAATTACCGCGCAGCTTGGGAGTGAGCAACGAGTGCGCCGTCAGCTGCCTTTTCGCCGCTGATGAAACTCTCGTCGGTCCACATGTAGCCCCAGTCGCCATAGCGTCCGCAGTACGCGATACCCAAGTCGTCGAGGTAAGCGTGGACTTTCTTTAGAGCAGCTGCACGATCAAGGTCAAAAATCACGTTCGCGTAACGCAGCTTTACTGCCTTCTTGAAAAGAACTTTATCTTCTTCGCGAATGAGGCCGCAGCGGCGCAGATCACGAATCACTGGCTCGACCAGATCGTCCGGCGTACCGGTGAGAGGCTTGTATTTCTCCGAGAAATAGACTTCGGCCTGAATGCTGCCCGTTCCCGGCGGCGTGTTCGTGGGTGAGAGCATGTGCGGAAAACTGAGTCGCGTGAACGTGTAGTCTTCGTCGTAAAAATAGGTCATGTGTGCGCTGGAACTGTCTGCGCGATTTATGCCTACGTTGACCAGCACAACAGTGGAGCAGGCGAGCAACTTCGCGGCTTCGACGACGTCCTTCGGTGCGCCTTGGATAATGGAAATAAGATCCGGCAGCGGAACAGACGAAACGAGCGAATCGTAGGTGGTCGTAAAGCCGTTCGAAAAAGTCAGCTGCCGAGCACGAGGGTCGACGGAAACAAGCTAATGCGTGATGTAGTGTACTTGCGGCGCCGTAGGAGAAATGGCGCCGCGCAAAACTTCCTCGAGGCTAGGACGATAAATGCGTGGCCCCAGCCAATCCGTGCTGAGATTCTCCGCGGGTGTGAGGTGGTATTTCCGCGTGTACTGCATCGGAAAAGATTCGGCGAACGTACGGCCGAAGCTGGCGAGGAGCCAATCGGCATAGTTCTTGATCGGGCGC
Source organism: Acidobacteriota bacterium (assembly GCA_003225005.1). Classification (GTDB taxonomy): domain Bacteria; phylum Acidobacteriota; class Terriglobia; order Terriglobales; family Acidobacteriaceae; genus Sulfotelmatobacter. The sequence continues at coordinate 556 of QIAN01000116.1, read as the reverse complement.
TCGGGGGCGCTTCGCTCTTCGACAAAATCACTGATCACCTTGACGATGAGTTCATCGGGCATGCCCCGGAGATGCAATTGAACGGGATGCTGAGGCCAGAATCCGCGCCAATAATTGTTGAGGTTAATCTGAATGGTTTCGAATCGCTGGTCGACGCTGTCCGCAAACAGGGCCTGAATGCGGGCGTCCTTGGTGAACGAAATATGCGGCCCTAAATCAAAGAGGAATCCGGTGTCAAATCTGAAAGAGGCGGTGTGACCTCCGTAATAGGAATTCTTGTCGTACATGACTGGTGGGAGGCCTTCAGCGTGAAGTCGATGGGCCGCGCCGAAACCAGCCATGCCGGTTCCCAGGACTACGATATTTGGTTTCGACATCTTACGAAGCTCCTTTGAATCCGCTATGAACTCTGGAAGGCCGAAGTACCAGTCTCACGCCGCCGCACGGTGGGCGAAATCAGGAAGGAATCGGTAATCCAGTCCGTCTTAGTTCCGGGAGAGTGCCTCGTACCGCTCGATCTGCCCGCAAGTAAACCGTCGAATGTCAGTTCCGACCT
>QIAN01000515.1 GCA_003225005.1 Acidobacteriota bacterium | reverse complement strand
TGGTGATAGGCATGGTGGGACCCTCCTTCTATTTTGCACCTCGGGTACGGGCTGGGAAGTTCCTGCGAGGAGAAAAGATAGCGCAATCCTACGCCGACTTGAGTCTGACCGCAACGGTTGCAGGAGCTTGCGGGAGCTTGCGGAGCTTGCAGGAGTGAGAGAGTTTTGGTGAAAGTGTGTGCCATAACAGTTTTCCCCGGTACGGGCTACTCTTCCTTGAGTTACCTACACCGTTTTCCCCTCGACACACTAAAGATTGACCGCTCCTTCATCAGTGGCATGGGGGATGACAGCGAAGGTATGGAGATTGCCCGGACCATATTGCCCATGGCCAATAATCTTCGGTTGGACGTAGTTGCCGAGGGAGTAGAGACACTTCAACAGGTTGCCCTGCTGAAAAAACTACAATGCAAATATGGTCAGGGATATTACTTTTCCAAACCGCTGTCCGCCGAGGGGACCGCGGCATTATTGGCGGGAGACCTGGCGTGGCAAGCGTGCGAGCAGACCGTGTAGCTCAACAGGTGTCAGTATGGGTAGAACATGACTGGAGAGCGCCGCTCGGACGCAGCGCAAGGCTATGACCGCTGAATTACACAAGCCGCTCTCCGCTCTCCAAACTTGTCGATAGCCCTCATGAAGCTCGCTTGGGACCAATACGCACTGGATGCCGCTACACCCCAGCCACGTGTGCCCGAGTTCAGAACGCGAAGCGATACCTGCATGGAATCTGACAGCGGCAAGCGCGCCAAAGAATGCGGCGTGCGTGACCGGCGGTATTCGGTCCGCCATCCTTTCGCAGCTGACGCGCGCCTCGCGACACAGGTCAATTCAGTTTGGCAGGAGCACAACCAAGGACTGTATTGCTACTTGAAGAAGGACGTTGGGGCGAGCCTTGACGGAAGAAGCGGATCGATCAGGCGCAGGTTTGGCCAGGAAGGGCATTGGATAGAAGTTGCAAGTCATGGCCTGGAACAGACACCGGTTCCTCAAGGGGAATTCGATCCCGAACGAGGGCGAAAATCCAGCAAGGCAGGAACATTAGGGTTTGAGCGTATGAGGAAATTTGGCCACGAGTGCCTCGTTGTTCTGCAAGACCTGCAACTTCCGTTGCAGATAGGCATGCAGGAGATTGCGTTGCGCGTCGGATACCTTTTGGAGCGGTTCGGAAGCACTCATCACAAACTTTGCACCTGGCTTGTACGCTCCACTGAACGCGCCGCCCGGAAGCGATGTGAGCGCAAGCGGGTCGGCAATGGGGATCCGGGCGCTCTCCAAGGTCAAGAGGTATTCCTCGACGAAAGGCGCGCCTCTTTCGATTTCAGTGCTTTCCTCCACGGAGGCGGCCAGCGCAAGAAATTCGGGCGCGGGGAGAATCTGGGCGACGATGCGTTGCGCCGTTTCGGTTTCGCGACGCAGTGCTTCCGCGGTCGCCCTCTCCGCCGGTAGATTGGCGGCGAGATATTCGGTATGCACGATCAAACCCGGCGATGGCGAAAGAAGTCGGCGAGAATGCGCAGCACGCGAATCCCGAGCTGCGGTCCTGTCAAGAACTGAGTAAGGAATTTGTTGCCAACGCCGTTACGATAGCGACGCATGCGTTTGTGCCTCTTCGCGGTCGTGGCGCGCTTCTTTGGGCCAAGAGCTTGAGCATGACCAGCGCATGGGGCTGGGTCACGCGGACCTGAACAATACAAGGAACCCCAGTCGGGAGTTTGCCGGAGATAGTATGCAGATGGCATTGGGCGAGTGCGATCGACCCTCCCGTACAGGCGCGCGCGTGCACGCCGTCCTGGATATCCACGCGAAAATCCTTTTCGCGTTTGTATTCTTCCGGGGCCATAAACTCGATGCGCATTTTCTCGGCGCTGCCCGGAATCGCTTTTGCAAACTGGAAATTGCGGGATTCCGGGAGCGGCATGTACCCCAGTTTCTCGAAGATGGGCGCAAGTTGTACCGACTCCTTGCGCAAAGCCAGCACATTAAGAAGGAAATCGACGTCTTTCGTTGCGCGTGCTTTTTCGACCACGAACTTCATGGCCTGGGCTCCTGCCACGACAAAATCATCCGCTGCCGGTCCGAGGGCATCCAGAAGTTCAAGAAAGTAAGTGCGCTGTGGTTCGGGAATCACGCGGCCTTCCATCTGGGCGCGATGGCATTGTCGAGGAGATAGTCGGCTTGTTTGAGATCGCGGCCGCCGCGGGCATAGAGGTCGAGATAGGCCTGGATGTTGGAGACGCGAGGCAGGGAAGCATCGCGTCTTGCATAAAGGAACACGCCCTCATCATACGGATAGATGAAACGAAGGCGCGGGGCGCGTTCGGATGCGGGACGACTGTCGAGCTGGCGAAGCTTCGCTTCGGTTTGTTTCGGGAGCAGAAAAATATCGACACGATCCAAATCGATGAAGGGAGCGTCCGTCGTCGCCGCCGCCGAAGTGAACGCGTAGGGAGCCCGAACCAGTGTCTCGATGCCCGAGTTGATTTCCGCCACTGTGGATCCGAAAGGGTTGGACGTTTCGAACGAACTGCGCAAGCGCCAGCGATAGCGTTCCTTGTATTTTTCCGCCCATTCGAGCAACAAGCGGCGCGGTTCGGGAACTACGATGGAAGAGCCTTGCCGTCGTACCCAGAGTTGCTCGTCGAGACCAGAAAGCGCTTTGGAGATGGCGCCGAGACTGACACTAAGGCGGATCCGCTGTGTCGAAAACAGTCGGGTTATCCGGTTTGACTCCGTTTCGAGTTCGTTGGCAATTTCGGTAAGAGTCCACGGTCTTGGTTTTTCGAGCAGTACGCGAAGAACGCGGGAATAGCGTCCCGAAAAGACATTGGTGAAAGCCGGGGGAGCGGGCTCGCGGTACTGCTCAGTTGGGCGCATTCCGAGCCGTTGCAATGTGAATTTGCCGGGAATGTTGATCGAGATATTCCCGCAAAGATCAATGAAATCGATTCCTTGCTCAATCGAGTAGCTCTGTGAGCGGGGAGGGAGTGCCGGGCAGATCAGTGCGAAGGAAACATCGGGGCGAAGCGTTTTCATACGGCGAATCCATGGGGCGATGTCTTCCAGGAGCTTGGGCGAGACGGCCGATTTGAACTCCCCCAGCACGAGGACGCGGCTCTTTCCAGATTCGAGTTCGAACTGCACGTCGAAGGTATCTTCGGGCTGGACCTTGAGTGCGCGGATGCGGACGCCGGGGAGGTCCCGTACCGGCAACTGGTTGCGGAGGGCTTGCCGGGCCTCCTTTTCGAATTGAGCTTCTGCCTTCATGCTCGTCATTTTCGCATATTGGCAAGTGCGATGTAAAGGAAACATTTCTTATATACATGTATTTCCTCAATACGAGACTCAGCGTTTAGAAGGATGGAGCGGGCTCTGGGCCCAGAAACTCAGGCGTTGTAAGCGATCGTTTTGCTTTGGTAGGCCCACGGCAAAGGACCGGGTAGATCGTAAGAAGTCATTCGCTATTCGCGAATATAGAATAGCGGTCAGTGGGTGTCCCAACGTTTCCTGAGCCGCCGCACGGCGTAACCCTTCACGAGGTAGGCTGCCGCCATCTCCAGGTGCAGGGCTGGGCGGCCTCATTCACCTGGCGATAGTCGGTGGCCACCTTCCGTAGCATGAGCGATATTATCGGTAATAGGAATTCAGTTTTCCGGGAACCGGAGTCACGATGACGCGAACGGCGATGTTCTTGCCTTCGGTCGAGCGGTACTCGACCTTAGCTTGTAGTCCGGCGTGTTTCAGAAAGGAAAACGGCAATCGGGAGGAACGCCGCACTCGCGCCATGCCACTCCGGGTCGCCCGATCCGCTTCGGCCAGATCCTCCGCACAGCGATTGGCCAACTCTTGCCCTTTGATATTTCC
>QIAN01000514.1 GCA_003225005.1 Acidobacteriota bacterium | reverse complement strand
AAAAATTACCCCAAAGAAAAGCAGCACCCCTTCGCGCCAGTTAAGGATGATCCAGCCAACGTTCAGCGCTACCGCCAGCGCCACCAGGCATATGCCTAGAATGACGAAGAACGCGATCGCTTTACTTCGGCTGGTAATGCGCATGGCAATCGGCCAAGCTGATTTTAACGCCTTCCGCAGCAGCGTCTATCTGAGATGGGGTAGCGCCCAAAGGAAAACCCCCGATCATTAACGGATCGGGGGCAGTCATCGAATGCCGATATTCAAGTTAGCCTCAGGCGACTCAGTCGCCTGCTGCCGAGGCTTCTCGCAGTGCCGCGGAGATCAAGCGTCCATTCGGTGCCGGCACCAGGCCGCGCTCTACGTCAGCCAATTTCACGCGTTTGATGTCCCAAGCCAAGCCCAGCGTCTTCAGCACCCAGATGCCGTACCAGTTGATATCCACTTCGTACCAGGTGAAGCCATGCTGTGCAGCCGTGGGATAGGCGTGATGATTGTTGTGCCAGCCTTCGCCAAACGTGAGCAGCGCCACCCACCAGCTGTTGGTGGAGAGATCGCGGGTCACGAAGCGTCGCGAACCCCAGCTATGCGTCGCTGAGTTCACCAGCCAGGTCGCGTGCAAGCCAACGACGGTGCGCATGAAGACGCCCCACATCAGAAACGGAAGTCCGCCAACAGCGAGCAGCGCTACACCCAGCACAATCATGGGAACGTAATGATATTTCGTGATCCACACATGAAACTTATCTTTGGCCAGATCGGGGACATAGCGGGCCAGCGTGGTCGTGTCATGGTGCATGGATTTGCCCATAAGGATCCAGCCCATATGAGCCCACCATTTACCGTCGATGGGCGAATGCGGGTCGCCGTCCACATCGGAAAACTGATGATGAATGCGGTGCGTAGCCACCCAGAAAATCGGTCCGCCTTCGAGAGCGAGGGTGGCGCAAACTGTGAGGAAATATTCCACCCACTTCGGCGTCTTGTAGCCGCGGTGCGTCAGCAGGCGGTGATAGGCCATTCCGATGCCCAAACTGCCCGACACCCACCACAGGAACATGGCGACGAACAGCGCCTTCCAGGTAAAGAAAAACAGCGCCGCGATCGCCCCAATGTGAAACAAGGACATAAAAGTCGTGGTCACCCAATTAATTTCGCCGTTGGCCGCTTGCCGTTTTTCTAGGTCTTCCAGTTGCATATCCAAGTGATGTCCCCAGTGGTCTGGATTGATAAAGTTAGAGTATCAAGGCCAGTCGCAGCGGTTTGTAATACTTGTGTAATAGAGGAACGAAGCTTCATTACGAGAGTAATAAGACTCTCGTGCGCAAACGGCCGGATGTGCTTGCAGCTAAAGCGGAAGCCAGTTCTTCTGAAATTGCTCTAGATCCGTCTTGGTCGTATGAGGACTATGCGGCGGTTCGTTTCACTTGCACTCCTGCCCACTTTTCCAGCAGCGTCAGAGTTGCGGCGTAATCGAGGTCCCCGGAACCCTCTTCGGTGGCCATCTCGTAGATTTCTTCCACGGTCTCGAGTGCCGGGAGTTTCACGCGCGCTTCTTTCGCAGCTTCCAGAGTGAGGCGAATATCCTTGTGCATCAATCGCAATGGAAAGTTCGGTGTGAAATCGCGCTGAAGCACGAAAGGCGCCTTGTAATCCACCACGCCTGAGCGCACCATGGTGGCTTCAATAAGCGCCACCATCTTCTCGGCGTCGACGCCAAGTTTCGTGGCCAGGGTGAGCGCCTCAGCGAATCCTTCAAAAATGAGTGCGATTTGCAGATTCATAACCAGCTTGGTCGCCTGGCCTTTACTGGTCTCGCCCATGCGAAAGATTTTCTTTCCCATGGCAGCAAAAAGCGGTTTGAGCCGTTCAATGCTGGCTTCGTCTCCGCCCACGATAAAAACAAGGGTTCCATTCTGCGCTCCCACTTTCGAGCCGGTCATCGGAGCATCGACGTAAGACACTCCCTTGGCCTGCACCCGTTCCGCAAATTTAGCGGTCGCTGCCGGGGAGATCGTGCTTGAGTCTGCAACGATCATTCCTTCTCTGAGGGAAGACTCCACACCTTCACGACCGAAGAGCACGCTCTCAACCGCGTCAGTATCGGAGACGCACATCCACAGTACTTCTGCGCCATTCGCAGCATCTCGAGGATTCGCGGCGCTGCGCGCGCCCTCCACCTGTTTGCCCGGAGTGCGGTTCCACACTGTGACGTCATTGCCGGCTTTGACCAAATTCGTGGCCATCGCATGCCCCATGATTCCCAAACCTAGAAAAGCAACTCGCATATGGAACCTCTCTCGTGCATTAGAAGCAATTTTGGATTAGATATGACGGATGTAAGAAGGTCAAGCAATCCGGATGCCTCTGCCGGGCGAAAATCGAAGCGAGACCGGCAACTTTCCCCCACAGGCATTCTTCCTCCTGCTTCGATTGTGCAGGTGGACGGATTGAACATTAATTCCAACTGAGCGTGCCGTGGGCGCGACGGCTATCAAGGTTGGAGTACAAAAGTAGTGGAAGGACGGGTCTGTGGGGGCCTGGCGGCTTGGTTTTCTGAGATCGCACCCCAAGTGAGGTAAATTTTTCTTAATTAGCCCATTCGGTTACCCGATTTCAGACATACTCCAGCGAGCCCTGCTGAACTAAAATAGAGCTTGGTTTCTCCGCTGACATCAAACTATAGGCGCCCAGTCGGCGCAGCATTGGGATGATTAAGTCAACTCTTCGCAATCGGGCGCTGCGCAAGCGCGCTACTCAGTTTGGACGTTTGGTGCGTCATTCCGCGGTGACCCCGCTCTCGGGCGAGACTCACCATCCCCGCTTTGCGGTAAATGGAGAACTCGCCGTCACCTTCATCGGACATGCCAGTTTTTTTGTTCAGATTGGCGGGCGCAGCGTCCTGATCGATCCAAACTTTGCGCGCTGGCTTTTTGTC
>QIAN01000115.1 GCA_003225005.1 Acidobacteriota bacterium | reverse complement strand
ATAGCTTCGATGAGCACACCGTACTGTGCTGCCGTGGCGTACAACACGTTCTTAAGCCTTATCTCGACATCTCCGACGAGCACCTTCTTACGATATTTCGGGCACCACACGATGTGGTACTTGAGGCTAAAGACTGCCCCTGCATTCTTGCTGTACCTGCTGTCTGTTCCGACTTTTATGTTATGAGTCTGCCACGCGTATAACAACATGTCAAGCACCAAACGGGCCTACCTGCCTCCTAAAGGAGGCAGTCCGCGCCCGGTCAAATTATCGTGCCCAGCTTTTTGCCTGTGGTTCGCGAAAATGATATCGGACGCGAAGAGCTTAAGAATCAGCGACATCCATATCAACGTGAGGGCTTGGGAAGACAAGGCATGTAACATGGTCATGCTGTCTTTTTTGCGGCCAGAGGAGATTTTCGGCAGGCACAATCGAAACCCAGATTTGAAGGTCTATGTCTAGTATGATTTGGATTCCCTTACGGAGTGACCCAACCCTATGCTTCGAGAACCACGCAAGCAAAATCTATGGCTTAGAGAAAGAATCTGTCGGGTAGTGATCTTCGGCCTTGTCTTGCCATTAATCGCGGCCTCGACCGTGCTTGGCATACAGCAGGCTGGGGGAGTTCCGGCGTCAGGACCTAGAGTCAAGATGGTGCGATCAGTAGCGGGAACGAAGGGAGATCAACGTGGAGGCTCGTTTGTGATGACCGACCCACGCACAACTTTCTTTGTTCCCGAGGATCGGCAGGTAATTGTGTATTTCGAATGGGAAGCACCGCGTGGCACGCATCATTGCGAGGGCACCCTCCGAGGGCCGAATGGTCAGCTTTCTGTGATGTCGAGTTTTGACTACCCGGCAACGCAAACGAGATTCGGAGGATTCTGGACGATACCTCTTCTAGAAAATACCACCGCAGGCGTGTGGATTTTCGACTCGCGCGTGGACGGAGAGTCTGCCGGGACTTTGCGCTTCGAGATAGTATCTGCGAAAAGGCCCGCTGAACTCCCAAAGGAAGCGGCGCCGCCCACGGCTGCTGAACTCTACGGTCGGGCTGTAGCGGCAAGCGTTCTCATTGAGAAACTCGATGACAAGGGGCACACGCTCGACACAGCCTCGGGTTTTTTTCTAGAGGACGGCGTGCTCGTGACGGCGTTCCGGGCAATTGATGGCGCGCATACCCTTCGGATACGGCTTTCCGACGGTAGCCGTCTGCAACCAGACGCGGTTGTCGCGTGGAATCGGCGGCAGGACTGGGTGCTACTAAACGTCGCTCCTGGAAAAAGCGCTAAATTTCGAAGAGTCCGCGACAAATCCGTGACCGTGGGAGATCACTGCTACTGGCTCGACGCGAAGGCCGACGGAGCGCGCGTGATCTCGGACGGACAGATTGTGGGTAAGGAGTCTCACGAAGGTTGGGGGGAGAGGCTTAGCATTTCGGGGCTCTTCAGCTCGACAGCAACTGGCGGCCCGGTGCTGAATGATCATGGGGAGGTCATGGGCTTGCTCGGGGGAGCAATTCCAGAAACACGCAGATACGCCGGCGGGGAAACATTTACGATGACCGGCTCTGTGGTTCCGATCGATTTAGTTCAAGCGGATCCAAACGCGACCTCGACGCCGCTTCAATCCTTATGGGCTACGAACCAATTCACTGCACCCGTCACTCGGGGACGGAACATTTCGTTTGGAATGATTACCCAAGGAAAGCCGCAAAAAGGAAAGGCCTTTCCCAAGGAAATGAAGGTGGATTTCACACCGCGAGATGGTTCTGCAACGGTTGTCGTTGCGTTCCAGGGAATCGAGGCATGGAAGAGTACTGCGCAGTTGCGAATCTATGATGTCGACAACCATCTTCTCAATCAAGGTGAGCCCGTCAAGATCAGCCTGCGAAGCGGCGAAACTCAGGAACGCGCGTGGAATTTTTCCTTGGTTCCGAAGCAGGGAATTTACCGAGCGGATGTATTGGTAGGCGAAGAGGTAGCTTGGAGAGAGTATTTCCGGATAAGTGAGTAAGCCGCTAGTCGATTACACATGCCTCTTATGGCATCAAGAAAAGGTGAAAAAAGGTGCCTTGAGGATCGATCCGCCTTATTCCTAAAGGCCTACCTTCTCGATTTGGAATGGCGCATCAGCTTGCTCAGCGCGCTGCTAGCGTCCTTTCCGGGCGGCCGTTGGGAACGGGGCTTGCCAGCAGCTAGTTGCTAGTGTAGTGCGGCGAAATTCCGAGCAGTTATGGAAGAGGAGCCTCTAACCTGTATATCCGCACACTCCCACGCGAGGAGAGTTAACTACCGGCAGGCACATCTCGTCGCCACACTTGTGTGCGACGGCGCACGCTTCACAAAGCCAGCCCTCCCCATTCCACGCGCATTCGGCACAGATTTGGGTGGCGGGCTGGATGCTACACCGCTGGCAGCTTACCTGCGATGCCTCGTTTCTGGCCAATAGTTGTACGGCACCCTTTGGCAAGCCTTGCCCACGAAGGGCAACAACCTTTAGCACAAGAGCCGTTGTAGAACCGTAGTCATACTCATAAAAGAACTTCATCCCTACCTCAAGCACTTCGCTCAACCGTGCTCTCATGCTCATTTCTTCCTCCGTGGGCTCGGAAGCATAACGCTTGCCGCCAACCTCAAAAGCGCTCAAGTGGCCGCAGCATTCAAGCCAGGTATGGCGGAGAAAATCGTCGAGCTTACTTAGCGGGGCGGTCAGCGGCACTGCCACATGCATCCAGTACGCCTTGGCGTCACGTCCTTCGATGGCTAAATGGAAGTTCGGGCCAGGTGTTTGTTTTCTAGAAGACGGCGATAGCTCGGACGCTTCCGGTGGACTGCATGCCTGTGGTTAACCTCAACAACAATCTATCTGTGTGACGCAGCAGTGCACTAGAGTGCGTCAGCCGCACTGCCGAGAGTACTGTCGCGGCAGTACCGTGGGACCATTCGCTTTCGCAGGTTCGCGCAATATCATCACCCTTCGAGCGTCTGTGGAAACGACGGAAGAAGTGAAGCGCCTGTCACCTGTGAACGTGCCATTTAGAGTGCTCGTATTTCTCCTTATCGTCATAGGGGGAATCGTCGTCGCGTCCCGATTGGCGGCGCCCAAGAACTCCCAGAAGAAAGGGATTGCCTGCTGCAGTGCTGAAATCTGCGCTCGGAAACACCACCATGAATGAAGCCAGCAAATGCAGCGTTGTTGCAGTATTGCCTTGGATTGTACATTCAGCGACGTAGTGGCGTTTGTCGCAGTTCGGGGAGTGATAGCACCTGGTGAGTTGCCAGTCGCTCGCGGTCCAGCGACGGGTGCGGCTGGACCATCGGCCCCACAGTATTCAAATGCCGTCCCCTTCCCCAGACCCCTTCTCCTGCAAGGAGATGCAAGAACGCGTTTATGAAAGCGGAAGCTGTGTCCAAAAAAACTGTGCCAGCTTAGGGGTTCACCCCAATTGAGTTGATCCTATCTGCATCTTAGGTTCCGTTTCAGGAAATCCTCCCGGATCCATTCATAAATCAATATATCCGCTAAATGACTACATTCTTGGCACGTCCCACTTTGGGACTCAGTCCCGGCCCTCCCTCCTTTTCCGTTCCAATTTGGGGAGGGGTCGGGCGAAGATCCCGCCAGCGCCCGCTCCCAAAACGAAGCGGGCTCCTCGAATCCTTCTCGAAGAGCCTGCCTGTTTGATCTCGGATGGCTTTCAGTTCCCTCGCCAGAAATTACGAGTCACTTCCGGCGAGGATTTTCTTCCGCGAACACTTGGCCGCTAGGGCTTGGCCTTCTTCGGCGGCGCCGCAGCGGCCGTTTTCTTCTTGGGTGTTTCACCGCCGCCCCTGCTGAGCAGCGTCAAGGCGTCCTTGGCACTGAAGGGGAAGCGGCGAACGGACTGTTCACCGGTGGTGCTCAGAGTGACGTCGACGCGGCGGTTGTTGGCCAGGCGCACGGTCAGCAGGTTTTTCAGGATCTTCTGCTTTTCC
>QIAN01000513.1 GCA_003225005.1 Acidobacteriota bacterium | reverse complement strand
TGTTGCTCCGCGGTAAGTTTCCGGTGAGCAGGAGCGGGGAGCGCCGGGGATGCAGCGTTCTGTGGAACCGGGGCGTCGGTTGGGCATCAGCGCTCGGCAATGTCACCAGAGTTGCCGCTATCAGAACAATTGACTTTCCCATGGGATTGCGCAGCACAAATTCTCCTCGAGAAGCGTATTCCCGATCGGGTTTATTATCCATTGTCTGATCCGCCGACGGTCTTTCCAGATCGGAAAATCCGTGATATATCAATTGCTCCGATAAGTGCACAGACCCGTTTTCGATCGTGCGCTACCGCGCGGGCACCATGCCCAACGAGCAGGGTTAGGACTTTGCTGAAAAGAGGTCGGTATGCGAATCCGCCAATTGTTGGCGCTGTTGGTTGTCATTGGCTGCAGCTTGTGTACCCGCTTGGCCGCCTCCACGGGACCCGATGACCGTCCACTCACTGATCCCAAGTCGGTGGTCTCGTCGTCAGACTCATCCGCCCGGCCTGCGCCCATCGACGACCTTTACTACACAAAAAGTGTATTTGGCGCGGCCTGGTCGCCTGACGGGCGGCAGATTTTATTCACCAGTGACATTGCCGGTCGCTTCAATCTGTGGAAGGTGAGCGCCTCCGGTGGATGGCCGATTCAACTTACCGAGTCCGACGATCGGCAGTACAACGCTGCCTGGTCACCCGACGGTAAGCGGATCGTCTACCAGCAGGACCGCGCCGGCGATGAACTCTGGGATCTCTACGCTGTCCCGAGCGACGGCGGCGAGATCATTAACCTGACTAACACGCCTGCGATTCGCGAGCAGGATCCGCACTGGTGCCACGATGGCAGCACCATTGCCTTCGCCTATAAGCCGAAGGATGGTTCCCAATATGACATTGCTCTGCTCAGCTGGAGCACCCGCAAGGTCCAGCTGCTGACCCATGAACAGCAACCCGGTTACGCCTGGAACGTGGTGGCGTGGAGCGGCGACGATAAGACCATCTATGCCGGCCGCGTGAATCCTCCCTTCACCGACGCCGACGTCTACCGCATCGATGTGGCGACCGGAAAGATGGAGAATCTCACCGCCCATCAGGGCACGATTCGCTATCTCGGTTCGTCGCTTTCGCCCGACGACAAGACCCTGTTGCTGAGTTCGGATGCCAAGGGCGGTTACATGAACGTCGCCCTGCTCGACGTCGCCACCAGGAAAGTCACCTGGGTCACCGACCTGAAATGGGAAACCTTCGCCGGGAATTTTTCGCCCGACGGCAAACGCTACACCTACATCGTCAATGAGGACGGGCTGATCGACGCATATCTCATCGATCGCTCAACCAACCATGCGGATAAGGTAGAACTGCCGCACGGCCTGAATGCTTTCTCGGGCAATCCCAACGAGTTCGCGCCGCAGAGCGACCGCGTGATCGTTTCCCACGAGGCCTCCAATCAGCCCACCGACCTTTGGGTCTACAATCTCCGCACCCGCCATGCCGACCAATTGACTTTTTCCGCCATTGCCAGCTTGCGCGCGACCCCGCTTCCGCCGTCTCAGATTGTCCACTACAAAAGTTTCGACGGAAAAATCATCACGGCGTTGCTCTGGGTGCCGTTCAATCTGAAGCGCGACGGGAGCAATCCCGCGATCGTACTGCCGCACGGTGGACCCACCGGCCAGATGGTCGACTACTGGAACACCGATGTGGCGGCGCTGGCCTCGCGCGGATACGTCTGCATCGCTCCTAACCCTCGCGGGTCCACGGGTTATGGCCTGGATTTCCAAAAGGCTAACTTTCAGGACTTAGGCGGCGGCGACCTCAAAGACGAGATTGCCGGCGTAGACTTCCTCAAAGCCACGGGTTACGTTGATCCCAGGAAAATCGGCATCTATGGCGGCTCTTACGGCGGCTTCATGACGCTGATGGCCATCGGTAGGACGCCCGATGTCTGGGCGGCGGCGGTAGACGAGTACGGGATCATCAACTGGTCTACTATGCTGAAGAGCTCGGATCCCTCGTTGAACGAGTACCTGAAGGCGCTTTTGGGAAATCCTGAAGAGAACCGAAAAGTCTATGAAGAGGACTCGCCGATCACTTACATTCGCAGCGAGAAGGCGCCTTTACTCGTGCTGCAGGGCGACAATGATCCGCGCGTGCCGAAGGAGGAAGCGCAACAGGTCGTCGATATCCTCAAGAAAGAAGGCCGGGTCGTGGACGTTCACTATTACCCGAATGAAGGTCATGGCTTCGTGAAACGCGAGAACCAGATTGACTCCATCCGGCGCACCATCGCCTGGTTCGGTCAATATCTCATGGGAACAAACCCCGCACCAAGGAACTGAACGGCTCAGTGAACCAGTCAGAGATCTGTTCTAGAGACGTGAACACCCTATTGACCTCCGATTCTGGGCAGTTGATGACGGCTCATCGATTTACGTCCGGAGGGACGCAATTGATGCTTCGATTCGCCTTGGGGGTGCGCACTTCTCTGGGGAGAACTGCTCTTCGGAGAGGCGGGCAATAGTCGCATAAGGCCAGTGCTTCGACAGCCCTTCGCAGTGACAAACATCGGGCGGGAATCAGCCAGCGAACTTCGCGCTCCGGTCTACTACCTGTAGCATTGCAGGGATGAGTCTCAGCAGCGAGCCGATGCCGGGCAGAACCGCTGCGCCCCCTGCCCCTGGGCATGGTTATGCATCCAGTATTTTGTTCGGGGTCACCGCGCTGGCATTGATTTTCCGCTTTTGCTGGGTAGTGTTGAAGTATGCGGTGAACCTTTTCTTCTACGATGAGTGGAACGCGTACGCTTCATTGTTCGAAAGGCAGCCTCTGTGGCGCGTATTCGTCGCTCAGCATGGCCCCCACAGGCAAGGTTTGGGCGTCGTAGTCGTAACCAAGCTCCTCTACTTCGCGCATTGGAACAGTCGAGTACAGGCGTTCACCATAGCATCTGCCATGGTGCTCGCCATGATTCTGGCGACTTATCTGAAGATACGGGCGTTCGGACCAATTTCAGCGTGGGATATCGCTATTCCGGTCATGTTTCTGGGGCTTGGCCAATGGGAGGCATTACTGGGTGCGACGGGAGCATCGCCTGAGGCCTTCCCGCTACTTCTTATTGTTGCATATTGTTTTGCCTGGATCGAAGGCCGCGGCGTAATAGGGAATGTTGCGGTTCTCGTCATTCACTTCTTGCTGATTTTCACTGGCTTCGGCATCTTCATCGCCGGAATCACGCTGTTGTTGTTCGGGCTTGAGGCGTATCACGGCGCAAAGACACACGCTCGCTGGCGGACAAGGACGCCCCTGCTATCGCTGGCGATAGCAACCGCCTCTCTGGCGTCGTTCTTCTATGGTTATCAGTTCAATCCGTCGGTAGCGTGTTACCACTTTCCGTATCACGACCCCGCAGCTTATCCCGTTTTCTTGGGACTGATGTTCGCCAACTTTCTGGCTGTGAAGCAGGGCGTGATACTCGCTTCGATCCTCGGAATGGGGATCATTGTTGTTGTGAGCAGCCTACTGGTGGTGCACATTCGAGCGCTTTGGAAAGACTCTTCTGCGGACCGCGCGAGCATGTTGATTGTCATACTGCTTGGATTCAGCCTGACATTCTCGGCAGCGACAGCCGTGGGCCGTGTCTGCTTGGGCCCGGAAGGTGGGCGCGCGTCGCGTTATCTCACGCTGTTAATCCCCGCTTTCCTGGGAATATACTTCAGCATTCTCGCTATCCGTAACCACCGCAAGCGCGTCGTGCTGGCGGGGATTTTTATTCTTCTTTTACTGCCCAGTTGTGTGCACCAGAATCACAAGGAAATCGAAGCCTTCTCGGCGCTTAAACAGAATTGGAAACAATGCTACCTGGCGCACGAAGACATCCGGTTTTGTGACGCGGAAGCCAACTTCCAGCTCTATCCTTGTCCAGAGTGCATTCAAATGAAGGAAAAGCTCGAATTTCTCAAGCGGAATCGATTGAATCTCTACTCCGACAGCAAATGAGACCGACTCATTGAGACTTCGCTAAAGAAAGCCCCTCGCGTGAGCGAGGGGCCTTCTCCGGGGGAGGGACTTTAGGCCAAGGCGGCCGGTCCCAAACTTAGTTCACTCATTTCGGTTGCTGCTGTTGATCCTGACTGGTCGCCGGAGCGGAGGAACCGCTGGAGGCAAGCTGCTCAAGATCGTTCTTCAACAGGCTGATTTCCACACGACCGCCGCTGATGCGCTTCGACTTCGCAGTCTCATCCGCGTTCGCAATAGGAGCGTTGCCCATGCCCACGAGATAGATGCGGTAGACCGGGATCTCGTGGTTCAACACGAGGTAGCGCACCACTGACTCGGCCATCTTCTGCGAGTTCGAAATCGCGGTCTGGCCGCGTCCGGAGGAGAAACCCTGGACTTCGATGATGTAGCCGCGCTGGCCCTTCACGGTAGAGGCCATTTGGTCGAGTGCGTCCTTGGCATTCTTGCTCAGCACAGTCTGGCCGGGACGGAACCGGATTTCAGTCTGATTCGAGGCCTTGTACTGATCGATATTGCCAACCACCTGCTCGACCGTCTGGATACGCGTGGTAGCCTGCTGCGCGGTCTGCTGTGCCATGGTGGCCTTATTGCCCGCATCCATGGCGTGCTGATCGGCTTCGTTGGCTTTATCGGAGGCTAGTTTGATGCCCTTCTGTGCGCGCTCATCGGTGTCCTTGATCGCCTTGCTGTTGGTGGCGGTCAGGTCATCGAGTTCGTTAACGCGGTCGCGAATGGGGTCGGTCTGGCGCTGCACGTATCTCTTGCGAGCAAAGGGATTGACGCGGCCCCAGAAACCTTCACGGCTGGGTGGCTGCAGAGGCTGCTTGCCGGTGGCCGTGTCAGTAGAGGTGTTTTGGGTCGTTTGAGCGGTTGTGGACTGATCCTGGGTAGACGAGGTGGTCTGCGCAAAGGCCGGAAATGCGAGCACTGCGGCCAGCGGCAGGGCGAGTAGGATGCGGCTATTCATAATTAAACTTCCTCCAGGGTGGAGCCTTGGGACTCCACTCCAACACGCCCAAATGGGCGTGGCGCTTGATTTGATTGCGTCCTAAACAAATGACGAGAAGCAAAGCGTGGTCGATTTGCCGGCTCGCGCTGACGCTACGCGTGCCTAAAATTCGTGGCGCCAACATAATGGCGCTATGTCTCTCTGTTACAGGTTAGATGCCAAATCTAAAGCAACGGTCGAAGTGCTAACCCATTGATATACATAGACATTGTAACGCCGTTTCCTCGGGTGCGACAGCCGGGACTGCAATGGCAGGGTAAATTTGGCGAACCTGATATAAAAACTGCGTGGATTTTTGACATCTCCGGGAGGAAATCTTGGGAACATTTGGGTCAGGTCGAGGCGCAAGTTATTGCAACTTGGGGATTTTGCGGATGTCGTTTGGGGCGTTGCTGATTGCCTGCCTGGTCTTTTGCGGCGCTGCCTGGGCGACCGGCAGATTCGCCGAAGCAGCCCAGCGCGAGCTGCCAGACGCTGGGCTGGCATCGTCGCGCATTCCAGCCGAACATTGGCAGCAATACTCGGACTTGGCGCTTCAATGGATGCAGGAATATCTACGAATCGATACGACCAACCCTCCGGGCAATGAAATGCGCGCGGCAGCGTTTTTCAAGAAGATCCTCGACCAGGAGGGGATTGAGAACCGAGTTTTCGAGTACGCGCCCAGTCGGGCCGACCTTTGGGCACGATTGCCGCGTACCAACGCAGGAGAGGCGAAACGACCTATTATTTTGCTGAACCACATGGATGTTGTGACCAGCGATGCGGCGCATTGGAAGGTTCCTCCGTTTAGTGGCGAGATCAAAGATGGATACTTGTGGGGCCGCGGCGCTCAGGACATGAAAGATGAAGGACTAGCGCAGCTAGTTGTGATGGTTATGCTGAGGCGCGAACACCTTGCGCTCGACCGGGATGTGATTTTTCTCGCCGTGGCCGATGAAGAGGCGGGCGGTACCGGCACGGACTGGTTTATCGAACACCAGCGCGAACTATTGGGAAATGCCGAGTTCCTGGTCAATGAGGGCGGGGAGAATCTGCTCGAAGCTGGAAAGGTGAAGTATATGGGCGTCGATGTGGGCGAAAAGACCACCTTCTGGCTGCACGTTGTGGCGCATGGCCGACCGGGTCACGGTTCGCGTCCGATTGCCGCTTCGGCTCCGAACCGGCTGGTGCGGGCACTTGATCGCATTCTGGCCTACCATACCCCGTTCAGGGTTCTGCCCGTGGTGGATGAGTTCTTGCGTGACATGGCCCCTTACGAGCCGCCACAGCGAAAGCGTGAGTTCGGCAATATCCAAAAGGCGCTCGAAGACAAAGAGTTTCAGGACGAAATTGAGAAAGACGAATCGCTGAACTTCCTGCTGCGCGACACCATCTCACTCACCATGATGGGCGGCTCCGAACAGACCAATGTAATTCCGCCGGAAGCCTGGGCGAACCTGGATGTGCGGCTGCTGCCGGGGGGAGATCCGAAAGCGGTTCTGGAGGCGATCCGGCGGGTTGTGAACGATCCGAACGTGACCATCGAGCCGCTGAATGCGGAGTTCCGGATCGCCAACTACTCGCCCACCAAGACGGCGCTCTTCGATGCGATCGGTCAAGTTTCTAGGCATTATTTTCCGGGGACGCCGGTGGTTCCCCATATCACCAGCGGATATACCGAGAACCAGCGCTATCGGCCGCTGGGTATCAATGCTTACGGCTTCTCGCCATATGCGGCGACGGATGAGGAAGGGCACACTGAGCATGGAAACGATGAGCGTATCCGGGTGGAGGAACTGCGGCGGGGGCCCAGGATTTTGTTTGATGTGGTTGCGGCGGTGGCGGGAGCGCGCTGAAGATTCTTTTCCTGCTGTCGGTACGACCGCGGCCCTGGTTACCCGCTGCAGTACTTTTCGTACTGCTCGTAGATGAAATTGTCGGTCATGCCGGCAATGTAATCGCAAACCACACGCGGCAGTGCTTCCTCCTCAGCTTTTTGCTGGTAACCGGGCGGAAGGGCTCCAGGCTTCTGCATCCAAAAAGAAAACAATTCGCGGACAATGCGCTCGGCATCATCCTTTTCGGGCTCCAGCGTCGGACTAAGGTACAGGTTTTCATAGAGAAACCGCTTAGCCGCACGGCGCTCGGCTTCGACTTCCGTGCTGAATGCGGCGAGGCGCTCGGGATACTGACGCACGTCTTCCAAAGTTCTCATTCCTGTCTGTTGTGTTCTCGTGCGCGTATTTTCGATGAGATCGCTGACCATGCAATTGAGCATACCTTTAAGGGCTTCGTTAAATTTCAACCTGTCGATGGCGTCCGGATAGATTTGCCCCACTTGCTGGTAACAACGTTCAAAGACAGGCACTCCGGTTCGGATTTCGTCCAGTGAGAGTAGGTGGGCCTCATATCCGTCATCGAGGTCGGCCGTGTTGTAGGCAATTTCGTCGGCGAGATCGATAAGTTGGGCTTCGAGCGGCGGTCGCTGATTGAGCAAGTACTGCGCTAACTGCGGATGCTCATCGATGCCGTAGTCTTTGGAATGCTTAATGATGCCCTCGCGGACTTCGAAGGTGAGATTCAGCCCGCGAAAGGCAGCGTAGCGTATCTCAAAGTCTTCCACGATGCGCAGCGCGTGCAGGTTGTGGTCGAAGAAAAGACCTTGGGCGCGCATGGCGGCGTCGAGCGCCTTCTCTCCCGCGTGCCCGAAGGGGGGATGGCCGATGTCATGCACCAAGGCAAGAGCTTCAGCCAGGTCCACGTTGAGGCCCAGCGCTCCCGCAATGGTGCGGGATATCTGTGAAACCTCAATCGTGTGCGTAAGCCGGTTGCGGAAGTGGTCCGAATAACGCCGCGTGAACACTTGAGTCTTGGCTTCAAGGCGGCGAAACGCACGCGAATGGATAACACGGTCGCGATCTCGCTGAAAGTCGTTGCGGTAAGGATGCGGCGGCTCAGGAAAGCGGCGTCCACGGGAATGTTCCACGTGCACCGCGCAGCCGGCCAACATGAGGAGAGTCTAGCATCGTTGACTCTTGATGGTTTGATTCACCTTCTTCGCTACTGCTGTTTTTCCAACTGCTCCTTGGCTAGCCTCACTCTCGCGGCGTCCAGCTTCTGCTGAACCTTGGCCTGGGCGTCGCTGTCAACTTCGGCAGCCACGGTCTTGTTCCATTCCTCCAGAGCGCGCTCCCAGTGAGCGGCAGCCAGCTTTAGGCGTCCCGTCTTCTGATAGAGATCACCCAAGTGCTCTTGCACGGAGGGATCGGAGCCCATGTGCTGCGAAGCCTTGTTAAGATTTTCCTCGGCCAGGTCGTATTTGCCCAGCCGGAAATAAGCCCAGCCCAACGAATCGAGGTAGGCGCCGTTGCCCGGCTCGAGGCTCACGGCTTGCTTGATGTAATTGAGCGACTCCTCCAGCCGCACGCCGCGGTCGGCGTTCATGTATCCCAGGTAGTTGAGGGTGACAGCGCTCTGCGGCTCAGCCGCAAGCACCTTCCTGAACTCGGCCTCGGCTTCGTCATATTTTTTCTGGCGCTCGTAGGTCGAACCCCGGAGGAAAGCTACGTATTGTTTATCCTCCGGCTTGGTGGAGAGCTGCTCCGCCTTGTTCAGTGCCGCTTCGGCGTCGGCCCAGCGCTTGAGACGCGTGTTCATCTGCGCCAGCGCCACATATACCGGGCGATCTTCCGCTGTTCCCTTAAGCAGCGAGCGCACGTCGGCCAGAGCCTTGTCCGCATCGCCGGTGTCGGCGAGTTGCGCGTCGAGCACCATGCGCAGGTCGCGATTGTTGGGCAGCTTCTGAACCCCTTCCCTGGCGGCCGCGGTCGCTTGTGGCCACTGTTTAGCCTCGCGGTACGTATCAATGATTTCCTGATAGCCGCTTTCGGCGCTCTCGTCGCCTAGAGTGAGCATCTTGCGAAAGGTCTCTACAGCGGCCGAATAGTTCGACTGGTCGCGATAAATGCGTCCCAAACGTTCAATGAAGACGGCGCGATTGCTGCGGTCGCTCTGACTGTAGTTGGTGTCGGGCTTTTCGGTCTTCTTGAGCAGATCCTGCAGAATCTTCGCAGCTTCATCGCTGCGGCCTTGTGCCTGATAGACCAGAGCGACGTTGTAGGGCACTTCCATCGAGTCCGGCACCATGGTCTCGGCTTTTTTCAGGCTCTCCAGGGCCAGATCATATTTCTCTTGCTTGCGGTAGATTTCGGCTATGCGCAGGTAGGTTTGCGCGTCTTCAGGATTCGCATCAACGATGACCTTGTATTGGTCGAGCGCAGCGTCCATCTGGCCATCGTTCAGCAAGTTTTCAGCCAAGCCGCGGATCGCGTCGAGATTGTCCCGGTCGAGCTGGATGGCTTTCTTGTAGGCCTCAATTGCGTTCTTGTAATCTTTCCGTTGCTCGTAGGTAGTGCCCAATGCGGAATAGAGCTTGGCGGAACGGCCGGTGGCGGGGACTGAACTTAACACCTGCAAGGCATGAGCGGTGTCGCCTTCCTCGCTATAAAGCAAGGCCAGTGTCGTGATCGCTTCTTCCGAATTCGGGTCGAGTTGAACCGCGGTCTTGAGTTCGTTTTCCGCTTTCTGCAAATCGTTGTTGAGGCGGTAAAGCCTGCCGAGAAGCAAGTGATCGTCAATGTTGTTAGGTTCGATTTTGACGATTCGTTCGTACTGCTCGATGGCTAATTTGAGGACGTTGTCCGATCCGTTGCCGCCCGGCATATCGCCCAATGAGCGCAGATAAATACGGCCCAGCAGCTTGTGCGCTTCCAGATTGTTGGGATCACGCTTGATAATGTCCTGCGCTTCGAGCACAGCATCGCGGATACGTCCGGTCTTGACGTAGAGCTCGGCGAGTCCGGAAGTCAGAAATTCGGAAGAAGGGTCGGCTTCGATGGCGAGGCGGTATTCTTCTATCGCTTTATTGGCCAGCTCACTACGGCCATAAACCGTGACCTGTTCTTCGTACATGTGCGCTAATGCATAGTGAT
Source organism: Acidobacteriota bacterium (assembly GCA_003225005.1). Lineage (GTDB taxonomy): Bacteria > Acidobacteriota > Terriglobia > Terriglobales > Acidobacteriaceae > Sulfotelmatobacter. The sequence goes on along the minus strand of QIAN01000513.1, from coordinate 6,047 downwards.
AGTACGAGATTGCCCGATCAACCTTGCGCGGCGAAGACTGAGCCGGCTTGGATTCGATCGGCGAAGGGGACTTGGCTTGACCGGCTGCACTTGCGGCAACAGAGAGTAGGAAGACAATGCGAAACATTCTATTCATGCTGAACCTGACCACGCGGGACTAGCTAGATTGAAGTTCGATCTGCGTTTTCCTAAAACCATAACGATTGGATGCAAAACCGCCGCGAACGGGGTTATTTTTATTGTAACCCGTGCAAGCGATGCTTCGGGAAAAACCGTACTGCAGAAGCGGCGGTTCCACGCCCGGAGGTACAAGGACCGGTGAGACTTTCGATTTCCAGTTGACAATCCTTTACTCGCGAGGCACGCCTGTGCGCTTTCTTAAGAATCGCGATCTGGCCTGCGTGATAGAGCTCATGTTGCAGCACTCCGTGCAGCATGAATGAAATGTCGTAGCGCGTGCCCGGGACATGATCTCGCAGACGCTCCTCAGGCAGTGCCGAGACGGCTCTAATCAGATCCGCATGCGTCCGGGTAAGCCATGAGACTGTCTTGCGCCACGCCGCCTGTTTGGCAGTGCTACTGCTTTTCGGAACTGGGGGAAAATTCTTCTTCCCCTTAGGCTGGGTTGTCTGGCCCCCGATGCGACGACGAACAGCCCCATCCCACACAGCCGTGTGCAGCACTAATTCCCATATGCTGTGGACGTTGGGTATCGGTTTGGCGGCTGCAGTTTCGGCATCGACATCCTCGAGCAGCTCGAGCATGGACGGCCCGTGCCATGCGCTGCCGTCGAATGCACGGCGCAATTGCTCGGCCATTTGAGCAGTCACCGAAAGCGATGGCTTTCTGATCGAAGGTTTCATGGTAAGGATCTCTCCAATGGTCAAATTGGGGTTGCCGCGCATCGACTCGGATCGTCCGTCCATGTTAACGGACGAAAGCAGGCTGGCTGGTGTAAAATTCTGGAGTCAACCCTACCGCTGTTTTTCATCGGTTTGGCGTCTGCCGTTGGAAAATACAGTTGGTCTCCTTCCGTCGGGACGTGGCTCAGCCTGGTAGAGCACTCGCTTGGGGTGCGAGGGGTCGGCAGTTCAAATCTGCCCGTCCCGACCAACAAATTTGACGTGTGCTTTCAGCAACCTACGGACCGGATGGGGACTCCTGCGCTTAAAGAGCGTGTGCAAACGTTTCGTCAACAGTAAGGGAGAAAGAACCGTGGCCCGATCCTATTCGGACGTTTGGAACTCCATGTTCTCGTCAACCGAAAGCTGCGCGGGCGTGCCAGAGGTGTTGTCACCGGAACGGATAGCGACCACACGAAAACCACTGGAACTGGTCTGGACCTCGTAGGTATAAGGAGGACGCTGTCGGACAACAGTAATGTAGTTAGTTGAGATCAGTTCGTCGAGGGAGACGTATTTTCCTTCGCTGGCAAAGTACCGGCGCTCGGCCGTGGCGATACTGATCAGATCGCTCCTTACGCCGGTGATGTTGATGGCGGCTTTCGGGGTGTTCGCCCCGGCGGGAGCAGAAGAGCTCTGCACCTGCTTGGAATAAACGTACATGCCAATGGCCAGGACAATGACGACGCCGAGAAATCCGAACAGGCGGCCCATCTGTCCCTCCCCGAGGGCAATTTCATCGCGAAACGGGGCCGCTGACAAGTAACCAGAGGGCAGCGACCTGCCTACGGCGGGGTTCCAGTGTAATCGCGTGTGTCTGAAACAACTCTTTCCCGCGAAATTCGCGGATTTGGCTATTTTGAGAAAAATGGATTTTTTCAACATCAGCCACGCTTGTTAACAACATCAGTTGTGGCGGCTCGACGTTCCGAGCAACTCTCTTGGGTCCAGGTGGACTAGTTCCAAGTAGTCCCACGCACTGGTACAGCCGCCAGTGCGTCCGGGAATAGCGGCGTCGGCTGCTCGACAGTGGTTATAAATCCCTGTCTCGTCAAAACAACCTTGCCGTTTTTACCTTCTCTCACGCTCGGCATTTATGATGGACGAGCGTGCCTAATCTCTTCATGTCGATGATCACGACTTCTAGAGAGGTGATCTTCAAACCTTACCTTCGCACCGCGTTCTTTTTGGGGGTTTTGCTTCTCCCTGCAAGCCTCTCGGCAAGCACAGATGCGATTCGAGGCAGAGTGTTGATCCTCATGGCGTGCCCGTGGCCGGGGCACATCTGAAGCTCGTGAACTCCGCGGGGACAGTGACTCGCCAAACAGAAAGCGATGAGCAAGGTAGCTTTATTGTCAGAGACATTGATCCGGTCGAATACCAGTTGAGGGCTGAGGAACAGACTTTTGTTTCGGTGACCTTGGATATTTCAGTTTCTCGTGGTCAGCAAAAACAGGTGACTCTCCAATTCCGTCAACCGGTCTCGGTGTCGCAGGCCGTTTCAGTCGTGGCTACCGCACCGTCGTTGCTGACTCCCGATCCCGCCCAAAGCATCGTCATTCATGACCCACTGTTGGACGCCAATCCGGGTAGGCCGGGAGCGCCCATCTCAATTCCGGGACTTGCCCGCGAAGCCGCATCGGGAGGAACAAAAGCCCCGCAGTATGTTGCTCCCGGCGTTGCCGGGGATCACGGTGAGCCCATCGCCCAGTACTTTCAGATCGGGGATTTTCTCTATTCAAACAACCTGCCCGCCAATCCCCACGGGAACGGCTATGCCGATCCGAATTTCCTCATTCCTCCGACGATTGAAGCCGTCACGCTGGACGGGGAACTTTTCAATGTTCGACAAGGAAACAACTCTGTCGACCTTGCTGTCCTCCTACGTCTCAAGGCAACGCTTCAGGAGCTTCGTCCAGATCACCGGCGAGTATCGCGACGCGGATGTCATGGCGGGCTGGAGCGCTTCGAACCCCCAAAACGAATGCATGGCTTGCTACGGAGGCGTCGTTCGGTAATGGATTCCTGGATTCCTGAAGTAATAGCTCCAGCCCGAGCTGACGTAGGATTTCAGCAATGAACCGTTGGCCATGACTTCTCGGGCTTCGTCACCAGATTCTGAGGATTCGGGAAGTGTAGGCGGCCATCCCAAGGTATCTGAGCTGCCACCCGGTTAAGGCAATTGCGTCAAATGGTGAAAAATCGCGTTGTACCAGCAATCGGTCGGGTCCGACTGGCGTAGCACTGCCCCCGAAAGCAGCAAAGTTCGAAAATCGTCTGCTAGGGCCGACCTGATCTGCCCTTCTGCCCTAATTCTGTTCCAGTCTCCCCCGGATAATGTACTAACGCGGACGCGAGAACCAAGAAAAACACTTCAATCGCAAGCGCGAGTCATCGACAATCGTCGTCAGTAAGTATTAGTTTGCGCCTACTCGTCGTATCTTGGAGTTGCACTCGAAAGTTTGGACTCAGGGGAGAAGTGACATGGCCCGGAAAGTAATCCTTTATTTCGACGACCAGGCGGACGCGTTGCGCTTTGCCTTGGCTGCGGGGTCGGTGATGGCAGGAGAAGGCCCCGACGCCACCGACGAACTGGTTCAGGAAACGCAGCGAGTCAACCGCATTCGGCTGGAAGCGGCCAATGCCCGGCCCGTGCCTGCGACCGACGAGCCTCGCTCCCCTGAACGTGTCGCCTGAAGGGCGTGGACCATCGCCAGACGTCGAGTGCGCCAGCTATACGGTCGCCACTTCGCGGGCAGGCCGCATGACAGCGGAGAGCAGAGAATATGTGTGAATCGAGAATCTTCTCACCTCGGAACTCGCGCACCCTGGCAAGTCCTCCCCGCGCAGACGGAATCTTGTAAAATCCCACCGTAACTTCTCTTCCCTCCCAACCGTTACCCTAAGTGCAGACCCCGCGGAGAACTGGTTGAAGACTCTGAAGAAAGAAGCGGACGAGGGGCTTCTGATTGAGGCGGCGCAGAAGGATCCCGCGCGTTTTGCCGAGCTTTATCAGAACAACTTCGAGCGCGTGTATGCGTACATCGTGCGCCGGGTGGAAAACCGCGCCGAAACGGAAGATTTGACCTCTGAGGTGTTTCACCACGCCTTGGCTAACCTGAAGCGATTCGAGTGGCGCGGACTTCCGTTTGCAGCATGGCTGTTGCGAATCGCGGCCAATCTGATCTCCGATCGCTGGCAGCGCACCGGCCGGGAGCCAATCGGCGATGAGCCCGAACGGATCGAATTGGCGCACGTCAGTCCGGTCGAGATTGAAGAAGTTGAACGGCGCGCCACACTCTTTCGTCTAGTCGAGGCGTTGCCGGTGGAACAGAGGCGGGTTGTGGTGTTGCGCTTCGTCGAGCAGAAAAGTATTAAGGAAGTAGCGCGGGAGATCCGCAAGAGCGAGGGTGCGGTGAAGCAATTGCAATTTCGAGCGCTCACCACCCTGCGGACGCGAATGGAGGGTGCCAATGCCTAAGCGCTCTCTGAATCCGCGAGACAACGACGCCAACAAGATCGAGCAACTGAACCACGCTGTGGACGCTTTGCTCGCGCGGTCAGACGGCAAGCCTCCCCAGGTAGAAGCCAGCGTCGAGCCGCTGGTGCAAATCGCGGCTGACTTGCACGACTTGCCGCGTGAAGAATTCAAGACACGGCTTCAATCCGAACTGTTGGACGGGAGAAAAACTATGTCCACTGTAGCCGAACCCATAACCAGCGCTCGTCCCGCTGCCGTCCCGCGGTTGACTTTTAAAGATGCCGCCAAGGCCATTGAGTTCTATGAGAGTGCTTTCGGCGCACAAGAAACCATGCGCTTTGAGGCTGGCGGGAAAATTGCGCACGCCGAAATCTCGATTGGAGGCTCAGTCGTTATGCTCGCCGAAGAGTGGCCGGAAGGCGGCCGTTTCAGTCCAGAGACGCTCGGGAATTCACCCGTCATGATGGCGCTGAATGTTGCTGACGTGGACGATTTTGTCTCCCATGCCATGAGCGCCGGCGCCAAGGTCGTGATTCCAATTACGGATCATTTTTACGGACGCCGCGAAGGAACGGTTCAGGACCCTTTCGGATATTTGTGGTCCGTTTCCACGGTGAAAGAAGAGATGTCGGTCGAGGAGATGTACCGGCGCATGGATGCGATGATGAAAGGGAATACGGCGAACGAGAAACCGGCGGTGAATCCGATTCCGCGCGGCTTCCGCACCGTGACGCCTTACCTGGTCGCGTCGGATGGCCCCGGACTGCTGGAATTTGTCAAACAAGCGTTCCGCGCCGAGGAGACTTTCCGGACGGTTGGATCGGCGGGCGGGCTGCACGCGGAAGCGCGCATCGGGGATTCCATGCTGATGATCGGTGGCGGCCTTCCCGGGCGCGAGTTCCGCTCCACCCCGAACAGCCACGCACTGCACATCTACGTGGAGGACGCGGGTGCCGTCTACCACACGGCGCTGGCGGCGGGGGCGGCTTCCATCGATGAGCCTCGGGATCAGGAGTACGGCGAGCGGTCGGGCAGCGTGCAAGACCCAGCCGGGAACTACTGGTACATCGCGACACACCAAGGGAAGAGCCACGTTCCGAAAGGTTTGAACAACGTGAATGTCTACATGCATCCGCTACGCGCAGAGCCGGTCATCAGCTTCCTCAAGCGCGCGTTCGGGGCGCAGGAATTGGCGAAGTACGCATCGCCTGACGGTGTGGTGCACCATGCGGAAATTCGTGTCAGGGATTCGGTGGTGGAGATGGGCGAAGCCCACGGAAAATATGCGCCGATGCCGACAATGTTCTATCTTTACGTCCCCAATGTTGACGGCGTGTACCGGACCGCGCTCGCCGCCGGGGCAAGTTCGTTCCAAGAGCCCGCCGACGAGTCCTACGGCGACCGGACCGCGGCCGTCAAGGATGCCTTCGGAAATACTTGGTATATCGCAACCCACATCAAGGACGTGGCGATGTAAGAGCGGACATCCAAAGCCGAGGGCGGGCGAGCCACTAAATCCCCTCCCCCCGCTTTCACTAAACCTCGGTTTGACCCTCCCGAAGGCCTTTAATAGACTCAAAGATTCAATCCAAGTGCAGGTTCCAGCTTATGGCAGAGAGCATTCATGTGAAGCTCCCCGACGGGAGCGTGAAGGAAGTTTCAAA
>QIAN01000113.1 GCA_003225005.1 Acidobacteriota bacterium | reverse complement strand
CCAACGGGGAACCAACCGCGGTCGGGTCACGGAGCGCTTGGGACGTTACCCAATTCTGGCAATAGGAACAGTGCAGGTCACAGCCCAGCATTCCGAAGCTGTAGGCCAGTGCCCCAGGATAGGCATGGAAAAAGGGCTTCTTTTCGATAGGGTCGCACTGCACTACACCGGCATAGCCCCAGGGAACGTACAGAGTTCCGCCTCGGTTGTAGCGAACCTTGCAGACGCCAGGTTGGCCCTCCGGGATGGGGCAGCAGTGACCACAGGCAAAACAGCGTACCCGGTTGCGGTCAAGTTTTTCGTAGAGTTCGCCCTCGCGGACATTCTCGTAAACGATATCCCGCAGCGTAGGCATACACCGCAGCCCAAGTCAGGCGATTTCCAGACCCCATTTTACTCAAAAGTGTACGGTGAGGCGAATGATGGTGCCCGCCTTCATCACGATGGTGCCTTTTGTGGTGCCTGACAATCGCGTCTCCCCTTCCGTCGAAGATCTAGCGGCCAATGAAAAAAGCGCAAGCAAGAAAAAAGCCTCGTCCTGCGGCGAGGCTTCCGTAGTTTTCGCGCTAATCTGATTAGACGTTGAACGACGACCCGCAGCCGCAGGTGCTCTTCACGTTCGGGTTCTCGAACTTGAAACCGGCACCCTCCAGCGTCTCGACGTAATCCACGCGGCAGCCGTTCAGGTACATGATCGAGGTGGCGTCCACGAACACTTTAAGGCCGTCCATATCGAACACTTTGTCCATCATGCCCGCGCTGGTGTCGAACTGCAGGGAGTAGGAGAAGCCTGAGCATCCGCCTCCCACCACCCCCACGCGCAGGCCAGCCGGCGCGGGATTCTGTTGCGCCATGATTCCCTTTACCTTGGCAATGGCATTTGGGGTCAGGCTAATGGGTGCCGCTTTTACTTCCGGGGAGTCGGGGTCGTCGGGGTAGTTGTTGTGGTCGACATATGTATCTCCTCGAGCCTACAAACGTAAATTGTAGCAAACGCACACGGGGCGATTCAGACAATATCTTTGCTGCGTATCTCCGTAGAACTCACTGTCTACTAGAACCGGTCTCATAGTGGGTACTCGGTCAGAATTGGGCGACACACCTTTTTAGCGGTGCCATAATCCGCTTTCCCTTTCCCGGGAGCGTGGAAAAGAGTGCCTCGCTTCCTCTCGCGGTCCAGAAATAGGGGAACGAGGGTTCGATAAGGGTTCGATAATTGTGTCTTGCGATTCCCTCAGGCGCTTCTGGTGGCCACCGGTGCCTGGAATGTCAATCGGTTACTTGTCGTGGGAGCGTTGACACGGTACCGGCCAGAAGGCCGGATGATCCATCAATTGGCACCTGCCATGCCATTTTCTTGCGGCCAGAGCTTGGTCAGGGTTTGAAAGGGTTCGGTAAGAATTCGCAATTTCTGCAGCCGCGTTCGGTGAATGTTAGGCGGGTTTCATAGCCGCCGGTTATCAATACAATCCACCAAAATATTGGACGTTGAGAGCAACGTTTCTTACGTTGTTTCAGGGCAGGGGGAGCCATCCAGCTAGGTCCGCCTCCGCTGCTGGCCGGAAATCGAGCCCGGTTTGTCACTGAAGGCGAGCATGAATCAAGGAATCACCGATGAGGGAACGCCTGAGTTAGGTGCTCGTATGACCAGTGACACCAGGGAATCAAATCCTACGGCTGGAAACTCTTCAGGTGAGGTTCTCCTTACAGCGGACGAAGTGGCGCAAATCCTTCGCGTTCCTCGAAGCTGGGTGTATAGCCACTTGAGCGAGCTTCCCGTCATTCGACTGGGCCGTTACGTGCGATTCAGGCGCTCGGAGATCGATGGCTTTCTCGAAAAGCGAGGGGCTTGCCAATGATCCTCCCTGGTGCTACTCCTAGATCACGGTTGAAGCACCACGGAAGGAGAATCGTGGTGCGAGAAAGACATCAAAGGCCCCGAGTCGGAGACTTGGGGACGAAGTGGAAAATATTTTACTGGGACTATAGTTCCGGCAGCCGTCGCGGTCGCACAAAGAGCTGGGCGAAGAGCTTGGCTCCCACCAGAACTGAAGCGCAACGTTTGGCTGATCAGTTTATGGAGACCGCAAACGGACGGAATAACGAACCTCAACTCTTCCCCTCCGTGGAACAAACAATGGCAGGTCTAGTGGCAACCTGTAGGGAAAAGATGTGGCCGCTGCTGAAGAATTCATCGCGAATCAGCTACGACTTCTATCTCAACACGTACTTGTTGCCCAAATGGGGTTCAATGAAACTCACAAGAATGAGGACCATTGAACTTCAGGATTTCTTCAACTCTTTTTCTCCTCGTCTGGCTCCAAAGACGATTCGCAACATGCACGGCTGTATGAGAGCTGTTTTCAATCAAGGCAAGACCTGGGGTCTGCTGACGGCGAATCCCACGCAAGGGGTCCGGCTGCCTCGCAAGAAGGCCCGGAAACCTCCTGTCGTGCTTGCAAAGCAGGACATTCGCCGTTTGATTGATGGACTGCCGGAACCGACAAGATCCATTGTTACGCTAGTGATTGTTGGTTCGTTGCGGATCGGAGAGGTTACCGCATTGCGGTGGGGAAGAATTCATCTCGACCGCATTGAAGTCGTAGAGCGCTTCTATGAGGGCGAATTCGACGACACTAAGACCGATGCTGGTCATCGGAGCATTCCGCTGGATTCCTTCGGAATCCTGCGGGCGGTTCTCGATGCCGTTTGGCAAAGGTCGAAGTATCGCAAACCGGAAGACTTGGTTTTTGCGAATCGGCGCGGCGGACCTGTGAACCGGCGTAATCTGCTGCGGCGTCAACTCAAGCCAACAGCCAAGAAGCTTGGTTTGCCCGCAACTGTGGATTTCAGGAGTTTCCGAACCATGCACTCAAGCCTGATGAGCAGTACTGGCGTTCGGCCTGAGGTGACGCGGGACAACATGGGACACGCCAACATTGACGTGACTCAGAATGTCTACAACAAGACGTGGTGGGAAGAGCGAGTTGAAGCAGTGAGCATGGCTGCCGCCAGCGTTTGGCGAGAGTTTATGCCCACGCCGCCAGTGCCTGCGGCAATGTAAACCCTTGTGTAAACCCTCCATTCCCGGACAAAGTTGTAAGTGTTTGATTTGAAATGGTCGGGGAGAGAGGATTTGAACCTCCGACCCCCTGGTCCCGAACCAGGTGCTCTACCAGGCTGAGCCACTCCCCGAACATCGACCGACGCGAAAGAGGAATTGCCACGCGCCGGAGATGAGATTAGCTTACTTCATTGCGATTATAGCATTTGCAGCGCCGTTCAAATATGCCCATGTGAAAGCGCGGATGCGCTAGCAAGTAGTGGAGGCTGCCCGAAAAACGTGTCCCATCCGTTAGCTGCATGGCGAGTCAGACAAAAACCGGCGCCGGCACGTTTTTTCGCCAGCTAGCGAGCGCGTCCCCGCGTAACCCAGACCCAGTTCAGTAGAGCTACGCCGATTGTCGCTATCAGAATTACAGATTGCGTCAGATCCACGCGCGTAAGTAGAACCACACAGATTGTGACACCGAGAATCGCGAAGACCCGGCCGCCCGGCAAGTGAAACAGTGCCCCGCCAGGCCGCTTCTGACGCAGCATGGGCAGAGCCGCGCAACCCACTCCGTAATAGAAAAGGCGCGCCACCGCCGACAGCGTCAAATTCCAGGCGAAGCTTCCTCCCAGAGAGAACAGCCACACCAGCGCTGCGAATATGAGGATAGAGATATAAGGAGTGTGAAACCGGGAATGCACAGCGGCAAAGGCTTTTGGAAAGTCTCCACTCTCGGCCAGAGCGAATGTTACGCGAGGTGTAGCCAAGATCTTGGCGCTGAGATATCCGTAGAAAGAAACTAATGCGCCGATGGTCACGAGCGCGGCACCGTTGTGTCCCATCATAAGCCGGGCTACGTCGGCCAGCGGCCGATCGCTGCGGGCTGCGTTAGGTAAGAGTTCCACAACCACCCACTGGATCAGCGCGTAAATCAACGCGCAGCTGACCAGAGTAGCGAACAGTGCGAATACGGTGTCGCGCCGCGGATTCTTGGCTTCTCCCATTGGCGTAAGCGCCGTTTCGAAGCCTCCATATGCGAAGACACCGAGCAGCATGGCTTTCATTAGTTCATTGGCGTGAAATGCTGTGGGTGACAGAGAGGGCGTCGCGTGACCTTTGATGATCGCAATAATTCCCACTAGGATCACTACCGACAGCGGCAGCAATTTCGCGGCCGTAAAAAGATTGCTGACCTGCGTGCCCGCGCGAACGCCACGAACATTGACAACAGCCAGCAATCCCACGAGGGCGGTAAGAACAAGAAAACGGGGCGCTGGATTTCTAGCCTGAGGCCAGAACTCGGCCAAATAAATGACGAACAAATTAGCATTGGCCGCCGGAGCTGCTGCCTGGGCCAGCCAGAGCATCCAACCGGTTTGAATTCCCATTAGGCGCCCGAAGGCGATGCGCGCGTATAAATAGGGGCCGCCGGCTTCGGAGAAATAGGAAGCAACTTCGGCAAAACACGCCATTATGACGGCCATGCAGGCGCCTGCGAAGAGTACAGCCAGCGGGCTCGCTCGGCCCATTAGCCCCGCCAGAGTCGATGGCAAACCGAAAACTCCACTGCCGATGACGGAATTGATGGTCAGCGCCGTCAGGCTCCAGCGCCCGATGGCGCGGACAAGTTGTGGGCGCGATGTGCTTCCTTGGGCCGTTTCTGTCACGGCGCGTTTGTACCACAAGTCCACCTCATCTTCCCCTGGAAGTTATTCTGCTCATCTCAGATTGTGCGCAGAAAGGCGGCTGGACCTGGTGACTTTAGAGCATGACGAACTGCACTAGTGGCAGCGCGGCGCGAGTTACCGCATCATGAGTGTGCCCGATATTGGTGATGACAATGCGTGAAAAGCCGCACCGCTAGCGGCGTTCAGCACTATAGGCTGACTATGAATTCCTGCTCATACCAAAGTAATACCCTGAATTACCAAAGCGCATGCCCGTGGGGCATCTATTCGCTTCGCGCCGCCGATGAGATGTTGAGACAGCCACAGAGTCCATGGAAAAAGAAGAGTATCTCGACGGCATTCATCTCCGGATTGCGCGAGTCACCGAAGACCTGCGTGTCATTCAGCGCGAGCTCAACTGTGCGGCCATGCAGGCGCCCAATGACCCGGAACTCATGGAGGCACTCAGTGCCCTGCCCGAGACCGAGCCCATCCAAGTGCTGCGCTCAGCGTTGGACCAGATGCGTCATTTCCTGTGGTTCTACACGCAGGTCATGAACAACGAGTCCGAACTGGGGGACAAGTTGCGCCAAAGGATTCAGACCAAACCCGCCGGCGACGAGAAAATAAAGCTGAAAACATCCTTTCTAGACCGTCTCAGCCGCTCCGATGAAGCCACGTTGGTTCGCTACCTGGCAGAGGCCAAAGAGCGTAAGCCAAATTAAATTTCGCTCGCTGCATGTGATCCAACTCCCGCCGCGCCACGCTTGGCGTTTTTGCTAATCCATGATTCTTAGGAAGTGAGGCCGCGAACAATTGTCTTTCGCACCTCTCCCGTTGGGCTCAGAACAACTATGTTGGCTTCTGAACCGATGCTTAGTACTCCTTGCTGAGGTGATAGTCCAACTGCGTGAGCCGGATTCAGCGTGGCTGCGCGCACCGCATTCCGCAGACTCCAGCCCCCCAAAATGGCGACGTTGCGCACGGCTCGGTCCATAGTGAGGACGCTGCCCGCGAGCTTGCCATCGATCGTGCACCTGCCAGCCTTGACTTCAACTTCCATGGGGCCAAGCTGGTAGCGGCCATCGGGCATGCCAGCGGCGGCGGTAGCGTCGGTGATGAGAACCGAACGGTCGAAGCCTTTCGCATGCAGGAAAAGCTGCACAACCGCGGACGAGACATGAATCCCGTCGGCTATGATGTCGGCGCTGAGTTGGTTATCCGTCAGCACCTCGCCGACAATCCCCGGATCGCGATGGTCAAGCGGCCTCATGGCGTTGAAGGTATGAGTGGCATGATGGGCGCCTGCCTTCACGCCAGCCTGCGCGCTAGCCAGATCGGCGTCCGAATGTCCGATGCTCACGCAGACATTTCGTCGCGCCGCTTCGGCGATCACTTCCAGCGCACCGGGAAGTTCCGGGGCGATCGTCATCATGCCAACGTGCCCGCGCGCAGCCTGCCAGAGACACTCAAAAACCTCCAGCGTGGGCTGTGCAAGATACTCTGGCGGATGCACGCCGCGGCGCTTATGGCTGAGAAACGGTCCTTCCAGATGGATGCCAAGAGGGCGAGCTCGAGGCGTTTTGCCATTTGTAGCGGTTGAATCACGGGTTGCTTCGATGACATCAGCGATGCGCTCGAGAGCGGCGCATGTCTGATCGATCGGTGCCGCGACGGTGGTCGGAAAATACCCGGTGACGCCATTGTTGGTCAGCCATTTGCCCAAACGGGCCAGATCGGCGGGTGAAGCTTGCATGACGTCGACTCCAGTGCCGCCGTGCATGTGGATGTCGACAAAGCCGGGCGCGAGAATTGCATCGCCGAAGTCTAGGAGGGAAGCGCCTTGCGGGGTTTCCGACTGTGCGCGCGAGGACACCTTGGTGATGGCGCCATCCTGGACGAAAAGCAGAGGATCGCCTATTTCTTCGAGAGGGGTGTAGAGACGGGCTGCGGTGAAGACCATCATGATGAAAGTTGGCGAGGGACAGCCAGCCCGCGCGGCTGACCGCATAATACCTGATTCTTGGGTCGCGGTCTGGCGGCTGGCTTCGTCCCGGTGCCCCTTCGAGGACATCCACTGCTTCCAAGAAAAAACGGACAGGAGCTGTTTGAGATAGAGATCGTGGATTACGTTTAAGAATGGGACCATCCATGTCCAGATCAAAGAAGGTGTTTGCGGTCCACCGGGGAGAAATTCTCAAGACCAAATTCAATGGAGCCCCGGGAGTGGGCGCTTATGCACTGGCAAACGCGCTGGGTTTTCCGGGCATCCATGACGTCGTCCGCGGAGACCGAGCCATCAGCGCCGACACTGCGGTTCGCTTGGGAAGTATTTCGGCCTGCACCGGCGCAATTTTGGCTCAATCTTCAGAACGACCGCGACCTGAGACTTGCAGAGGGCAGCGGAATCGGCAGAAAGAACAAACCCCGGAAGGCGGCTTATAGCGGCGAACTCACCGGCACTCGCTAGAGTGTAGCCTGGGACGGCGGATCCGACATCTGGAAGCCGCGAGCGGCGCTGCCGGCCTCGTCGCGATATCAGGCATCAGCGTGTAGGAGACGCTGCTTCCATGTCGAGCAGATTCTTCTTACGATCCATGCCCCAGCGGTAACCACCCAGGTTGCCATCTTCACGCACCACGCGATGGCATGGGATGGCCACGGCCACTGGATTGGTGGCACAGGCGCGGGCCACGGCTCGACACGCTGCGGGGGCGCGGATTGCTTTGGCGACCTGACTGTACGAGCGAGTCTTGCCGAAAGGGATGGATTGCAAATAGGTCCATACGCGGCGCTGAAAAGCTGTGGCGCGGATATCCAGCGGCAACGCCGTATCGAGGATAGCTCCCTGCATCTGGCCCAGAAGTGCCTTCGTCCAAGACTTCAGGCCGCCGTCGTCGGGCTTGCGTGTTGCAAAGGGAAATTCGTGCTTAAGGCCTTCCAGGAGTTCGTCATCGGAGCCGGCGAATTGGATGGCGCAGATTCCCCGCTCAGTGGCGGCAATCAACATGCGTCCAATGGGAGAATCAGCACACGTGTAACGGATGGTGGCGGCGATAGCGCCGCGGCGGTACTTGTCGGGCGTCATGCCGAGTTGCGAGGAGGTGCGCTCGTAGAGCCTGCTGCTGGAGCCGTAACCGGCGTCGTACATGGCGCGGGTAACGTTGTCCCCGGCTTGCAAGCTGCGCTTCAGGAGCCGCAGACGGCAGGAATCGGCGTATTCGCGGGGACTGATCCCCAGCACTGCTTTGAAACGCCTTTGTAGATGGAACGGACTCTGGTGAAATTCTTCGCCGAGAGCTGCCAGAGTAAGGGGCTCGTCGAGATGTAGCTCAATGTAGCGGCATAGAGCCTTCACCACGTCGGACTGGCCATTACCGATCACAGACTTCGGACGGCAGCGCAAGCAAGCGCGATAACCGGCCTGTTCGGCCTCGTCGGTCCTCGAAAAGAATTTGACATTCTCGCGACGCGGGCGACGTGCGGGACACGAGGGGCGGCAATAGACCCCAGTACTAGATACCGCAAACACGAACTCCCCGTCGTGAGTGCGGTCGCGAGCGATGACGGCGTTCCAGCATAGATCGTCGTTCAGGCCGCAACTTACTCGGGTCGGCATGTTCGTTTGCAGGGCAGGCATTGTGCTTGGGCGGTTCATTGCGAGTATGGCATTGGTGGTCATGGTAAGGAAAGGGTAGATCGAAGAGCGTGCCACAGACTATCCGAACCTTGCGAACAAACTGTTTTTGCGATTTCCCGTTCCCGACTCTCAGTGCTTGGACGGGCAAGTTATGAGGATTTGCCAATGCCCGCGCAAACGCTTAGATTCCTTGAGGGATTTTGCATTCTTTCCCGGATGATCTCAATAAAGAGGAACAATTCTATGAAGAAGCTGCGCTTGGCTTTTTTCGGCGGTCTATTCGGCGTCTTGCTGGTCTCCGCCCTGGCCCAACAAGGGGCGCCCCATCTGCTTTCAGCGGATGAGCTTAGGAAGGTTGTCCCTTCGGAGTTTTTCTATCGAGGTCAGAAAGCTCCCACGCAGGCTCGCAATTCGGTAGGACTTCAGCTCGCGAATGGCAAGATGACGCTGGCTGCGTTGGTGGACGCATCGGGCTACTCGACCGCGATCCAACAGAAGTATCAAGGATTGCTAATCACGGAATCCAAGCTCAATGTTGAAGGCTCAGAGCTGCCGCCAGGCCAGTATGGGTTCGGATACACCGCCAGCGATAAGTTTGTGGTCATGGACGTAGCCAACGACGATGTGCTAGCGTGCCTTCCAAGACGGAAAAGGCCCTAGAACGGGCGGTTCCTCTTAAAATGGTCGAAGAGGGCGGAGCGTATCGCCTGTATGCCGGCAAGAAGTGGGTGGAAATTAAGCCGGAGTGAGCCGAATTCCGGAGTTTCCAAGGTCGTCTTCAGGCTGGAAAAATTCGAGCCGTCGATCCGACTGGGGATTTCAGGCGTCTCTATGGGACTGTCGGCGTACCGACATTTACCCGCCACTGACTTGGCGGGCTACCTTCGGGCGTACCTACGGGGCTTAAGAGTGGGCCGAACGGACGCACCTTAGTGAGTCAGCGGCTGAAATGGACCGAGCAGCGAGGTGATTCCGGCACGCCGGCGCAGTTCCGTGAGGATGGCGCTGGCGGCGTTGCGATAAGTTTTGCTGGGATCGGAGGGATCGGCCCACACCGCGTCGTAGATGATCTGCGCGGCTTCTTTCATATCCATGTGCAGGGCCGCTTCACAGACATCAAGACGCTCCTGCAGCTTCTCATAACAAGGTTTGCAGACTTCGGCGACCTCGGGTTCTCCCGGATGGTTGTCGGCGAAGTTGCAGGTCGGGGCGGCAGCGGTCGTTGCCTCGACATGGGCGGCCAAAAGCTGAGACTTGAACTGTCGAAGGAATTCTTCACGTTCTTGCTCAAGGGCAGCGGCATCGATCTCCGGTTCAGCGCTGGCCTGCATCTTGGGCGTTTTGGGCAAAACCGGCAGTACTCTTTCGTGAGCGTTGCAACTGGGACAGGTATCGAGATCTGCTGCGTAGTACAAATGGCATTTCGCGCAGGGGAGCCCGTAACCAACGGACTTTCGGGCGGATAGCAGCGAACCAGGAGGTACGCTGCGCTCCACGCGGCGGACATCGCCTTCCGTTGGCGTCACCGCCGGCGCGGTCTTCGCCCCAGCCGTTGCTCCTGATGCTACGGAACGTGTTGGATCCATGACCATTCTCCCCCAAACTTGATGCCCTGAACCTATTCGTGCCGGTCTCGCCCGTTGCAATTCAGCCGTTACCGATTTCGCGTGTCCTCGCGCCTTGCCTTAGTGTAAGGAGCCGCCGCGGAATCCTCGAAGCACCACTGGTACAGCACGCGACACTGCCCAAAAGTGCGCCCAGTTCTGTTTCTATCGCAAGCTCGAGTCTTTCATCAGTTTCATAAGCTCTTCCCGGCGCGCACGATATAAGGGGCGCTCGGGTTCGAGCCGTGCGGCAATTTCGAGCTCCGTCAGCGCTTCCTGATAGCGATCCATGCTCATGAGGCAAGCCGCTAGAGAATAATGGTTGTCAGCGGATGCCTTCAGACGAAGCGCTTCACGAAATTCTTTCTCCGCCGCTTGAAGTTTCTGGTCCTGGAATAGAGCCGTGCCCAGATAATGATGGGCGACGTCGGAATCGGGATCCAGAATAACGGCGAGGCGAAACTCCCGGAGAGCTTCTTCAGCCTCTCCATCGAGCAGGAGCGCCTGGCCCAAGAGCCGATGCTGCGCGGCATCGGTTGGCTTTTGGTGGATAACCAGTTGCAGCTCGCGGACAGCGCTGCGGTAGTTTTTCTTCGACATGTAGGCGCTAGCCAGACAGCTATGGCCCTGTTCCCAGTCAGGGTGCTGGCGGTAAAGTTCGCTCAATTCGGCGATGGCCGCGTCGAAATCGCCGCGGTCGCAGTACGTATTTCCGAGATTGTTGCGGACGGAAGCTTCGTCTGGGGCGATATTTTTGGCTTCGCGATACTGCGCGATGGCCTCATCGAGTTTGCCATCCTGATGCAGGACCAGGCCAAGATTGCTGTGAGCTTCCCAGAAGGCAGGCCGCAGGTGAATGGCATAACGATAGGCGGCCGCCGCGGCAACGAGCCTTCCAGAAGCCTGTAAGGCAATGCCCATGTCGTAGTAAGTGTCGGGATTGTCCGGGTCGCGAGCCAGAGACTCGGCAAAGGCATGAATGGCTGCAGCATATTGGCCGTTAGAATAAAGACCGAGACCGAGGTATTGGTAAGCCTCAGCATTTTGCGGATCCATGCTTAGCGCGGTTCGCGCCTCAGCGATCGCATTCGGGCCGTCGTCCAATCGGTAGAAGACGTAGGCGAGGCTGCTGTGGTTGTCGGGAAAATCCGGCATGAGCCGCGCCGATATCGTGAGCTCGTCATAAGCGTCGTCCCATTGCTCCTGCTGGCGAAACATCGCGGCCAGTGCAAAATGTATGGCCGGATTCTGAGGGTCGATTCGCAGAGCTGCGCGCAACTGCAGTTCGGCTTCGTGATAGCGCCGTGCATGAGCGCCTGCAGCAGCCTGTAGCAGCGCTGCGGGGATGGAAGTTCTCTGGCTGTGGCTATCCGCCGGTTTTACTCCGGCAAGAGTGCGGACCAGCGCTTCGTCGGCGCCGAAGGCCTGAAGCTGATGGATCTCGTTTTCTGTGGGGGCAAGGGCAAGGCCGCGTTCCTGAATTAACTGCACGAGCCGAGTGCTGGATATTCCGCCGGTCAGCCAGGCCGTGAGTTGAGTTGTATCCAAAGGCTGACTCTTGGAGGAATCTGCGGCGGCAACCACCGACAGGCAGAAGAATAAGAATAAGGATAGGCCCTTGTGTCTCACCGGACTCCCCGAACGTTTTTCGGTTTCTAGGCCTTGGCTCCCGGAGGCGCGCTGAAACCGTCTTCGAGAACATAGACCGGAGTGAGGTTCCACGGTAAGGTCACGGAGGTAACCAATAGGTGCCGGGCACCGATGTGATCACTGTTTCTGATCACCTTCCCCGTCGGTCGCTGGGTATGGGCAGGGGTGAGGGAATCCGGGCAACTAGCGCAACTAGCGGCCGGGTTTGACTCGCTCTCCGGACTCCGGTAACGTATTAAACAGCGCAGAAGCTTCCCGGAGGTTGTAATGTTGGAAGGTCTTTTTCAGCCGATGCACCTGCTGGTGATCTTCTTTATCGCCCTATTGGTGTTCGGTCCTAAGAAATTGCCTGAGCTCGGTAAAGGTCTAGGCGAGGGAATCCGTGCCCTTAAAGAGGGTATGAAAGATAATTCCTCGACGCAGGCCTCGAGTGAGCAGAGCAAGAACACGGAAACCAAGAGCTGATCGATTCCGCGGCCGGTTGTTTCCCAAGGCTGTCGTTATATCCGCCCTATGGTCCTGCCATCTCCCTTGGTTCGTTTTCCTCCCCGCCTCGATCTAAAGCAACCATTTTCGCTGGATAGAAAACCTATCTTCTGTCCAAAGACGATCAGCTCTTAAGTCCGGAGGAATCATTGTGCCGCGCCAGATCGAATGCTTGATCTTGTTCGTTTCTCTCTCTTCGTCACTAATGTTCGCTGATCAGATCGTACTGAAAAACGGCGACCGCCTGACCGGCACCGTCGTGAAATCGGACGGCAAGATACTCGTGCTGCACACCGAATTCGCCGGCGATGTCACGCTTAAGTATGAAGCGATCACGCAGATCACTACCGACGAGCAACTGCATGTTGATTTGAAGAATGGTCAAACCGTCGTTGGGCCCATGACCACCAGCGACGGCAAGATCAAGGTAACCACCAAGGCTGGCGGCACGGTCGAGGCTCCGAAGGAAGACGTGGCGATAATCCGCAACGACGCGGAGCAGACGGCCCACGACAAATCTATGCATCCGGGACTGCTGCATGGCTGGAATGGCGGGGCTAACGTCGGCTTCGCGCTGACTCGGGGCAATAACCAGACCGAGAACCTGGCACTAGCGTTCAACGCCGTGCATCCCACGCTGAACGACAAGATCACCATGTACGCGAGCACTGTATACGCGAAGAACAATGCGCCAGGAGCGAGCCCGAGCACTGTCGCTGACCTGGTGCAGGGAGGAATCCGCTACGATCGCAATCTCAATCCACGGCTTTTCGCATTTGTGGGCGGTGATTTCATGAGCGACGCGCTGCAAGCTCTGAATCTACGCTCCGTCGTGACGGTCGGCCTGGGTTTTCACGCCATCAAGAGCGATAAGACCACGCTCGATCTGCTGGGCGGCATTAACTATACCCGGGAGAGTTATGCCACTACGATTAGCGGCACGGTGATTACTCCTGCGTTCACCCGCAAATTCGCCGCCCTTACTCTGGGGGAAGAGTTCTCGCACAAGGTTGGCGCCAGCACTGTTGTGGTGCAGAAACTGTACTTCTACCCGGACCTGAGCGACACCGGGCAGTATCGCGGAACATTTGACTTGGGCACCGTGACAAAAATCAGCAAGTGGTTGGGTTGGCAGAATCAGTTTGGCGACGTTTATGTGACTAATCCGCCCCCGGGCAAGAAGCAGAATGACGTTGTATTGACGACGGGGCTGAATATTGCATTCACACCTTCGAAGTAGGTTCGCACAATGAGGGTACGGGCGTCCTACCCATGCCTCATAATTGCGCTCCTAGGAATTCGCACGGCAGGTGAAGGATCAACATCTCACCGACTTGACTATGTCTGTTGCCCTCGGCTCTCCCTTCCAGTTAGCATTTGACTACCCTGTCTAGCTTGTCAACGGATTCTATGGGCAACCACGTCCGCTTGAACGGTTTGAGGAGAACAGAGATGACTAGAAAACTGACGGTCTTTGCATTTGCATCCATGGTTTTTGCGGTGGTGCTCTCCGTGGCGAGCGACGCCGGTAAACCCGTCACTGCAAACGGCTACGTTCTGGACTCAGCTTGTGCCTTTACCAAAGGCCTGAAAAAGCCGATTAGCGCTCAGTGTGCGCAGGCTTGTGCGAAGGCTGGGTCACCGCTGGTAATCCTGTCGGACAACGGAACCGTTTACTGGCCGATTGCCGATACCACACCGTCGTCCGGGCAAAACGAGCGTCTGCTGCCCTTCGCCGGGCAGAGAGTCACCGCGAGCGGGAAGACATACGAGCGCGGGGGTTCCAGTGCGATTGTGATTGAGAAGATCGCGGCGGAGTCTGGGCGGAAGTAGCCCGCTATCTTGAGGCGCACTTAAATTGCTCGGCGGTCAGGGTTCGGATCGCAAAAATTCATGCGCCTCCGCTCACGGACGCTTGGCAAACACGTCGACCAGGACGTAGAGTACTGTTTGCCCATTTCCAGGTTCTCAAGTCCCTGAATCAGGAGTTCGATGCATGCGTCACGCAATGATTGTGCTGGTCGCAGTCTGCTGCTTCAGCGTTTTCACTCAGTGCCAAACTGCCGAGGAATTGGTCGACAAGAACATTCAAGCCAAAGGCGGCCGGGAGAGGATCAAAGCCATCCACAGTCTGCACATGACGGGCAAATTGACCGGAGGCGGCGGCTTCATGGCAACGGTGACGCAGGATGGTATGAGGCCCAACCTGGTTCGAGAGACTTTTGCGCTGCAGGGAATGACGGGCGTGCAAGCCTACGATGGCACTGTGGGCTGGCAGATTCAACCTTTCGGCGGCCACAAAGATCCAGAATTGATGGGCGAAGATGATGTGCGGGATCTGCTTCGTGATGCAGACTTTGATGGGCCGCTGGTGGACTACAGAGAAAAGGGAAACACAGTGGAGTATCTGGGTCACGATGTGGTGGATGGCGATGACGCGCTGCGACTCAAGGTCACGCTGAAAAATGGGGACATCCTCTACTACTATCTGGACCCAGACACATACCTCGAGATCCGCAAAGAGATCCAGGAATTTATCCGTGGCTCAATCAGGGAGAATGTAGTCGATCTCGGTTCTTATAAACCGGTCGCGGGAGTGATGTATCCCTTTTCTATCGCCTCCGGACCGAAGAACAGACCCGATGCTGCGCAGACGACCACCATCGAGAAAATCGATGTGAATGTGCCTCTGGCAAAGTCCGAATTTGAGCTTCCAGCGTCTCTGAAGCAGGGGTCATCTCCAAAACCTGACGCCGAAAAGCACTGATGCGGTCTGCTGGTGCCAAGACCCAGTAATTAAGATTATTTACAGAAGGGGACGACCAAAGATGACTGCGCGCGCTGGTTATTCAGCCTACTTCCTCCAGTCTTGCTTGCCGCTTCTCTGCCTGCTATCACTATGGTCTGCTCGGTCAGCCCTGGCCCAAGCTCCCTTCAAGTTTGACGCCGCCACGGTCTCGGGACTGCCAGCGCGAAACATCGGCTCGGCCACCATGAGCGGACGCATCGCAGCGCTGGACGCGGTTGAGCAAGATGGCCGAATCAGCGTTTTCGTGGGCGCCGCCAGCGGCGGAGTCTGGAAGTCGGTAAACGGTGGCACGACTTATAAGGCTGTGTTCGATCGCCAGCCGGTGCAGTCAATCGGGGCAGTGACCATTGATCCTGCGAACCCGAAAACAATTTGGGTCGGTACCGGCGAATCCTGGATGCGTAACAGCGTCTCTGTCGGCGACGGCGTTTACAAGTCAACCGATGGAGGCGAAAACTGGACCAATGTGGGGCTGAAAGACAGCGAGCACATCGCAAAGATTCTGATTGACTCCAAGGATGGTAACAGCGTGCTGGTTTGTGCCCCAGGTCACCTGTGGGACGACAACGACGAGCGCGGCGTGTACAAGACGGCTGACGGCGGCAAGACCTGGAGGAAAGTTCTGGCTGGAGCCAACGGATCTACCGGTTGCGGAATGATGGCGATGAGCCGGCAGGAGCCAAAGACCGTTTATGCGTCTTTGTGGGACTTCCGTCGACAAGGCTGGACGTTCCGATCCGGCGGTCCAGGCAGTGGAATGTATAAGTCCACCGACGGAGGCGAGCACTGGACGGAACTGAATGACCGCAGCGCCAAAGGTCTCCCGGAAAAACCATGGGGCCGGGTAGCGCTGGCGGTCGCGCCTTCGAAGCCGCAGGTCGTCTATGCCAACATCGAATCAAAGCACAGCGCGCTGTATCGCTCTGACGATGGTGGTGCCACCTGGACGCGCCTTGACGCCAGCAACTACGTGATCTGGCGCCCGTTTTACTTCGGAAATCTCATCGTCGATCCCAAAGACGAGAACAAAGCGTTCAAGCCCGATCTTATCTTGCTGCTGTCGGTCAACGGCGGGAAAAGCTTCAGCATGGTTTCCGGTGGCGGCCATGGCGATTTTCACGACCTCTGGATAAATCCGACCAACCCCAATGTGGTCATCGCCGGTGACGACGGTGGCTTGTGGCGTAGCGAAGATGGCGGCAACCGCTGGAAACATCAAATGAACCTGCCGGTTTCGCAGTTCTATCACGTGAGCACGGATGACGCCGATCCGTATCGCGTTTACGGCGGTTTGCAAGACAACAGCTCGTGGGTGGGAGATTCTTCATATCCCGGTGGCGTCAGCAATTCGCGCTGGGAAAATATGTACGACGGCGATGGTTTTTGGATGTTCGAAGACCCTTCCGATCCAGCCTATATTTACGCGGAAGCGCAGGGTGGCGAGATTGGGCGCATCAATCGCTACACGCACGAGGCACGATCCATCAAGCCGCTTCCCCAATACCGTGAGAAGAAGCTGCGCTTTAACTGGAACACTCCAATTCACATGAGCCCCAATGAAAAGGGGACTATTTATATTGGCGCGCAGTTTCTGTTTCGTTCGCGCAACCACGGCCAATCCTGGGATCGGATCTCTCCGGACCTCACGACCAATGATCCCGAAAAGCAGAAACAGGAGGAGTCCGGAGGCGTCACGGTCGACAATTCGTCGGCTGAAATGCATACCAGCATTTATTCCATTTCAGAATCGCCGAAAAATGGCCAGATCATCTGGGTCGGCACCGACGATGGCAACGTGCAGATCACGCGCGATGGCGCCAAGACGTGGACTAACGTTGTGGCCAACGTGCCGGGACTAGCCAAGAACTCATGGGTTTCGACCATCGAGTCGAGCCGCTTCGATGAAGCAACCGCTTACGCAACCTTTGATCGCCACACCTTCGGCGACATCAAGTCATATGTCTACAAAACCAACGACTACGGCGAGACCTGGGCTGCCCTCCCGGTGCAGGACGGCGGCGTGCAAGGGTACGCCCATGTGATCAAGGAGGATACCGTCAATCCCAATCTTCTTTTCCTGGGCACTGAATTCGGACTCTGGATTTCTGTGGACGGTGGTCAGCACTGGGCGCAATACAAGGGGTCCGACTTCCCTGCTGCTGCCGTGCGAGACATCGCAGTGCAAGCGCGTGAGTCTGACTTAGTGCTGGCTACGCATGGACGTGGTATTTGGATCATTGACGACATTTCTCCGCTGCGCGCTCTCACGCCCGAAGTCATGGCCAAGAACGCGGTTCTAATTTCGGGGCGGCCTGCGATTCAGTACTTCCACGTTGAAGGCGGCTGGCCCGAAGGTAATGAGACCTTCCGTGGACCCAACCGGCCCACGGATGCGCTCATCACCTATTACCAGAAGGGCCGTCATATCTTTGGCGATCTTAAGGTTGAGATCTTCGATACGAACGGAAAGCTTGTCGACGCGGTTGCCGGGAGCAAGCATCGAGGGCTGAACCGGGCGAGGTGGTCGATGCATCTGAAGCCTCCCGCCGTTCCGCCAGCTGCGACCGCGCTGTTTGAAGCTGCTGAAGGGCCGCGCGTGTTGCCCGGAACTTACACGGTGAAGTTGACAAAGGGAGATCAGGTTTACACCGAACCGCTGAATGTCGTGCTCGATCCGCGCGCGAAATTTTCTCTGGAAGATCGTAAGGTGCAATTCGATTTGTCCATGAAGCTCTACAGCCTTCTCGGTCACATGACCTATGCAGTGGATGCAATTGAAGGGTTGCGCGATGCCGCCAATGCGCGCGTTGCCAAACTGCCACAAAAAGATTCCCTGCGGCCGCAACTGCAGCAGCTGGCTGGTAAATGTGACGAATTTCGCTCCAAGATCGTGGCCACCAAGGAAGGCGGCATGATCACCGGGGAAGAACGCATCCGCGAACACATCGGCCGAGTCTATGGGAGCGTAGTTGGTTACGAGGGGCGGCCCACCGATTATCAGGAGGCCCGCACCGCTGCTCTGGCGCATGAGCTAGAAGACGTGATCACGGACTTCCAGAAACTCACGCAGAGAGAACTATCGGCAATCAACTCTGGCCTAAAAAACAAAAGGCTGGAGGCGATCTCCGTGCTAAGTGAAGCCGACTGGCAGAAGGCGCACGAGGACGGCAAAGGCGGCGCGGGCGCTGCGCAGGCTCGCGCAATTGAGGGCGAGATGCGCGAAAGGGACTGACTGCCTTCGTTTTCGTAACCATACCCAGGAGATGAAGGGTGGCCCTGCGCACCGAGAAATCGAAGCAGTTGTACCAGCGGACTCTCGACATCCTTATCGAGGGCAGTAGTTCATCGTCTCGCGGCCCCGCTAACTATGGTGACTACCCGCTGTTCATGGAGCGTGGAAGCGGCTCCCGAATTTACGACGTCGACGGCAACGAGTACATCGATTGGATGATGGCGTTTGGCGCGTTGCCACTTGGCCATGCGCACCCCGCCGTAGCCGCCGCCATTTCCGACGCCGCTTCGACCGGCGCTCACTTCGCAACCGCAACCGAGATCGAGATAGAAGTCGCTGAATTGCTGCGCCAGTTAGCTCCCTGTGCCGAACGCGTCCGTTTCGCCAACACCGGTACGGAAGCGGTCATGGCTGCGCTGCGGCTGGCTCGCGGGTACACGGGCAGGCCGAAGATCATCAAGTTCGAAGGCCACTATCACGGCTGGTATGACGATCTGCTAATTAGTTCCAACCCATTGCCGGTCACGGCAATGGGCCATCCGCGCGATCCGATTAAGATTCCGGACAGTTCAGGATTAAATCAGCACGCATTGGACGATACCATCGTGGTTCCCTGGAACGATCTGCCAGCGCTGGAACGCGTCATCGAAAATCATCCGGGACGGGTGGCCGCGATTATCACCGAAGGAATCATGGCCAATATGGGTGTGATTCCTCCTGCCGACGGATACCTGCAGGGTGTGCAAGAACTCGCCAGGCAGAACGGCATTCTTTTCATCTTGGACGAGACGGTGACTGGATTCCGCATCGCTCCCGGCGGCTGCGCAGAATATTACAAGTTGATGCCCGATCTCGTGACCTTGGGCAAAGCATTAGGCTGCGGTCTTCCAGTGGCCGCGTTCGCGGGCCGAGCTGAAATTATGGACGCATTGGCCTGGGGTGGCGTTCTGCACTACGGAACACACAATGGTTCGCGCATTGGGCTGCACGCCGCGCGCGCCAGCCTTCAGAAGCTCACTGAAAATAACTCTGCCGCATTCCGGCATACCTGGAGAATTGCTGACAAGCTCTGCGATGGCCTGATTGGGATCTTTAAGAAGAAGCAGCTTTCCACTATCGTGCAGCGGGTTGGGCCGATGTTTCAGCTAATGTTTACCGAGAAGAGCACAATCCACGACTCTCGCGAATTCTGCCAGTACGTAGATCGCAAAGCTTACCAGCGATTTGTTCTGAAGCTGTTCGAATATGGCGTCTACACCACACCGGCCGCGTCCTTACATTCAATTGTGACGCTGGCCCATACCGACGAAGATGTGGATTTGACTTTGGCTGCGGCAGAGAAAGCGTTCGATGCAGTTGCCGTCGCGTAACATTCCTGCATGAACATTCCTGAAAGAGCCGCTCAACTCCTGTCGCTGGAGGGCAAGGTCGCGATGGTGACGGGGGCTGCTTCCGGCATCGGCCGTGGCATCGCACTCGCGCTCGCGGGCATGGGTTCGGTGGTAGCAGTCCTCGACATCGATGAGCAAGGTGGAATCGAGACGGTTTCGAAAATTTCGGAGCGGGGAGACAGGGCGGTATTCATCCGTTGCGATGTTCGATCCAGCCACGATTGCGCCGAAGCCGCGACGAAGACCGTCGAGCGTTTCGGCAAAATAAATGTCCTATGCAACAACGCGGGAATTGTCATTCGCAAGACTGTCCTCGAATTGCAGGAAGACGAATGGGACTTGGTCCTGGATGTAACTCTGAAAAGCGTCTATCGGCTCTCGCGGGAAGTGATTCCTCACATGATCCGCGGCGGCGGAGGCAGCATCATTAATACCGGCTCGGGATGGTCCTTGAAGGGCGGGTCGCGGGCTGCCGCCTATTGCACAGCCAAAGCCGGCGTGCTTAACCTGACAAGAGCCATGGCGATTGACCACGGGAAAGATAACATCAGGGTGAACTGCGTCTGTCCCGGTGACGTGGACACCCCCATGCTCAAGAGCGAGTGCGTTCAACTGGGGGATGACCCGCGCAGGTTCACGGAAGATGCGGCCAATCGCCCCATTCATCGTGTGGGCACGCCCAGTGATGTTGCCAACGCCGTCCTCTTCCTCGCCAGCGACATGGCCAACTGGATCACGGGCGCGCACCTGCTGGTGGATGGCGGCGGATTAGCGTAAGGCCGGGCCGAACTCCGTCAGATATTTCTGATTCGCCTGCCTTTACTGGACCCATCCGTGTGCCGCAAGATGTCGAATTCTGGAGATACTAAACTTAAGAGTCACACTCTCGCGCACTTCCTCAGCATTGGCCGACCACGCGCGCAAAATCCGCGATGGCGATCTCCGGGTCCTCCAAATCAGGATGCCACAGCTTCTCCCACTCGAAACAGTAGAACCCTTTGTATCCAATTGATCGGAGCGACTTGATTTGGCGCTGGATGGGCACGTTCCCTCGCCCAGTCAGCACATACTTGCGATCTTCGCCATTTCCGATCGAGTCTTTCAGGTGGGTATGGCGGACCCAGGGTCCCAATTGTCCCACCGTAAATTCCGGCTCTTCGTTCGAGGTGGCGAAGGTGTGGTGAGCGTCCCAGAGAAGTCCGACGTGTTTGGAATCGGCTCCGCGCAATACGTCCTTCAGAGTCGACGAAGCTGTAAAATGGTCGTGGGATTCAATCAGCACGGTCACGTCGCGCGGACCCGCGTATTTCCCGAGTTCGCGCAAGCCCGCGGCCACGCGGGCCTTTATCTCTTCGCTCGGCATTGGGCTCTTGTCAGACTCTGCTTTGCCGCCAAAAATACGCACGTACGGTGCTCCGAGGGTTGCCGCCAGATCAATGAACCGCCGCGCGTCGCCCAGTTCCTTTGTGCGCTGCTCCGAATCGGCGACGTGCAAAACGGCCGAACTGCTTACGCACGCAATCCGCAGCTTGCTGGCGCGTATCTCTCGCTTGGTCTGTTCGATGTGTTGCGCAGCGAAGATCGGATGTGACGGCAAATTCAGGTTGCCTTCAAGACCGCGCAGTTCGATGGCCGCGAAGCCATGTTGCCCGGCAAAGCCCAGTATCTTTTTCCAGTCCCAGCGGGGACAGGCCAGGGTCGAGAATGCCAGCCGCAACCGGGGCTCTTTTCCTGCGCGTGCAATCATCGGAGCTAACGCGGCGAGTCCCTTTAGAAATTGCCGCCGGCTGCCAATCATCGCGTCAGAGCTCTCCCCTCTTCATCTGCTGCACAGCATAATCGCAGGCTCGCGCCGTCAGTGCCATATAGGTGAGTGATGGATTCACGCATGACGACGAAACCATGGCTCCTCCATCGGTGATGAACAGGTTCTTAACGTCATGCGCCTGATTGTAGGAATTGAGCACCGAAGTCTTTGGGTCCCGGCCCATCCGGGCTGTTCCCATTTCATGAATCGAAAAACCCGGTGGATCGTCGTCCGTGAAGGGCTCGATGTCGCGTGCTCCCGCCGCGGCAAGCATCTCCGCCGCTGCAATCGACATATCCTTCCGGATCGCGTACTCGTTCTCGCCAAATGCGCAGTGGATCTTCAGCACTGGAATTCCCCATGCGTCCACCGTCTCTTTGTCGAGCTCGGCATAGTTGTCGTGGTTGGGCAAACATTCGCCGTACCCGTTAAAGGTGAAACGCCACGGCCCGGGCCGGCTCAGAGATTTCTTGAACTCGGGTCCAAATCCTGTTTGCGCAATTCCCCGCTCCCATCCTTGACGATGTCCTCCGCCCTGGAAACCATATCCTCGCAAGAACTCGAGCTGCTTCGTCTTCACGTTTCGAAATCGCGGAATGTAAATCCCGTTGGGCCGTCTTCCGAAGACAACCTTGTCTTGACCACCGGGAATAAACGCACCCGCTCCGCCGCCCTTCACATGATCCATCAGGTTGTGACCAAGCTCTCCGCTCGAGTTGGCCAGCCCATGTGAAAACTCCGACGTAGCCGAATTGAATAGGATGCGCACCGATTCAAGCGCTGAAGCGCACAGGAAAATCAGCTTGCCACGAACTTCCGAAATCGCGCGTGTCTTCGCATCGATCACCCTTACGCCGGTCGCTCGTCGCGTGCGCCTGTCAAAGCTGATGCTGTGCACAACGCTGTGCGGGCGCAGCGTCATACGTCCGGTCTTTTCCGCCGCGGGCAAGGTGGCGTTGAGGCTGCTGAAGTACGATCGCGTGATGCATCCTCTTTCACACGGACCGCAGTAGTGGCAAGCCGCCCGTTCGCGATGATCCTTGGTGAGAATCGCCACACGCCCTATGGTCAGGACGCGCTCTCCGCCGAAATGTTTCGCAATCGCATCCCGGACTGCCGTCTCTGCGCAGTTAAGCTGCATTGGCGGCAGGAATTTACTGTCGGGCAATTGTGAAAGTCCCAGAGGCTCTCCGCTGATTCCGATGAAATCTTCCACGTAGTCGTACCACGGCGCGATATCTGCGTAACGGATAGGCCAATCAATCGCGATTCCCTGGCGAAGATTGGCCTCAAAATCCAGGTCACTCCATCGATAAACCTGGCGGCCCCACATTATGGAGCGCCCACCCACCTGTCGGCCCCTTATCCACCGGAACGGCTTGCCCGGCTCGGTCGTGTAGGGATGCTCTTTGTCGCTTACAAAAAACTTTGCCGACCACTCATCGCAGGCGTAGCAGGTGCTCTGAATCGGCTGATCTTCCAGTTGCCGATGGCGATCCCGCATTCCCCGAAATTTAACCTCCCACGGCGGAACATGCTCGACATAGTCTTCCTCGGGAACAATCGAACGCCCAGCCTCGAGCACGAGCGTTCTTAGCCCCTTCTCGGTTAATTCTTTTGCGGCCCAGCCGCCCGTCATTCCGGAGCCGATCACAATCGCGTCGTAGGTGGTTTCATCCCTCACTAGTTTTCCCCTTCCTCCCTGCTGGCCCGGACGTCAACGCAACCGTCGAAGCGACCAGGAATAATTTGAAAATCCAGTTCCCGAGTGGCCCCGGCTTCGGATGTGTAGTAACCCATCAGAGTCAGACCTCGCAGCATGTAGTAGAAGTTCTTCTGCGGCTGCGGGGGTGAATCCCGGTATTGGCGGGCGTGATTTTGAAGTGCGTCGGCCTCCTCGCTCATTTGCTGCCCCAGAACTGTCAGAATCTGTGTCTGCTGACCGGGTGAGGAATCGACAAAGTTCCTTCCAAACAATGCCTGCGTGCGGACGTCCACATCGGCCAGCCCATTCAAAAAATGAGTCCGCTCCTCCGCGTCGTACCACTCCGTCACAATCAGATCGATGAACTCGGCTACGCGAACGTCGGTAGCGCCCGGTGTGTCGGTCTTGGGAATGATGAGCTCTGCAATTGCCGTTACGGTTGCGCGTTGGTGTAGATCCAACGTGCGCACCGTGGTCTGCGTTCCGAGCAGCGCCCGCGCATCACGAAGCGCTGCCAACAGATTACCTGGCGCCAGTTGGAGCGCCGCGCCCGTCGCCAGCAGCCGTAGCGCATCACGCCTGTTCATATAAACAGATCCTCAGTCCGCGCATCGTATTTTATAGCCTCCAACCCGGTCAATCTCCACTCTGATCGACAGATCGGGGTTTTGTCTCCCATAAAACCACGCACACCCGGCGTAGGCAACATGTGTCCATTATCCTCGACCGGCGGCTTCAAGGCGGGCGTGAAGTTAAAAAAGCACCAGAACGGATTGACGAACGGATTAAAAACCGGGACTGGACAGATGGGACAACGTTTCCAACCGCATATCTTGGGGCTGTGGGCGGTGCGGCTGGAAGCCGGTGCCCTTCTCAAAGTCATGCCATCATATCTGCAAAGCTCGCGCAGTCCTGCACCGGACGACCCTTGCGAAGCCCCCCGCAGGGGTTTAGACCTGCTGTTCGAGTAACCCATCCAATTCCTGCCCGACCGCCTCAAGTGCTGCGAGTGCTGCAAGTGCTGCAGACGCAGGTTGTTTTATGCTACGTGTGGCGGTAAACTCAGCGGTCGGGCCGTTGCAACAAGCGAGCTGTTCCCGGCAGGCCCTGATTTCTGCGCAATGCCCCCCACAACCGTAAGCATCGGACAAACGATTTCTCATTACCGGCTGGTGCGCAAGCTGGGCGCCGGAGGGATGGGAGTAGTGTACGAAGCGGAAGACCTGATCCTGGGCCGGCACGTGGCACTCAAGTTTCTTCCGGATGACGTCGGCGAGGACGCGCAGGCTCTGCAGCGCTTGCGCTGGGAAGCGCGTGCCGCTTCCGCCCTGAACCATTCCAACATCTGCACGGTTTACGAGATTGAAGAAGCCGCCGGTCAGAGTTTCATCGCCATGGAGTTGCTGGAAGGGAAGACCCTCGGCGAGGTCATGCGTGGCCGCCCCCTGCCTCTGGAGCAGGTGCTGGACTCGGCGATCCAGATTGCGGAAGCGCTCGATGCCGCGCACACAAAGGGCGTTCTGCACCGCGATATCAAGCCCGGGAACATCTTCCTGCTCCAACGCGGCCCGATCAAGGTACTGGACTTCGGAGTGGCCAAGTCCATGCTGGAGCGTCGCGTGGCGCAAGCCATCGATGCGCCCACGTCGGCGCTGGCAGTGACACCATGGGGGCCTGACGACGGCGGCCAAACGGTGGGCACGGTGAGCTACATGTCGCCGGAGCAAGCGCTGAACAAAGAACTGGACCCGCGCAGCGACGTTTTCTCTCTGGGCGTGGTGTTGTACCTGATGGCCACGGCCCGACTGCCCTTTGTCGGCGAGACTGCGATGGAGACCTTCGATGCCATCCTGCACCGAACACCCCAGGGGCCGGCACAATTGAACACTGAGGTCCCGCCAGAACTCGAGCGCATCATCAACAAGGCGATGGAAAAGGATCGCGACTTGCGCTACCAGTCGGCGGCGGAAGTGCGGGCCGATCTGAAACGCCTGAAGCGCGACCTGGAATCGGGACCGCTGCGGGCCTGGAGACAGACGGCGGCGCCGCCGCCCACAGGGCGAAGGCTTTCTGATCGAATCATGGTTCTGGGCGCCATCGCGGTGGCGGCGACCGCCGTGACCCTGACCCTGTGGCTGCGGTCGCCGGCCACGCCCGCACGGGTAGTGGCCTCGCTACAGTTAACCAGGGACGGCCTGCCCAAGTCCTCGGTGGTCACTGACGGCGCCCGCATCTATTTTTCAGAAGAGAAAAGCGGGCAGTTCGGGCTGCAGCAGGTATCAGGGGTGGGTGGGGAAAGCGCGCCCCTGGAGACCCCTCTGGCTGGCACCGATATTTATGACATCTCTCCGGATCATTCGGCGCTGCTGATAGCCAGCGAGGTAGGCGGCACCCAAACCGAGACGCCGCTGTGGCAACTGCCCATTCCGGCCGGCTCGCCGCGCCGGGTGGGTAATGTGTTTGCCCACGCCGCCACCTGGACTCTCGATGGCCAGTCCATTTTGTACGGCAACGGTTCCAACCTGTACATGATCCGGGCGGATGGCAGCCAGGGACGCAAGTTGACCACGCTTCCTGGTGCGGCCATGAACTTGCGTTTCTCTCCCGACGGCCGTCGCATCCGCTTCACGCTGCAAGATGCCGAGAAAAACATTTCCGCGTTGTGGGAAGTGCAAGCCGACGGCAAGAGCCTTCGTCCGGTACTTCCAGCGGGATGGAACCAGCCTTCGCAAGAGTGCTGCGGAAACTGGACGCGCGATGGCAAGTATTTCTTTTTTGAAAGCTCGCGGGGCAGCAGCCATGACATCTGGGCGCTGGCGGAAACGAGTTCGCTGCTGAGCGGGCGCCGCGATGCTCCGCAGCAGCTGACAGCCGGGCCGCTGGCCTTTCTCTCTCCCGTTCCCGGCAACGATGGCAAGAAGTTGTTCGTAGTGGGACAGCAGTTGCGGTTTGAGCTGCAGCGCTACGATCATAATGCGCGTCAGTTTCTGCCCTATCTCACTGGGATTTCTGCCGGCGAACTGGACTTCACCCGCGATGGACAGGGGTTCACCTACGTAAGATATCCCGACCACACCCTGTGGCGCAGCAAGCTGGATGGCAGCGATCGCTCGCAGCTCACCTATCCTCCCCTGCAGGTGCATCTGCCACACTGGTCGCCCAACGGCAAACAGATCGCCTTCATGGCCTCACAGCCGGGCCAGTCGTGGAAGCTATATCTCATCTCGTCCCAGGGAGGCACCCCCCAGCCGTTGACCGACGAGCAGGTAAACGAGAGCGACCTCAACTGGATGCCCGACGGCAAATCGCTAGTATACGGCCACATGCCCTGGCTGCAATACGCCAGTTCATCCGAGTCGGGGATTGAGATCCTCGACCTGGACACACGGCAAATTTCGCCCGTGCCTGGCTCCCAGGGCCTTTTCAGTCCGCGGGTATCGCCGGATGGGCGCTATCTGGCGGCGTTGAGCGCGGACTCCAAGAAGCTGATGCTATATGAGTTCGCGACCCGGAAATGGTCTCAACTGGCGCAAGCCACCTTCGCCTATGACAATTGGTCGCATGACAGTCGCTATGTTTACCTGGAAGATTACAGCCAGGGAGACGACATCGTCCGGGTGAGCGTGCCTGGCGGACTATTGCAGCGGCTGGAAAGTGCGAAAGATGTGCCCCGAGGCTCAGACCCTTGGGCCTCCTGGCTGGGGTTGGGGGCAGACGATGCTCCCCTGCTGATGCGCGACCAAAGCAGCCAGGAGATCTATGCTCTCGATCTGCAGCTGCACTGAATCGGTCCGTAAGTTAGAGGTTGGTTGCGGGGGCCCGATACGTACCGAATATACAATTGTTGAGCTATCCGCGACATGCAATTGGCAGCCGTAGCGTTCCGCCTGATCCAAACCTTTGTTTTGATCCCAACACTCAAATCGGCAAAGCTTCGATCACGTTGAACTCGGCTCCGGTGGATAGACGACAGGAACCAAGAAAATAGGCAAGGTGACAGGAACCAAGAAAACAGGCAAGGCGAAATCAACAAGCGATACTACGACAAGGGCCACAAGGACTATCACACTTGGGACGGCAATGAAGACCGCTCGTACCAGCGGTATCAGACCGAGCACCACCAAAGGCGTGCTTTCGTTCAGTTGAACACTCGGCAGCAGAATGGCTACTGGAACTGGCGTCACAGCAATCCGGATAACAGATAACGTAATCGCCGTTAAGCATGTGTGATCGTCGAGAGGTGGATGTCAAACGTTACGGCGTCCACCAGCCGAGGAGCAAGACTATGATTTACACGATGACTAAACCTTGCCCGATCTGCAAACAGCCAACAAGTTTAGCGGGATAAGGGGGCAACGGGATCAGGCCTTCAAGGTGAAGAAGTAGTGATTGTGCCCTTCATCGATCCTCTCCCCAACTACTCTAAGACCTTCCGCATCCAGAATCTGTCCATACACGTGTGATCAGGCGATAGCGCTTCGAACCCCTCATCTCCAGGCGCTCTGGTGGCTGGCCGCCGCCATCACGCTCATTGTTCGCAGTGGAAGGTCGTCTTACAGGTAGGAATCACAGGCAGGAGATGCAGGTTGCATTTTACGCGTGAGGTTAGCTAACGATTGATGGCGAGCTGCCAACCATACGGGAGGTAATCCGCTCTCGGCCGTCATTCGCGGTTAGCACTCCACGGCCACAAGCGGGTTGCAACTGCTTGAGGCAGGCGGGTCTCGGCGTTCTGCGGGAGCATGCCAGCGGCGCCAAGGTCGTGGACATGGATGACAAGGGCATGACCGTTCTGCGCGACGGCGATAATGGTTTCACTTGCGTTGCTGGCCACGTCGGAGTTGTCGCCGACGGCCCGACCTGCATGGACGCCGCCATGCAGTGGAATTCGGACGGGATGGCGCACAAGCCCAAGCCCACCAACACGCAGCCCGGAATTATTTACCAACTGGCCGGCGAGAGCGATTGGAGTGCCACTGATCCTTGGGCGACCAGCGGAACTCCCCACAAGTGGGCTGGATGGCTGATCGTCTGGCCGCTTGATCCAAAGACATCCGGCCTTTCCGATCAGCCCAAGGACAGTGGCACTTGGATTATGTGGGCGGCACGTCATGTGCGCATCTGATGATCATGCAGAAGCCGTGCGCAAACCTGACAGCAGTTTGGAAGAGTCCGAGCCCAAAGCTGTTAAATTGGCCGGCCCTAGCAGACGATTTTCGAAGTCTCCCGCGTTCCCCCAATTCCATAGCAATATCCGCGCTAAGCGCGTGATGGTTGCCGAGGCAGGCGTTGCATAGGGAGACGTTCCTAGCCCGGAAACCCGCGACCGGTTGATTTGGACAAGAGCCAAGGCTCCAAGCCCGCCAGCCACACGGGTCCTTTGAGGTCTATCATCGCAAGAGAGTCGGGCATCTGCCCGCGAGGTCAACCATGAAGCTAATCCCCAGTTTGGCCCTTCTTCTGGCTTTGTCTCCCTTTGCGCATGCCACAAGTCAAACACAGACTTTCCCGACTTCGTCCGGGCCTGTTCAGATCACGCCGCTGAATCACGCCAGCACGCTGATCGAGGCGGGAGGAAAGGTCATCTACCTTGATCCCGCCAAACCTGTGAAGTTCGCCGGCCAGCCGAAGGCCGACTTGATTCTGATCACCGACATTCACGGCGACCACATGGATCCGGACGCGGACAGGGAAATCACGAAGGATGGAACGGAGATCCTGGCGCCGCCCGCCGTGGTGCAGACCGTGACCACCGCCAAACCCATCGCCAACGGAGAAACCAAGACCTGGGAGAATTGGACGATTGAGGCGATCCCGGCCTACAACCTGAAGCGCGGTCCTGCGCCCGGGAAGCTTTTCCACGAGAAAGGACGCGGCAATGGCTACGTCCTCACTTACGGCGGCAAGCGCTTCTACTTTTCAGGTGACACCGAAGGCGTGCCCGAGATGCGCAAGCTCAAGAATATCGACGTGGCTTTTGTGTGCATGAATCTGCCCTATACCATGCCACCGGACGAGGCGGCTGAAGCGGTGAAAGCATTTCACCCGAAGATAGTCATCCCCTATCACTATCGCGGCTCCGATCTCGGAGTATTTCAAAAAGGACTGGAAGGAACCGGCATTGAAGTCCGGCTGCTGGACTGGTATCCGAAGTAGGGCGTGAAGATTTGACGGCCTTGCGAAACGCTGCAAGCCTGGGTTGCCAACACTGTCGCGAATGGGACTGTTTCGAAGATGTAGGCGGCAAAAACGTGTATTGTTCAAAGAGTTGTAGGGAATAAAGACCCCAGCTCTCGTTCCAGTAGGTAAGACTCGATTAAGAATCGTCCCTTAGCCCGGCTATGCCTTTTAGTCCTGCCCCACTCGAGGACTTGGAAGGAAGGGATAAAGATGAAAGCGACAGCCAGTGTCGCATCATCGCTGAGTCCGCTAGTAGACCATGTGGTCATCATCATCAAGGAAAACCACACCTACGACAACTATTTCGGCACCTTCCCGCATTCGGAGGGCGATAACCAACTGGGCACGGCGCAGAATCCTCCATCCGGCGATCCGAACCATCGTCATGAAACGTGGATCAAGCGTGATACAGAGCGGCGGTATCGGGCGCAATACCGGGAGGCGGATATTCCTTGCTATTTTGCTCTGGCGCGCCAATACACGCTATGGGACCACTTTTTTTCAGAAGTAGCGGGGCCCTCGACGCCCAGCCACCTCATGCTGATAACGGCGGATTCTCCCGTAATCAACAATCCTCCCTTCAGCTCGACGCCAAAGAATTTATACGATTTGAAATCATTTCCGCTCGCATTGCAGAAAGCAGGACTTACCTGGGGCAACTACGGCGGATACGCGTTTCACTACATCCGCGAGCTAGCCGCACTTCCCGGGAATCACACCCGTGATTTGTTTGCCCATCAGGCAGCGGCAGGCCAGCTACCCTCCGTCTCGTGGGTTTACGGGGACGGTAATCCCGCCTATAGCGAACATCCGATACAAAACATTACACTCGGTTCGGAATGGACTGCCCAGCAGATTCAGGCGATTGTGGATGGCGGTTTGTGGCCGCGAACGGTCGTTTTTGTTACATGGGATGATTGGGGCGGATGGTACGACCACGTTGTTCCCCCTAATGTTGAACAATGGGACAGCAAGCGAGCGCAGTATCCAGGGGACGCGCATCCGGAGTTTGATGGCCAGCAGTTTCGCTACGGCTCCCGCGTTCCTTGTCTTGTCATCAGTCCATACGCGCGGAAGGGATTTGTCTCGCCGACGCAACACTCACACATCAGCTTGGTGAAATTCTGCCAAACCTTGCTTGGCATTCAGTCCGTCAATCCGCGGCTCGATACGTCCGATGATATGTCCGATTGTTTTGATCCGACGCAAGCGCCGCTCGCGCCACCGAACCTTCTGCCACCAACCGCGCTGGGCCGCGGCGGAGGTGGAGGAACTTCGGTGCCAGTGCCGGTACCTCGGAAACCGCAGCGACCGGGCCGAAGCCCCGGCCGAAACCAAAACCACTGCCGAAACCACGCCGGCCACATCGGTGATCGAGTGCGGTTCCCAGGGTCGGAGTTGGGTTTTGGAAGATGGGCTGAACGTTTAGACGTCACAATCGGTCGTATCCGGTGCAAGTGCACCCGAGAATAATTCGGCGACGGCTGGTATCCCACTGGTAGCAGGCAGCAAAGACTGAAGGAGGTAAATATGACCACGAAGGAGAGTAAAGAACACCGTCGTCCGATGAACGTGTATGTCCGGAGAGGCTCCAAGGCGGAGAAGGCTTTGCGGAAACGTATTGGGTCTCCCATCCCGAAAGCGATTGTGCCGGGAATTGCTCCCAGTCCAGATCACGATTTGAAGTATCAGGGCGGGAAAACAATTCAGAACTTGCGATTCATGAATTTCTATGTCGGTGGCGATGCATGGGATCCAAACGACATCGCAAATGTCGATAAGGCTTTGGCCGCGGCGATGTCCGACCGGAATCTCAATAACGTTATGGTGCAATACTTTCCTGGTCCCATTACCACTAACTTTGATGGCTCGCAGACCCTGCCTGGCTCCGCGCCGCAGGTAATTTCACAAGGCGACGTCGAGCAGATAGTGACGACCTTCTACAACGGAGGCAAGCTCACCGCCCATGACCTGACCTCAACGGTCTTCAACGTCATTTTGCCGCCGGGAGCCGTGTTGAATACCGACAGCACGCTCACGGGCGGCGCACAGCATGCGTCTGCCGCGGTCAAAAAGCCAGCAGTGAAACGAAAAGTCATCGTGGTCCAGGATGACGCGGATTCACTCAACGGGCTCGGTGGTTACCACGGCTCGGTGCATGCCTCGGGCACCGACACGGTTTATTACGCGGTCGGCGTCTATTCGCAAACGGAAGCCGACGGCACGGTGAACGGCATTCCGGTATTTGACCAGCCGTGGAAGAATGTCGTGGCCACTTTCTATCACGAACTGAATGAGGCGAGGACCGATGCGGATGTGGAAGATGCAATCCGCGCCGGCAACAACCCCGATGCCAATTTTTTCCTGGGATGGGTATCGGATCAGGGCGAAGAGTGCGGCGACTATCCGGTGTCCGAGGCCGGCGGAAATTTGACCGAGGTATTTCAGGAAGTGGAACTAACGGACAAAAGCGGTACCGTTCCCGTGCAGTTCATGTATTCGGATGCGGCGCACGGACCCGAAGGGCCGATTGCCCAAGCGAATCCACCTGTCAATTCTCTTCAGCGAAGCGTGGGATCTTCTTAGCCTGTCGGGCTCGCCTTCGGAGTGGAGTAAGGCCTTCCGTACACCAGATGATCCTGACGCTCGAGGGGAATGGCCTTATCGAGCGAACCCCTGGGCAGGCTCGATCTATCCGTCTGCTGATTCCACGTGAGGATCTACCAGATTTGGTCTAGCTTGCCCTGCGCGAGCTCGAGGAACTGTTAACGTAGAGAAGCTCTCGCATCTTCTTCCTCTTCGTAGGTTTAAGGCTACTGAGATAACCCGCAAGCTCATAGGGGTTGAAGACGTTCCACACCGTAGCTTGAAACCGTGGAAGCTCGGTAGCGAACTCTGGATGCTGCTCTGCTGCATCAGCGAAGCTCATGAGCTTCTCCCCGATCAGATAGTCCAGTGCGCTCTTGACCCCGAATCGCCTTTTGATACCGCGGGTCGCCCGGCACTGCTGTACCCAGATCTTGTGGACTTGCACGCGGCTCATGCCGCTACTATATCGGTTGGTCTCAGCAGAACGCAAAATAGTGCGCGATCTCCCGGGTACGAGCCATTTGCCAGATGCACCTAACTTACCGCTTACGTTGTGTCCATGGCGAACACAGGGCGTGTCACAGCGGGAGTTTGCCCTCGTTCACCCAAATGTATAGCGAGCCACTAGGGGTCTGCTGCATAGTGATGCCGCAATCCTCGAGCACATCACGGACAACTTTTTTCAGCGGATCATAAGGCAGCCAGTCGAGTGTTGACCACTGCCCAAATTGAGCCAATCCCCAGTACGTTAATGCACCGCGCGCCAGTGTTTCACAGGTACCACTTTGGGTTTTTGGTCTTCAACAACTTCTCGGTTTCCGTCGGCCTTCAAAATCGTCAAGAAGGCGTCTGAGGCGTGGGCGGTGCAATGTTTTGTGATCAGTGCCGAAACTACAGTCATGGAGTCCTCTGAGCACCCTCCCAAATCCCGCGACTTGAACAGCTCGCCACCAAGCGTGTACTTTTAGGTACCAACCTGGGACATTCGGCTTTGATCCACACCCCACCTTCCCGGTCTTCGAACGTCATTCTCTGGAGACGGTCTGCGCGTGGCGCGTGCCCTTTCCTGCTTGCCGTTCTTGGGTGCCTGCAAGCC
>QIAN01000512.1 GCA_003225005.1 Acidobacteriota bacterium | reverse complement strand
TATGCAGAAGTTCACGGTGATTGCAGAGTGGATGACCAAAGCGAGAGGAAAGCCACGCTCGCCGATGGACGTGGGCCAGCCGCCGAGACTCTGGTGCATGTGAATCGCCAACGAGTAAAACAACGCGAGCATCACAACACCGGGCAGCGCTGCAATCGTGATGCCTGTGCGAGACGTGCTCATGTGGCCTAACGACAGAGCTCACCGACCGCCGGGCCCTGACTTGTCAAAGCTTCCAAACTCCAAGGCACCGGTCCCAAGCGCAAACGGCGGTTCGGTGCCGGGTAGGGGCCGGGCTTGCGCCCGACGCCCCCCACGGACCCCTGCGTGACCAATTCGGTCACAAGGTTCGTCAGTAATGGCCCCTTCGGACCAAGAACCTGCAGCTTACGAGACCGCAGGCGACATGACTGTTGCTGCCCATCAAAACACGTGGATAATTCGCGGGAGCGGCAGTACGAATGCCTGCTCGACTCGTTGCGCGAATTTGTCCCAACCCATACGGTCCTTCGAGTTGCGCCGTCGGAGCCACTTCTTCCACATCATTCGCGTGTGTTCGTAGGCCACCTCCAGCATCTTGAAGTTGCCCCTCACTCCGTAATACTCATAGTGCCCTCGGAGTTTGGTGCTCAACGTCTTGTGCTGTTCAGCCACTGGCTCGTGCCGGTTCTCTTTACACCAGTCCCCTATCCCGCTCAGGAAACGGCAGAGCCGCTTGCCCTGGGTCTTTCGCTTGATGGTCCACCCACCCTTGAGCGTCTTGGCCCAGTAGTGAGTGAAACCCAGAAACGCAAAGCTCCCAGGCCCCTTGCCGCACTTCCAATACGGCCGGCTAAACTGCACCATCCGGCTTTTCTCCGGGTGGATGCTCAGCCCGAACCGCTCGAACCGCTTGGGCAGAACCTTGAAAACTCGCTCCGCGTCGCCTTTCAAACTGAAACCCATGACAAAATCATCCGCATACCGGGCCAGGAAACAGTTCCCGCCCATCCGCGGGCGAACTTCATTCTGGAACCATTCATCCAGCACGACATGCAGAAAGATATTTGCCAGGATTGGTGAGACCGGTGCCCCTTGCGGGGTGCCCACTTCCTGGTTAACCACTTGCCCCTCCTCCATCACGCCCACGTGCAGCCACATCCCGATGAGTCTCAGGATAGCCCCGTCGTTCATGCGTTTCTGGAGGATGGTGCGCAGTTGTTCCCACGAAATGGTGTCGAAAAACTTTCGGATGTCGGCATCAATTATCCAGTTGATGCCCAGCTTCAGACACTGTTGCCGCAGGTAGATAACTGCCCCGTGCGCGCTGAAATGTCGCCGAAAACCAAACGAGAAGTCATAGAAATACGGCTCGTAAATGGCCTCCAGTATCATTGCCACGGCCCGTTGCACGATCTTGTCCTCCAGCACCAGGATGGCCAGCGGTCGCTGGCCCCCGTCTCCCTTGGGTATCCACACTCGCCGTGCCGGTTGCGCACGGTATTGCCCGTTCACAAGTCGTCGATGCAGGTCGGTTATTCGCTCCCCCAGGTTGACTTCGTATTCGGTGACGGTCATCTGGTCGATGCCCGGCGCCGCGTCCTTGCGCAGTTGGTAGAAGGCTTCCGTTAGAAAGCCCTCATCCATCTGATGGGCCAGGGTGATGAACACCATGGCCGGATTCTGTTTTGACTGTTCCGCAATCCGCGCCAGTTTCGTTGAGGCAGTTAGTGAGCTCAATGTCCCTCCTGCCTTTCCTTGGCACAGACGTCATGCCCGGCATTGCCTTCCCGCGCTCCTGCGAGCGTTATCGTGGGTCCCTTGGGCCTCGGTTCCCCACGCTTCCGGGCAGGAGTCTTCCCCTGCCCCGCGGTACTGTGCGTTGCTACGACTGCCTTCGTCCGTCCCGGTCGGTCCACTTTCGGCTCCCTTCCGGTACCTTGGGTTGACGCGCTCTGGTTTGTGTCCCTCCCGGCTTGCGCCAGGTTTGGTTCGCCTGCTGGCCGCGTCGGCCAGCAGCCGCCAGGGTGTTGGTTGGGCCGGTCACCCGTTGTCCGGCTTTGCTTCCCAAGGAGACGGGAGGCTCTCCCGAGTTCCCGGATTACCCAATTGAACCCATGCCCCGCTCTCAGACCCCGGTGGTGTCCTGCCCACTTGCCTTGGCGTGAACAGGACTGCTGCCTTCCAGTCACTGCATACTGTCGGCTTTCGGCCCGGTTGCCCGGACTTATCCTTTGTCCACCATTATACATTTTTCGGAGTTCGATTACGCGGCCTGGTTTCTTGCCTCACCTCTGCTTCGGACACCGCCTTTCAGCGGTCGCCCTTTGGTTCGGCTACCGACCTGGTGGCTAACCTTTGGTCGAGTGGGACTTGAGAGCTTTCGCCCTCTCACCCACGGGGTAACGTTGACATGTTTCAAGAGGTGTCTCCTCTATTCTCGTGTCCCGGATTTGTCTCGGCACGAGCAGCGCATGGTTAGACTCCCTTCGACAATCCGCAAGTAAATCGCAGTCCTTCTTCATAACTGGACAGTGGAAAGTTCATACCGCTTTCGCCAGTTGAAAGAGATCAGAATAGGCGCAAAGTCTGGGGCTGATTTT
>QIAN01000117.1 GCA_003225005.1 Acidobacteriota bacterium | reverse complement strand
TCTTTATTTATGCGCGTCTGTATAGCTCAGCAACAAACTTTTTACTCCACTCTCGCGCGCGGCTTCGCCAATTTTCCTGAGTGGCGTGCGCAGATCATACAGTTGCGGAGGCGAAGCCGGAGGGTCGAGCACGGCACAATTAAAGATCAGCAAATCCGCGTTCTTCGCTAATCGCGCCAGATTCGGCAGCGCTGACGCAGCCCCGCAAAGTGATGCTGATAGAGTTGTAAATCCAATCGGGTATGACCGGAAACGCAGAAGGGCTGCCCGATGTTCTGGGCAGCCCTTCTGATTTGTGCTTGTTGCCGCGATGCTATGCGGCAGCACGTTCTTGTTTTAGCGAGCAGCAATTCCTGCCGCTGACTCGGGCAGGCCTTCGGCGCTCGCGACCGGCGTGAGACTGCCGTTTTCGTGCACGAGGAAGCCGCTGACGGTGCCGTTCGCGCCGTTGCGAACGTACAGGAAGCGGCTGCTGTTGCTGAGGGCCATGTCAGAGGGGAAGAGGCTGCCGGATTCTTCGCCGCGCAACGCAGCTGCCACGGGGCGGCTGAGACTGGGGTTGCCGCTTTCCCGCGAAACGGAGTAGCTGGAGATGGTCCCGCTAACTGTATTGGTGGTGAAGGCGAGTTGACCGCTGCCCGTGACCACGAGCCAGGTGGACCCAGTTCCCCCGTCGTTCACTGCCGGACTGAGCGGATTGACATCCCCTGCAGGCGTTACCATGTAGGAACCAGTGCCCGCCTCTCCCGGTGCGTCATTGGCGGTGTAAGCTCCGACCAGGACGTTGTTGTGAGCGAAGGCGAATCCGAAAGGCCCGCTGCCGGTGGAAGCATAGGTGTCATCAAATTGCGCCCGACCCTCTTCGCTGATAGTGAAGGAAGCGATTTGATTGGCGCCGGTCTCGGACACCAACACAACGTTGCCTTCGGGGTTAAACAGCACCTCAGCAGGAGCCGCGACTTCGCCACGGGGAACTGCTTGCGTGGAACCCTCGATTCGCGCCAGCGGACTGCCTTCCGGCACGATCCGGAACCCGGTGATGTTTGGGGAGTCGCCGCCGTTCAGCACATAGAGCAAGTCGTGAGACACGGTCAGGCTGACAGGGCGCTCGCCACCGGAGGAAATGGTCTGCAGTAGAGTCAGTTCATCGCCGGACACTGCGAACGCGGAAATAGAATGGCTACCCGCATTGACAGCGAAGAGCATGCGATTGTCGGCACTCAGAATCACTGGGCCCTGTGAGTGCAGTGGATTGGTCCCGCTGCCTGCGCCGCTGCCGCCCGTACGAAAGCTGCCCGCACGCGCGATGGTTCCATCGGCGTTTCTGTGGAACACGATCACGGCGTTTTCCTCAGAGTTTGACAACACGTAAACGTCGCCAGTGGTCTGGGCAGCCAGACGAGTTCCGGGCACGAACCCGAGTAGGGCGAATGCCGCCACTGTCGAGAACATGCCAAACAGCCTTACAGCAGATTTGCCAGAAAACATGATTTCTGGACCTCCATAGTAGTTTGGACCGGACGCGCAAGTCCGAGATGGTTCGCCGGAATTACGCCCCAAGCCGCGGACAGTTTTTCTGTGCGCCCCTGTAAAGTCGCCGCCAGGCGGAAAACCCCCCGCAAAATTTATGAATGCCGTATGAAAATATTCAGAGCTTTTTTTACACGATAAGCGGAAAAAAATGCGCGCGAGCGAAAGGAAGGCATCCCGCCTGGCGGTTAAAGAAATGCTTTATCGCTGATCCCAAGCCCATCGGAACTCGTCGCGGGCGCGCGCCAGAATTCTTTCCATCGCTTTTTCCGACTTGCCGGTGCGCAGGGCCATGGTTTTAACGGAACAGTCGTCCCAATAGCGCCAAAGAAGCGCGCGGCGATATTTCTCCGGCAGCTGATTCAGAACTTCCCAGGTTTTTTTTCGCGCGGATTCCTTGTCCAGATGGGCGTCAAACTGCGGAAAAGGACTTTCGATCTTGGTGCCGGCTTCGACCGCTTCAAGTGCTTCGAGCGTCTGCGGTTCGCGCAAGCGGGCGCGATAATAATCGCGTACCTTGTTCCGGGCGATGCCCAACAGCCAGGATTCGAACGATGCGCTTCCGCGATATGCGCCAAGATTCGCGCAGGCCGCGAGAAAAACATCCTGAACGACATCCTCGGCCCGGTCAGCCTGAGGAGCCAATCGGAAGTGAACATAACGCTTCACCGCGTCTGCATAGGCAGGTAGAATTTTCAACATGCACCCCTGGTTGGCCTCTCCCACACGACCGCGCCTTAGCCGGACGCCGTGCGCAGTTCATCACACGAAACCCAATTTTCCATGGCGTGGTCGACACACCTCCCCGCGATTAGGGACTGACCCTAAGCCGTGGAGGATTACCGCCTGCAGCTGGGGTGGCCGTTATTTGGAACAACGAGGCTCGGCCGCTAGGGTGCCAAGACCACCAGAAGGAGCTGGGAGAGGAGCTCTACAGGCTCCCGTCGTGTATCGCGAAGGGGGCTGAGTTACAACCCCCACAGAAAAATAATTGAAACGATTCACTTGATAACTCCAATGCGGGTGGACTGTCAATCAGGTCAATCATTTAAGACTTGTGCCCGTTCTCACCCTGTAC
The DNA here is from genome assembly GCA_003225005.1 of Acidobacteriota bacterium. GTDB lineage: Bacteria > Acidobacteriota > Terriglobia > Terriglobales > Acidobacteriaceae > Sulfotelmatobacter. Next base: position 791 of record QIAN01000117.1, on the reverse strand, counting down.
TTGTTTCGATTTCAGACAGATTGCGCTTGGAGCATGTGTGATAAACAGCACAGTGCCCTTGGAGGATGGTCAGCCGCCCGTCGAACCCAACTTGGATCCTAAAGTCTCTATGTTTACTGCCTGTGGTACGCAAAAACTCCATCCAGCGGTTTTCAACCCCATGTAACGCTACATTCTGATCGCCTGGCCAAGAGGCCTCAGCTTCCACCCAAAGGTCAAAGGATCGGTTGGCTTAGTTCCGACCAAGATGGCACTCATCAACCGTGTGAGAACAAAACTACCGGCCAGACCAGTGCTGAGCCCAATAAGCATCAACCGGAACCCCTCGTTCAACACAAGTTCGAGAATTTGGCGCTTCTTAGCACCGAGAGCGATACGGATGCCGATTTCGGCTGTTCGCTGCCGAACAGCTGACGAAAGCACGCCATAAATGCCTATTCCGGCGAGCAATCCTGCCATCATCCCGAAGCTACCAATGTGGAGCAATGTGAAACGCGTGGTGGTCTGAGCTTCATCAATCAACGCATCGGCCGGCAGTATGCCGGTGACGAGCAGGGTAGAGTCGATACGTTTGACTGCCGCCCGGACCTCATGGTCATACTGCACGGGTTTACCGGTGATCCGAGCCGTCCAGTAGTGCACGAAACCAGACTTTACGAATCCACCGGTTATATATTACGCAGCGTCTTAAGTAATTGCGCATAACCGACGCAAGGTCTCATTTCCGTTAGCCCAATATCCAAACTGTGTTTCCACGGCAGCGACGAGTTCCTCCAGCGCAGGAAAGTATC
>QIAN01000114.1 GCA_003225005.1 Acidobacteriota bacterium | reverse complement strand
GCCTCTTGCGGTTGTCTCCCGAAGTGTGCCCGCACCCGGGGCACTGGCGGCTGGTGTTCATCGGCGGCACCGCCACGAGCATGCCGCCCTGCCACCTGGTCTTATATTCCAGCTGGCGTCGTAGCTCGAACGGGCTGGCATCCAGAATAGAACGGTTCAGGCCCGACTTGGCCTTGACCCTCCTTCCCGGCTGCTCCCTGGTGCCTGCGGCCGATGCCGACATATTCTTTACTTGCAGGTCTTCGACCATGACAACGGCGTGGTTTTTGCTGATGTCCGACGAGACCTTATGTAGAAAATGCTTTCTGGTGTTGGCGATTCGTTGGTACAGCTGGGTGACTTTCGCTTTCTTCCAGTTATTCGAAAACTTTTGCTTGCGTGCCAACCGCCGCTGCAACGTCTTGAGCTTGGGCAAGAAATTCTTGAGTGGAGACAACCGGTCTACGGGTCGGCCTTCCGTCGGCGTGATGAACTGGGCTACCCCCCAGTCGATCCCTACCACTGCCGTTGCGGCGTGTCGTGGTGGCTCTACTTGCTCGAACGTGTTGACGCTGACGTGCCACTGGCCAGCCGACTGGCTGACGGTGACGCTGCGTATCTCGCCGAGAACTTCACGGCTGTTGCGGTAGCGTACCCACCCAATCTTTGGCAATTGGATGCGGTTGTTCCCTTGCTCTAACTTAACTTGATGCACTCACCCCTGCATTCATAGTCCGTGGCGGTCCAGAAAGGACCACGGCTTATTCGCACCGCAAAGCGACTATCGGATCGACACGCATCGCCCGCCGTGCCGGAAGGTAGCTGGCGAGCGCCGCCACTGCCAAAGAAAGAATCGCACCAACCAAATAGGGCGCATAGCTGATGGGCTTGACTTGATACAGTAGGGTCGTCAGAACCCGCGACAAGCCCAGTGCTATCGCCGTACCGATCAGGACGCCTGCGAGTGCCAAACCAAGGCCTTGGGCCACCACCAGCTTCAACAGCTGTCGCGGGTGCGCTCCCATTGCCATACGAACACCTATTTCGTGCGTCCGCTGGGTGACGTACAGATTTAAGACGCCGTACATTCCAACGGAAGCCAGCGCCAGCGCGATACCTGCAAAGAGTCCAACGAGTAAGGCGTCAAAACTCGCTCCAGCGACGGAGCCCGCGATCACCTCGGTCATGGAATGAATCGCGGTGATAGGTTGCTCGGGGTTCACGTCCAGAACCGCCTGACGGAGCGCCGAAGCAATATCGGTTGAGCTGCTTGTGCGAACTACCCAATCGGTCGCGCCACCAAGCATCACGCGATTTTGCGCGGCGGGAACATAGACCATGGGCGGAGCGGGCCGGACTAGGACTTTGCCCTTCACGTCCGCGACGACACCAACCACCTCTCGGGGCGGCTCAAGATGATTAACCAAATTGTGGCCTTGGAAGCTCCCGATCACGATACGTTCGCCGATTGGATTGCCGCCATTCCACCATCGCCGGGCGAGCGCTTCGTTGATTACCGCCACGGGCGAAGTGCCGGCAGCGTCGTTTTCCAAAATCCCTCGGCCCCGCAGCACCGGAATCCGCATGGTAGTGAAGTAACCGGTACTAACAGCTCGCACTTCCGTTCCGCCGAAGCTGTGCTCGGCGTCGTTATTGCCCAGCAACTGAGCGGGAAGGTTTGCTTGGCCAGTCAGCGGAGCGACAGTCACGACGGCTGCGGAATTGACGCCTGGCAGACTCTGGATTCTGGCCAACAATTGCCGCTCAAAGTTCCATACCTGGTCGGCCGCAAGATTCCTGGCCCGGCCGATCGGAGTCGTCATGGTCACCAGATTCTGGGGATCGAATCCCAGTTTTTCCTGATGCAAACGGTAGAGACTTTCACCAAATAACGCCGCTCCCACGAGCAGCGCGAGCGAGAGCGCAATTTCGCAAGTCACAAGTAGGTTGTGAAGCCGACTCTGGGTCGGGCCCGTTCCGGTCTGGCTGCCGCCTTCTTTCAGCGTGACGTTCAAATTGCCGCGCGTTGTTTGCCAGAAAGATGCGAGGCCAAAGGCCACGGTCGTCAGAAGCGCGATTCCAATCGTGAACAGCAAGACGTTGCCGTCGAGGCGGATCGAACCGGCCGAAGGAAGGTTAAACG
>QIAN01000511.1 GCA_003225005.1 Acidobacteriota bacterium | reverse complement strand
GCGGGCCCGGGACGAGTCCGCTATCTGCTGAATCAGCCGATAGATATTCGAGGTCATCCCCAGGAAATTCACCTGATGGCGGAGTGCTCTCCCGCGGCCTTGCGGGCAGTATTCACCAAGTATGACTCCGAACTTCTCGACTAGTAGATGCGTAAGCAGTGGTAGCTTGCGCTTGCGGGGTTTGACAAACAATTTTTGCCAGTGATACCGTCACGCTTCCTGAATGCGGCAGCGACTTGAGTACGCTCTGGCTTGGCCGTTTATCAAAATCCTCGGTGTCCTGCCGCGTTCCCTCGCTCGCGCATTTGGAATTGGTATCGGCTGGGTGGTTTATCTGCTGCACGTCCGTCTGCGGCAGGTCGGCATGCGCAATCTCGCGCTGGCATTTCCAGAGAAGAGCGCAGCAGAGCGGGGGCGTATCCTGCGGGGAGAGTTCACTTCGTTGGGACGGCAACTGGCGGAAGTCTGCCAAATTCCAAAGTACACGCCGGAGAACGTAGACCAAGTCGTAGTGTACGAGGGATTTGAGAATTATGAACGAGCTCGTGCGCGCGGCCAGGGAGTTCTCTTTCTGACTGCGCACTTTGGAGGATGGGAGCTTTCGGCATTCACTCATTCGATGCATGGGTACTGGATGCATGTGGTGGTGCGTCCGTTGGACAATCCGTACCTTGACCGGTTGATTCGCAACTACCGTACCATGCACGGCAACAAGATCGTGGACAAAGCTGATTTCGTGCGGGGGCTGCTTGCCGCCATGAAGGCGGGCGAAGTGGTAGGGATTTTGATGGACACGAATATGACTCCGCCGCAGGGAGTCTTTGTGGATTTTTTCGGCATTCCGGCGTGCACGGCCAGCGGATTGGCGCGGATTGCGCTGCGCACGGATGCGGCGGTAGTGCCGGGGTTCACGATTTGGGATCCGGCGCTGCGGAAGTATCGGCTGCGATTCGATCCGGCGGTGGAGTTGATCCGGACCGGGCACCTGGAAGCGGATATTGTCGCCAACACACGGCAGTTCACTAAGATCATTGAAGATTATGTGCGGCAGTATCCGGAGCAGTGGTTATGGGTGCACCGGAGATGGAAGACGCGGCCGGAGGGGGAGAAGGGATTGTATTGAAAATTCAGGCTTCGAGGTTTCACTCTAGAACTCACACTTATCTCGTCGACCAGCCATCCCTGGTGAAAGAGCAATTTTTCATCGGTGATCAAGGCCACGATCAGACTTTTTTCTGTTACTCGTATCGCAAAGCCTCGATCGGATCCAAGCGGGAGGCACGGAAGGCTGGAACCATGCCGCTGACCAATCCCACGGCGCCGAGAATGAGCGTGGACGCGATCAGCGTTCCCGGAGCGATGACCAGGCGGATATCGCCGGCTTCCCCGTTCTTGGCGAAGGCACTGTACAAGGTGAGCCTTCCCACGGAAAGCGCAACCGTGTAGGCCAGCGCTATCCCGAGTACACCGCCGATGAAGGTAATGGTCAGGGCTTCGGCGAGGAACTGCAGCAGGGTGTACCGCCGTCGGGCGCCCAACGCCTTCTGCACGCCAATCTCACGCGTGCGCTGCGTGACCGAAACCAGCATGATATTCATCAGACCGACCCCGCCGATGCCGAGCTCATGAGATTGAACACTTGCACAGCCTGGCGGTCCGTCTGGTTGAACTTGTGCTGCGTCGCCAGGATGGTGAGGACCGATTGTTCCAGGCTCTCGTACTCCGGTGTCTGGTAGGTGAACCATACGGTGTCCAGGTAATGGGTACTCTTCAGCTCGCTCATGGTGCTGAACGGGACGTATATCACGCGGTTTATATCGTCATTTCCCTCCTGCATTTTGGCGCTCAGAACACCGATGACTTCGAAACTGAGGCCGTCAACGCGGATGTGCTCTCCCAGCGCGCTGCGTCCGGAAAACAATTTTTCCTTCGCTTCCGAACCGATCACCGCTACGCGGGCGCGCTGCATCTCGTCTTCGGGGTTGTAGAAGCGACCCTGCCTGAGTTTGAGGGCGCGGACATCAATGACGTTGGAATAATTGCCGGTGACAGCCCAGGTGAAAACCCTGGTGTCGTACTGGATGCTGGCCTGCTTGCTGACTTCGGGTGTGATATGAGTGATTTGGGGAAGGTTGGTGGTAAGCGTCTCTACATCATCCTGAGTAAAGCGGACGAGCACTCCCGCCTTCTGCCCACCCGCCTGCATGGAAGTACGGCCCGGCACTACGATGACGAGCTTGGTGCCGAAATTGGCAAAGATGTTGGCGCAGGCCCGGCCAAAACCGTCGCCATACGCGAGCAGCATGACTACCGTAGCAATGCCCCAAGCCATCCCCAGCATAGTGAGGGCGGTGCGGCGGCGATTGTGCCGCATGGCGCCGTAGGCTTCCTGGAGCAGATCCCGGAACATCGAATCACTCCTGCCGCAGGGCTTCGACCGGCTGCAACATGGCCGCTTTGCGCGCGGGATAAAGACCTGCGACCACTCCGGCCAAAGTCAGGCTGCCAATCGCGAGCACGGCCGACAGCGGTACCAATTTGGGCGGATCAAATCCGCCCGGCCCGTGCACCGTTCCCACCATTGCCATCAAGGCTGTCGCCAGACCCATGCCGATCAGCCCGCTACTCAGTGTGAGAAGCAGTCCTTCCAGAAAAAAATGAAATAGAATGCTGCGATTGGTGGCGCCCAAGGCCTTGCGCAATCCGATCTCACGGGTGCGTTCGCTGACTGCGATCAGCATAATGTTAACCACGCCGATAGCCCCCAGAGCCAGGGTGACCATTCCCACAGCTCCCAGGAACATATTCATGACGTCGAAAATGGTTCCCACCATTTTCGATTGCTGGATCGAATCCCAGCCGTCAAAGGCGTTTTCATCGCTGGCATCAAATCCGTGATTGCGTGCAATGATCTTGTGCACATCGTCTTCGGCTAGGCGATGTTCGGCGGTTAAGCGGGGCTGATATTCAATAAACGAAATGGAGTTCTGGTGATTTTCTCCCTTGAGCGCGAAGTACGTTGCCATCACAGGGAAAGGGATGTAGCCACGCATATTCAACCACGTGTTGTCGCCGCGGCCGAGGTGCGGCATGCTGCCAATCACTTGGAACCTGAGGCCGTTCAGAAGAACGAAAGCGCCCACCGCCGGGCGGCCGGGGAAGAGGGTTTTCAGCAGTTCGTTACCGAGGACGATCACATTGCGTTTCTGCGCTTCGTCCATTTCATTGAGCCATCGTCCCTCCTTGAGGGGAAGATAACTTATCTCATTCAGTTGGGGCTCCACGCCCAGGATTTCTACGCCTGCAGTGGCGAATTCGCTGACCTGATGCAGGTCGGTGCGAGAAAGTATAGGGCAGGCGGTGCGGACGTGAGGGGCCTGCGTACGGATATCCGCGTAGTCCTGATAGGAGAGCAAATAGGGACGGGCGGAGTTCATGCTGCCCGTTACGGCTGGTGCCCGCCCGGGAAACAGAAACATGATGTCCCTGCCGAACTCGGCCAACTCACGCTTGTTGCCCGAGCGAAAGCCTTCGCCCACGCCCACCAGCAGCAGTAAGGATCCCACCCCCCAGGCGATCCCGAACATGGTGAGAATCGAGCGCAGCTTGTGCGCCCAGAGGTTGCGAAAGATCTGCGCGAAGATGTCAAACGCGGAGCGCATCATTGAGAGACATTGTACATTTGCGACATTGGCCGCAAGTTATCGAATCAGGCTTTGCATCACCCACGCTAAACCGCCATTTTGGGATACCCGGACCGCCTGACACTCTGATTCCTGCTGGCGTCACAGAGATGCCTGCCGGCTCGGCATCACCGGCGCGCATATTCCGGTAGAATCGAATCTTCCTATGGCTACTCTTGAACAAATTGTGGAACTCGAGCGGAAATATTTGCTGCAGACCTACAACCGGTATCCCGTTGTGCTGAGCCGGGGTAAGGGCGTTTTTCTTTATGACCTTGAGGGCAAACGCTACTTGGATTTCGTGGCGGGGCTGGGCGTGAATGCGCTGGGACACGCGCATCCGCGGATTGTGAAGACGATTCGGGCGCAGGCGGGGAAGCTGATTCACGTTTCGAACCTCTACTACCAGGAATATCAGGGGCTGCTGGCGGAAAAGCTCTGCTCGCTTTCTGAATTGAATCGCGCGTTCTTCTCGAACAGTGGCACGGAGGCGATCGAGGGGTCGATCAAGCTGGCGCGGCTGGCTGGCCATAGGGCTGGTGGCGACGCGAAGTGCCGGCTGGTGGCGCTGGAGGGGTCCTATCACGGGCGGACGTTTGGGGCGCTCTCGCTGACCGGGCAGGACAAGCATCGCAAGGGCTTTGAGCCACTGCTCGAAGAGGTGACATTCGTCGCGCGGAACGATGTGGACGCACTGCGCGCAGCCATTGACGAAAACACTTGCGCGATTGTGCTGGAGCCGATTTTTGGCGAGGGCGGAATCCACGAGTGCTCGGTGGAATTTTTGCGGGAGTGCCGGACGCTAGCTGATCGTCACCGGGCGGCGTTGATCTTTGACGAGATTCAGTGCGGCCTTGGACGTACTGGTACGATTTTCGCGTTTCAAAGTTTTGGGGTTACGCCGGACATTGTGGCCATCGCGAAACCCATTGCGGCGGGGCTGCCTCTTGGCGCATTTCTGGCGAAGGAAGAATTTGCTACCGCGATTTCACCGGGGCAGCATGGCACCACATTTGGCGGCGGACCGCTGGCCTGCCACGTGGCGCTGGAGTTTCTGGCTGTGGTCGAAGAACAGAAGCTGCTGGAGAATGTGAACAAGGTCGGCGCTTATTTGCAGCAGGAGCTGAAAGCGCTGGTGGAAAAGCGGGCCGCGGCCAAGGAGGTTCGCGGACGAGGCTTCATCCAGGGAATTGAGCTTGACGTTCCGGCACGCCCCATCGTGGATGCGGCGCTCGAGCATGGGGTTCTGTTCAACAGCACGCAGGATACAGTGGTGCGATTTCTGCCGCCGTTTCTGTTGGAGGAAAAGCACGTCGACAAGGGTATTCGGCTGCTCAAGAAATTACTGGGGAAGAAGAGGCAAAGGGTTTCAGAACTCCAGACGCAAAGCGGCCAGCCCCAATAGATGGTCTTTGACCCGCAGCGCTGAAAGCGCTGCGCACCCCAAGGCAAAAACGGGGAGCCGAAGCTCCCCAAGTGAAGCTACAGAGGCGATGTTCACTTAAATAGACTCCGGCAGTGGTGAAAGAGTTGTCCTCGGACCAGGAAGATTTTGGCTTGAACGAAGCAATCCACGAAATTTTCGACGTGCCGGCGCAGTCAGGACTCATTCCACCTGTCCTATCGCTAGGGGAACAGCGCTGGATGGACATGGATGGCGCGCGCTGGCGCTACCTGCGTGCTGGGTCGGGGCCGCCAGTGGTTCTGCTGCATGGTCTGCTGGGGTATTCATTTTCTTGGCGATACACCATTCCCGCGCTGGCGCCATATGCCACTGTATACGCGCCGGATATGCTGGGGGCGGGCTTCTCCAATCGTCCACCGGTCCTTGATTGCTCCCTTCGCGCGGTCGCGCAGCGGCTTCTTTGCTTCGTTGAAAAACTGGGTCTCTCCAGGTTTGATCTGGTGGGCACGTCGCACGGCGGAGCGGTTGCGATGATGGCAGCGGCGCAATCCCTCGATTCCACAGCAGTTGGTACCCCTCAGCTTGGAAAGCTGGTCCTCGTAGCTCCGGTGAATCCGTATTCCGCGCACGGGCGCTCGCTGGCACCATTTCTCGGCGGCCGGATTGGCTCCGCGTTGTTGCGGTTCACAGCTCCGCGGGCTACGTTTTTATACGGTTACGCACTGCGACGTCTGTACGGAGATCCCAATCGAATTGCGCCGGGGACGCTTGCAGGCTACATGGCGCCGCTGGCGATTCCGGGATGGTTCAATTACGGTTTCAGCGTGGTGAGAAGTTGGACGCGAGATATGCGAGAACTGGAAGCGATCCTGCCGGCGCTGGCGAACGTTCCGACGCTGTTGATCTGGGGAGGGGATGACGCTGCTGTCTACGCCACTTCAGGTGCAGCGTTGGCCAGACACTTCCGAAATTCGCAGCTAAAAGTGCTTCCCGGCGTCGGACATCTACCCTATGAAGAGTGCCCGAGGGAGTTCAATAGACTGCTGATCGAATTTTTGACCGGCCTTAGCCCGGTTGGCTGAACGTCGTACGGTTCGGAGCGCGCGACACCCACTCATGGCCCATCATATTTTCGAAGTGTTGCGGAACGCGCTGGTCCACTATGGGTATTGGGCGATCGCGGGCGTACTGGTGTTGGAGAATGCCGGCCTGCCGGTGCCGGGTGAGACGGTATTGCTGCTGGCCAGCTTTCTGGCTTATTCGGAGCATCAGCTGCAGCTTTCATGGATCATCGTGGTCGCAACTTTGGCCACGACTGCAAGCGGAGAGATTGGCTTTGCGCTAGGGCGATACGGCGGACGGCCCTTGATCGAACGACATGCGCGCATCTTTCGGGTTGATCCCGCCACCCTGGCGCGTGGCGAGCGGCTTTTCGGACGCTACGGAGCGACGACCATTTTCTTTGCCCGGTTTATCTTCGGCTTGCGCGTGCTAGCGGCGCTGCTGGCCGGCGCTCTGCGCATGCCGTGGCAGAAGTTTGTCTTCTTTAATTTTCTGGGGGCGGCGGTTTGGGTCACGGTGATTTCGAGTGCGGGCTACTTTTTTGGAGGGCACTGGAACCAGCTGGTGCACGATATGAAGCGCTTTGACCTGGCGGTGGGAATGGCAACTGTCTTGATGCTGATATTGCTGTGGTGGCGCAACCGTCGCTCGCCGCAAGACCGGTGAGCTTCCGGTTCGAAGTTTGATTCACTGAACCCTTGCGTCTTCATTCTCGCGCCGGTTCCGCTGACCATTGACGTACGGGGAGCATCTGGGAAGGCAACGGGAAAGCTGAAACATTCGGCGAGAGTCTGGCTATACTGCGGTTGTCCCAGCGGAGGTGGTTACCGGGGCATTTTGCCGATGCGCGGGTCGACTGCCGCGCAGTGTATCCGGCCGCGACGTCCGAACTGAAATCTTGGAGGAGGAAGGCATGAAGAAGATCGGTTTTTTGAGTTTACTCATTATGGCGTCACTTCTGTTGACTCTTGTTTTCCCGGTGGCGGCGGCCGGGCCTAAGACGCCGAGTGCGCCCACGGCACCAGTGGCTGCGGCAGCGCCGCTAGCCCTGATCGCGGCAGCGATGCCCGAGCGTCATCCGCACATCGATGAAGCGCTGGAGGCGATGCGGAGCGCGAAGCACCATCTAGAGAGCGCTGAGCACGATTTTCGAGGCCATCGAGCCAAGGCGATTGAAGATCTGGATAGAGCCATCCATGAGGCCGAGATCTGCATGTCCATGAGGTAAGAATACATCGCGCGAAACCGCAAGAGGCAGCGTCTGCTGAACGTTGCTTTTTCTTGTGAGGCCTCTTTTGAGGCCTCGGTCTCAGGGTGAAGATTTAATTGGGGCGTAGGGTGTAGCCGATCGAGACGCCGATGCGTCCAACGTAATCGGAATTGAATTGAACGTTGTTGTGGATCAGGTATAGATGGGCCTCGGGCCGGACAAAGAAGCTGCGCCAAAAATAGTAACGGACGCCACCCCCGATGTGGATCATGAGATGATTGCTGCTCGCGTGGGTGAGGCAACCTGAAAAGTAATTAGAATTGCAGGTAGCGTACCGGTTGTAGAAAAGTATGCTCTCGCCTCCAACGCCAGCCATCAACTCGGCGCTTACTTTCCTGCCCAGTCGAGGCGCGAAGACGCCATTAAAGTCATAAAAGACCGGCCGAAAACCCTGATAGCCGTTATACAAGCCCTGTTTGGCCCTGAATGCGACTTCTCCATTAAAGCCGACGCGGTTCTTAAAAACAATATCGGCGCTGGCGCTGGCATAGGTTCCGCCTTTCTCCGCTGGGGGCAGATAAGTCTGAGAGGCGCTGTTGTAGGTGGAGGAGAGCAGGGCGTTGCCGCCAACGGTAAAGTCAGTTTGCTGAGCGTGACCTAAACTGGCAAACCAAAGAACCACGCACGCGGATGTGATTACCGCCGACGCCGACGTTTTCAATACGCCCCCCGTGGTTTGTTGCCGCTTTTCGAATTCCACCGCCGGATTCCTAGCCACAGCGAACAAGCCGCCAATAGCTTGAGCAGACAAAATCACCCCCCGGGCCCTCGGCGTTGGAGGTCTCGAGCCGGGCGGCCATCGCGCGAGTCACAGCTCTAGTCTGGACCGATGGTGTAACCGATTGAGGCGCCTACTCGAACCAGGTTATTCGAACTGAAGTCGCTGGTATTGTTTACGATGTGATAGAAGTGAGCCTCGGGCCGGACAAAGATGTGTCCCCGTACGTAGTAGCGGATGCCGCCGCCAACATCGACCAGAAAGTGGTTGCTGCTGGTGTAGCAGGCGCCGAAAAAGACGCAGTTGCTAGTCGGCTGGTAACCATAGAAGCGGGTGCTCTGCCAGCCGATGCCTCCCATGAGATCGACGCCTACCTTCTTGCTCAGGTGGGGCTGGTACACGCCGTTGAAGTCAAAAAGGATGGGGCGGAAAGGTATGCCAAGCCCGGCGTAATTTCCTTGTCTCGCTCTCCAAGAAGCCTCAAAGTTGAAGCCGACGCGTTTGTGGAAGATGACGTCCGCGCTGATGGTGGGGTACAAGCCGCCCTTTTCGGGTATCACACAACTGTTTGGGCCGCACGCGGTTGACCCCGACGACATAATCGTGCCGAAGCCGAGCATAGCGTCAGCTTGTTGCGCCTGGGAGAGGCTGGCTAGAAAGATGAATCCACAAATCACTGCCAGCAAGGCTGTCTTTCTCAAGAGGAACCTCCAATCAGTTCGCTGCAAAATCGCTAGGATGCCTCCATTAAACCTCTGGGATGCAAGATGTAGGCATCATAGTTTTTGGCGGAGCAACATTCAAATGAGTGCGAGAAACAGAGCCAGCGCCGGTGCAATGTCGTTTTGAGCGGCACCGGTTGTTCGTCTTCGCTGGTGAACCCCGGGGTGGGCAAATAGTTGCATGAAGTTTTCAAGGAAAGAGCCGGCCCAGTTTCTGCGGACGGTTACTTTTTCGACCAGGTGCCGCCGCCGCGCAGGATGTGATCAAGTGCAATAGGACCGCCACCAAAAAACATCAGCGCGAAGGCAATCGTAGCCACTGCGAGCGGGAACTCGAATCCACCTTCGCCCATCAGTCCGTGGTGCCAATGGACTTTCCAGATGGCTACGCCCAGATCGATACAGATGGCGAAGGCGGCCAGACGAGTGAAGAGTCCGGCCAGAATCATGAGGCCGCCAAAGAACTCAGTGAAGGAAGATAGGTAGGCCGCCCCAGCGGGCAGCCCGAGGCTGGAGACAAACTGAGCGTGATGATGAAGTCCGCCGAAGACCTTGTGGTATCCGTGGCCGACCATAACGGCGCCAAGGGCCAGACGCATGACGAGCAGAGCGAGCGGTTGCAGACGATCGAGGTAGCGCACCGATTCCTCCGAAGGAAACCATGAGGTTATCGCAGTTTACCAATCCCGCCAACCGTCCGGTAGAGATGGCTAGATATGGCTAGGTATGGCCTGAGAGGGCAGCGGACAGAGAAACACACCGAAGAGTTTGCCGCCCCCGATGTAATACTTCCGTACCGTCTCTAGTACTTCGGTTACCAGTCACGGGCTGACAGACTTGTTCTGCGCGCGCGGTACCCCTAATTGCGCTACTTTCCGATACAACCACAATATATGGGTGCGGGGCATGAGGGGGCCCATTCTCAATTCCAGAAAACGGGCAGAAAACCCAGTAAAACGCGGAGATTAGCTTGGAGGCGGGGTTTTTCGGGCCTGATATATGCTCTGGACACGGAAAGCCCTACGAGGTCGGGAACGACTCCCACGTTTAACCCGCGAGGCCGGAACAGGGGCGCAGGGAAGGGTTTTGAGGAAAGTAAGGACTATGGCCGACTCGCGAGAAGTGATGAATGTTCGTCAGGCATCGCAGTACCTGGGAGTGAGTCCGGACACGCTTTATAAGTACGTCGGGGAACAACGAATCCCCGCATTCAAGCTGGGCAACCGCTGGCGCTTCAAGAAGTCAAAGCTGGACCAGTGGATGGAAGACAAGTCAAGCGAAGTGGAACCGCGGCCGAAACGCAAGAGCAAAGCTGCGGGAGCGCAGTAAGAGTCGCAATGTCGAGGGCAAGCTTGTCCTGAGAGAAGTCAAAGCAACCTCGATACGGCCGGCGGGACGCCGGTGCTAAAACCGAGAAGCCGGCAAGACCGGCGCTACAAAAGGCGGGCACATGTTTGGAATGGGATCGAAAACAATGGTAGGTCTCGATGTGGGTTCCTCGAGCATCAAGGCGGTGGAGCTGAGGAAGACGCGTGCCGGGATTGAAGTGGCGCACCTGGGGCTGGAACCGCTGGCCTCCGACATCGTTGTGGACTCCATGATCGTGGACTCGGGAACGGTGTCGAGCGCAATTTCGAAACTGTTCAACGAGAACGAGATCAAGACCAAAGCCGTGGCCACGGCAGTAAGCGGCCATTCCGTGATCGTGAAAAAGATCTCGCTGCCTTCAATGAGCGACCAGGAATTGGCCGAGACCATCGAGAAGGAAGCGGCGTCACACATTCCCTTCGATCTGGCCGACGTCAGCCTGGACTACCAGATTCTGTCCGAAGAAGTGGGCAGCCCGCAGATGGATGTATTGCTGGTGGCAGTCAAGAAGGACAAGATTTTGAACTACACCAACGTACTCTCGATGGCCGGACGAAGCACGACTATTGTCGACATCGATGCCTTGGCGCTGCAGAACTGCTACGAGTACAACTACCAGCCGGCGCCGGGCCAGGTGGTGGCGCTCTTGAACCTGGGCGCGAGTGTGATGAACATCAACATCGTGAAAGGCACGACGCCGCTGTTTCCGCGCGACGTAAGCGTGGGCGGTCATCAGTACACGGACTCTCTGCAAAAGGAGTTGGACTTGAGCTTCGACGATGCTGAGTCCCTTAAGCTGGGGAACAAGGTGGGGACAGTGAGTGAAGATGCAATAGCGCCCATCCTGCAACAGGTGACCGAGATCATCGTGCTGGAAATCCAGAAGACGTTCGACTTCTTCCGGGCCAGTGCGGCGGGCGAGCACATCGAGAAGATTTATCTGGCGGGCGGGTCTTCCAAGGTGCCCGGGCTGGTGGAAGCTTTGCGGCAAGAGTTCTCCATGCCAGTGGAACTATTCAATCCGTTCCAGCGGATCATTCCGCCGGCGGAAGGTCGAGGAGCGGAGTTAGTGGAGCAGAATCCGGGCCAGATGGCAGTGGCGGTGGGCTTGGCCCTGAGGAGCTTTGAATCCCTATGATCAGAATCAACCTGCTCGAAACAGCAAAGGGCAAGAACAAGCGGGCCGGCATTCCGTCGATGCCTTCGATCGAACTGGGCGATATGGGATCGCCGAAGTTGAAGGTTTTGGTGGTTCTGCTGTTGGCCGGAGTATTGAACTTGGGCTACTGGTGGCGGCAGGACCAGGAATCGAAGGCGATTGCGGCGCACATGAAGGTCGCCGAACAGACAAATCGGGAACTGGCCGACGTTAAAGCGCGCTACCTGGAGCGCCAGACCCAGGCCAACAACTATAAGCGCCGCGTCGACGTAATCGACCAGTTGCGTGCCGGGCAAGCCGGGCCCGTGAACCTGCTAGCCATGCTGGGCGAAACGGTGAATCACACCGAGGCCGTGTGGCTGAGCAAGATGGATGATCAGGGTGCGAGCATAAATCTGGAAGGCACGGCGCTGAGCACGGATGCGGTGGCCAACCTGATTGCCAACCTGCAGAAGACGGGATTCTTCAAGAACGTCGAGATCAAGGAAACGTTCCAGGACGACCAGATTAAGGATATGCAGGCGTTCCAGTTCACGCTGACCTGCGAGAAGGGAAAGTCCTAAGAGGCTGACCTATGAATTTCAACGAATTATCGGGCCTGAAGCAGTGGGGTGTTGTGGTCGCCGGGGGAGCATTAGTGACGGCGGCCTTGTACTACACGATCTTCAAGAGCCAGCGCGACCAGAACACAGTGGCGCAGCACGCGCTTGCGGACAAGGTTCGTGAAAATAATGAACTCGAATCGTACCGTCCAAAGCTGAAAGATATGGAGCGGCAGGTGGCTAACCTGAAGCAGCAATTGGACATCGAGCGGCGCATCGTGCCCGACGAAAAGCAAGTGGATGGATTCATGGAGATGATGGATGGCGAAGCACAAAAGGCAGGCGTGGAACTGCGGCGCTACACCGCCAAGCCCATCACCGCCAAGGAGTACTACACGGAAATGCCGTTCGACATCGAGCTGGATGGCCCTTATTACTCGATGCTGAATTTCTTCGACCGCGTGGGCAAGCTGGAACGCATCGTGAACATGTCTGGGTTGATACTGGCAAACACCAAGAATCCCACGGCGGCGAAGGCCAAACACACGTATCAGTACGCCCCCAACGAGAGCGTCGTGGCAACCTGCACGGCGACGACATTCTTCAGTCATGATTTGGCACCTGCAGGCACTGGCGCCGGGGCTAAGCCCGGGACTACGCCTGGGACGACACCGGCGACGGTGAACAGGTAAGGGATGGCTATGAAGCTGATAACAGGCATTTTGGCAATGGCGATGATGGCGGGCGTGGCCGGGGCACAGAACCCGAATACCACCGACACCCAGGACGTTACGAAGTCGCAGGCGCACCAGGCTGCCACCGTAAGCTCGGTGGCGAAACCGGCTCCTGGGGCCCCGGCGAAACCAAAAGCGGCTCAGGCGACGGCCACGAAACCGGCCACTACGCCTGCTCCTACGCCGGCGAATGCCACGAAACCGACTGTGAAACCAGCGGTGGCTTCGCCAACCGCTCAGAAGCCGGCCGTTAAGCCGGCGACAGCTTCTGCGAGTACTGCGAAACCGGCTGTCAAAGTGGCAGCGGCCCCTACGGCGAAGAGCAGCTCCGCTGTTTCCAGCGCTCCAGCGAAGGGTCCAGCTACACCGAAGACGCAGATCCCGGCGGCTAAGGCGGTGTTCGCCGCCAGGCCACCCGCTGCAAAACCGACTCCGAAGGCTCTGCCCGCGCCGACGACACCAAAAGTTGCGGGAAAGGGGGCGAAACCGGCAGCCACGATTGCGGCCAAGCCGGCAGTAGAGACAAACAAGAAATCAGATCCGCGCAAGAGCGCAGATGGCGGAAAAACGGCAGACCCAACCAAGCCGGCGAAGCCCGAAGAGAAGAAATGGTCGATGACGGGGAAGCGCGATCCCTTCTTCAGTCCTGTGGTCTCGCAAGCGGGGGGATCGGGTTGCGCAACGGGAAAGAAATGTCTGGAAATCGGGCAGATTAACCTGCGCGGCGTGGTGAAGTCGGAGAACGGCTTTATCGCGGTGGTAACCAATACCTTGAATAAGGCTTACTTTTTGCGGGAGAAAGACCCGGTGTTCAACGGCTATGTGGTGAGAATCACCGGCGATTCGGTTGTGTTCCAGGAGACTGTGCAAGACAAGCTAGGCAAGGCCTTCACGCGTGAAGTGGTGAAGCGGATCTTTACGCCGGCCGTATAGAAGCCGGAATGACGCGCCGGCAAAGCCGGAACGTCAGGAAATCAAGTTCCAGGAACGACACGCGGCAAAGTCCGCGGGTTTGGGGAGAGGCGAAATGCGAAAGCAACTGCTGACTGTAATCCTACCGTTGCTGCTCTTGGTGCTGGCAGCTTCGGCCGCCGAGACACCGGCGGTCAAGCTGAGTGAGCTGCAGCGAGTGAACGTGGTGCGCGGCGCGGATGATATCCGGGTCGAGATCAGTTCTCGCGGCGACCTGACGCCCAAGCTGAGCACTTTGGACTCGCCAGCGCGAGTGGTCGTGGATCTGCCGGGAACCGTAATGGCCACCGGGCAGAGCCACATCACAGTGGGCAGCGGCGGGGTCAAAGGGATCCGCATCGGCATGAACGGCCAGAGCACAACGACTACGCGAGTGGTAGTCGACCTGGACCGCGCCTGTGCTTACGAGCTGAAGCCGAGCACAGACGGGAAGCTGGTGCTTACGCTGCACACGCCAGGACCGGACCGGAATGCGGGTACGAGTGCCTCAAGCGCGGCGGCGAAAGTCTCGCCCATCCGCGCTGCTAAGGTCTCGTCGCCATTCTCCGCGCCAGTCATCGAAGCGAAGGCGCAGCCGGCTCCAGCTGTGACCGCCACGATTCCGGCGGCGGGGCAGACCGACGCAGTTGTCAAGACTGCAGCGACGCCCAGCGGTTATGTGTTCGTCGAGCCGCGCTACCAGCCAAAGAAAAATGACCCGGCGGCTGCGGCCACTGTACCTGTGGAGCGCGCCCAGGAAGCGGCGGCAAAGTTCGCGGATAAGACAGCGGTGGAACTGTTGCCGGTGAGCGTTAACGCGGCGCAGACGGCGAATACCGGCATTCAACCGGCGGTGAATCTGGCGGCGGAGCAGAAGGCGCAGTCTGGCCAGCAGCCGGCTTCAAACGGCCCAAAATACACCGGTGAGCCGATTTCGGTGAACCTCAAAGATGTGGATCTGAAGGACTTCTTCCGACTGATTCATGAGATCAGCGGGTTGAACGTGGTCCTCGATCCTAACGTGCATGGCTCTCTTACCGTGGTGCTCGATGACGTGCCGTGGGATCAGGCGCTCGACATCGTGCTCAAGAACAACGATATGGCGCGCGAGCTGGAAGGCAACGTCCTTCGCATTGCCACAGTGGAGACGCTGAAAAAGGAAGCCGAAGGCCGCAGAGCGCAAGTGGAGGCCGAGGCCCTGGCCGTCGACAAGGTTTCGGTGACCCGATTCCTGAGCTATGCACATTCGAAGGACGTAGTCCCGACTGTGAAGAAATTCCTTTCCCAGCGGGGCGAAGTGGTCTCTGATGACCGCACCAACGCGGTTATCATTAATGACATTCCACGCGTAATTCCTACGATCGACCGGCTGTTGACGCAACTGGACCGTAAGACGCAGGAAGTGGAAATCGAAGCCCGCGTGGTGGCGGCCACCCGGCAATTTGCCCGCGACATCGGTACGCAACTGGGCTTCGGCTGGGGCAACACCACGAGCACGGTGGGTGGAGCAGGCAGCGTGGGGACCTCTCCGATCGGAGTGTTTGGCGGCAATCCCCTGTACACCATTCTGGGGACCACAGCGCCGGTCGGGGGGGCGATCAACCAGATCCCACTGTTCTCAAACCTGGGAGTCACGAGCCCGACCAGCGGTCTCTCATTCCAGAATTCCAGCAACAACATCCGCATCGATGCCATCCTGACGATGGCTGAATCACGCGGATTGCTGAAGGTATTGTCACGACCGCGCGTCGTGACCCAGAACAACATTCAAGCACTGGTCAGACAGGGTGTGCGCGTGCCCATCGTGACCCAGGCACAGTTAGGGGGTCCGCCGACGGTAACGTATGTGGACGCCTTCCTGCGGCTCACAGTGACTCCGCAGATCACTTCGGAAGGGACCATCTTCCTGAACGTGGACGTGGAAAACACGACGCCCGACTTTGGCCAGCAGGTGCAGGGCAACCCAACTTTGATCACGCAGCAGGCTACCACGCAAGTGCTAGTGACCGATGGCGGCACGGTGGTGATTGGCGGCGTCATCCAGACGCAGAACTCCATCAACGTCTCGCAGGTGCCCTTGTTGGGGAATATTCCGATCCTGGGCAATCTGTTCCGTCACACACAGGTTCATACCTCTAACCAGGAGTTGATCTTCTTCATCACGCCGCGGATCATTCAGACCTAGCAGCGCGGTTGAAGATTTCGAACCGCCGGTTTCCGTGAAGAACCCGTCACGGAACCGGCGGTTTTATTTTGGGAGCTCCGTTCTCATTTTCATTCGAATGCCGCCACGTTCACTCAATTCCATCGAGCCTTGGCGGCTCAGTGTGAACTGGGCCTAAACAGAGAGTCACCACTACGTGGTGCGCGATTAAGAACCAAGAGCTCTTCGATCGCCTGCCTGTTAAACTCCGGACAATGAACCATCGAGGCCGTCAGGAAAATCTGCGCGGGCAGTTGGCTTCCTGCCGGCTGGACGCGCTCCTCATCAGTCACCTTCCGAACATTCGATACCTTTGCGGCTTTACCGGCAGCGCCGGCCTCCTGCTGGTCGAGGAATCGGGCAGCGTGTTCTTCACTGACGTCCGCTACGCCACGCAATCACGTGAGGAAGTCGAGGGGGCGGGCGTGGTCATCGCCCGCAAGGCGTTAGTCACCGCGCTCGCAGAGCGGGTTGCGGGCATGCGGAAGAAGTCAAATGAGTGGAGAATTGGGATTGAGGCTGATCATCTCACCGTAGCGGAAAAGAAGCGACTCCGAGACCTGATGCCGCGCGGGGTTCAGCTCAGAAACGCGCCGCCTCTGGTGGAGCGGGCTCGCATGATGAAGGATGCGGCGGAGTTGGAGCGCATCCGTGCGGCGGTGCTATTGGGGACAAGATTGTTTGACCGTGCCTTAGAGGTTATCCGTCCCGGTGTAAGAGAAAACGAAGTAGCCGCCGAGATGGAGTACGCTGCGCGGCGGGCAGGCGCGGAGGAAATGTCGTTCCCCACGATCATTGCTTCGGGAGCCCGGTCTGCGCTGACACACGGGCGGGCATCCTCGCAAGCGATCGCGAACGGAGGATTCGTGGTCTGCGACTTCGGTGTTATACTCGCTGGTTATTGCTCGGACCAGACCCGCGCTGTATGGGTCGGCGAACCGACAGACGAAGCCCGTCGCGCCTACGACGCGGTTAAGCAAGCCCAGTTGTCAGCGATCGAATCAGTCCGACCGGGGGCGGCCGTTGCTCAGGTGGATACTGCGGCACGTAAGGTGTTGCGCCGGGCGGGGTTAGGGCGTTATTTTACGCATTCGACGGGACACGGCGTCGGGCTTGAGATTCATGAGGCACCCCGGGTTGCACAGGGTCAGGATGAGGTTTTGCAACCTGGGATGGTAATCACCATTGAGCCTGGAGTGTACTTTCCGGGAAAATGGGGCGTGAGGATTGAGGACATCGTAGCCGTCACCGCTCGCGGTTGCGAACTACTGACGCCCACGAGTAAAGACTTCTTAGCGATCTAACCGGATGATTTGGATCGGGGGCGGGCAGAATCGCGTCCGGCCCTGCTCATCGTTCCTCGATGCGCGCGCGGTAATGGCAAGCGGTCCCACCGTATACGAATGAACCAAAAAGAGCTGAAGGAACTCATCGAGTTCTTAATTGAAAAAGACATCGCTGAGTTTGAGCTGGAACGCGGCGATGTGAAGGTCCGGATCAAGCGGGCGGCGGAGCCAGGTGCTCACCCCCGGACCGAGGCACACTATTTTGCTGTACATCCAGCGCAGCCAGCCGCCCCCGAGATCGGGATGGTCCCGGTTCCCGGGGTTCCGGGCTCGCCTGCCGTACCTTTGGCAGCTCCGGCGGCTATTCCCGAAGAGTCGGTCCACATGGTGAAATCTCCCATCGTAGGCACTTTTTACGAAGCCCCCTCACCTGGAGCGCCCCCATTCGTGAAGCCGGGAGATACGGTTGAGGTCGGCCAGGTGCTCTGCATTGTAGAAGCTATGAAACTCCTGAATGAGATCGAGTCAGACGTAGCGGGAGAGATCGTAAAAAAGCTCGCCAGCAACGGGCAGCCCATCGAATACGGCCAGGATCTGTTCGCGATTCGGCCGAGTAAGTGAGGGGTTGAACTTTTCCGGGCGCGCTGGGGCGCGCTTTTGTTGCCCTCTGCAAACTGCCTGAATCAGGTTGAAGCACAGCGTTCGCGCGGCCTCGACGGGTGGGGCGATTGTTCCCACGCTTTTCATGTTCAAGAAAGTCCTGATAGCCAACCGCGGCGAGATTGCACTGCGCATCATCTGCGCGTGCAAGGAATTGGACGTCCGCACGGTGGTGATTTACAGTGAGGCCGACCGTAATTCTTTGCCGGTGCGCTTTGCCGACGAAGCGATCTGCATCGGGCCGCCGCAACTGGCGCTCAGCTATCTGAATATTCCTGCCGTAATCAGTGCCGCGGAGATCGCGAACGTGGATGCGGTGCATCCCGGCTATGGCCTGCTCGCGGAAAACGCCAACTTCGCCGAAGTGTGTGAAACCAGCGGCATCAAGTTTATCGGGCCGCCCCCCGAAATCACCCGACTGATGGGAGAGAAAGAAAAAGCGCGGGCTGCAATGAAGCGAGCGGGGGTGCCGATTCTGCCGGGATCGGAAGGGATTCTTGCCTCCGATGGCGAAGCCATCGAGTGGGCGCGTCAGGTGGGATATCCGGTGATTGTGAAAGCGTCGGCTGGGGGTGGCGGACGTGGAATGCGGATTGTGCGCAGTGAAGAAGAATTACCGGCGTTATTTACGCAGGCACAGGCCGAGGCTGCCGGAGCTTTCGGCAATGGCGACCTGTACATGGAAAAGTACGTGGAGAGGCCACGCCACATCGAGTTCCAGATATTGGCTGACCAGCACGGCAAGGTTGTAAGCCTGGGCGAGCGCGAGTGTTCCATACAAAGGCGTCATCAGAAACTGCTGGAAGAGTCGCCGTCAACGCAAGTCACTCCTGAGCTTCGCGACCAGATTGGCGCGATCCTGTGCAAGGCCCTCACCGATATCGGTTACATGAACGCCGGCACGATTGAGTTTTTAATAGATCAGGACCGGCGGCTCCATTTCATCGAAATGAACACACGCATTCAAGTGGAGCATCCGGTGACGGAGATGGTGACGGACGTGGACCTGGTGAAAAGCCAGATCATGATCGCGGCAGGATCGCCCATGGACGAGGTGCTGCACGGTCCTATCGTGCATCGTGGGCATGCCATTGAATGTCGCATCAACGCTGAACACCCGGAGAAGTTCACGCCGTCGGCGGGGAAGATTACGGCCTTTCATCCGCCGGGAGGGACGGGGGTGCGCGTGGATACGGCCGCTTACGCCGAGGGAATAATTCCTCCGTATTACGACTCGCTGATCGCCAAATTGATCGTCCGCGGCAAGGACCGTGATGAGGCTGTCTCGCGGATGGCGCGAGCCTTGGAGATGTTCATCGTGGAAGGCATTTACACCACGATTCCCTTGCACCGCAGGATTCTGGCGGATCCCGATTTCCGCGCGGGGAAAATCGATACAGGATTCATCGAGCGATTTCTGGCGGCGGGCAAGGAGAAGTCGGCGTAGGATATCGGCGGCCGCAGCATGCCCATGATTCGACTTCCGCGCCTCTACGCCGTTATCGACAGCTCTTGCTTTCTCGATGCGGACGCACTGTTCGCCGCCGCTCAACACCTCGAGGCGGGGGGATGCAGCCTTGTGCAGTACCGCAACAAGAGCGGAAACGCGCGCATCATGCTGGAGCAAGGCCAGGAGTTACGGAGGCGTTTAGGGCGCGGCGTGCAGTTGATGATGAATGACCGCGCGGATCTCTGTCTGGCGGCTGGATTCGATGGCGTGCACGTCGGGCAGGATGACCTTTCGCCGGAGTCGGTGCGCAAGATTGTCGGACCGAAGTTCTGGCTCGGAGTTTCGACGCACAATCCGGCGCAGTTGCAGTCAGCCGACGCGACCTCCGCCGACTACATTGCCGTTGGCCCGGTTTTTTCTACGCCTAGTAAAGACCAGCCAGACCCCGTCGTGGGCCTTGAAGGGGTACGCCGGGCACGGGAACTGACGCGCAAGCCGCTGGTGGCGATTGGCGGCATTACCCGCGAGAATGCGGCTTCGGTGATCGAAGCGGGTGCGGATTCGGTGGCGGTGATATCGGACTTGTTAGCGGAGCCGCGCAAATCAGCAGAGGAATTTTTCCGTATCTTGAGGTAAAGTCATTGGACCTTCGATCGGCCCGCGAATATGACCTCGGGGCGAAAGCCCTGAACTTTTGCGGCACGGCGGAAGCCGTGCCCTTCCCGATTATGCCGAGCGCGCCGGCCGGATAATTGCATAGGAGGGGTCCTGAGTACGCCGACAACGCATCCCGCAGTAGCCAGCGACTGGGAAGTTCACAGTCAACAAGATAAGGAACTGGTCAAAGCCTTAGGCCTGACCAGCGCCACCATGCTGGTCATGGGGTCGATGATCGGCTCCGGCATCTTTATTGTTTCAGCAGAGATTGCCCGCGAAGTGGACTCGCCTGCGCTGCTCATTGGCGCGTGGGTGGTGGCCGGATTCATGACCATCGTGGCCGCGCTCAGTTACGGCGAATTGGCGGCCATGATGCCGCGGGCGGGCGGACAATACGTTTATCTGCGCGAGGCGTTGGGACCGCTCTGGGGTTTTTTGTACGGGTGGACATTGTTTCTGGTGATTCAGACAGGTACGATTGCCGCCGTCGGCGTGGCTTTCGGCAAGTTTCTAGGAGTCTTCTTTCCTTCCGTTTCTTCCTCCCATTGGATCCTTCACTTCTGGAAGGTGCCGCCGATTCGCCTCGGCCCGATGGTGCTTGGCAACATGGACGTCGGGCTCAACACCCAGAACCTGGTGGCCATCATGCTGGTGATTTTTCTTTCCGTGGTGAATATCTTTGGCGTGAGGCTGGGAGCAGCCATTCAGAACGTGTTCACTTTTGCCAAGGTGTCAGCGCTGCTGGGGTTGGCAGTTTTCGGGCTCGCCATCGGGCGCAATGCTCAGGCACTGGCGGCAAACTTTAACGGACATTTCTGGCGCAACGCCGCACTCAGCGCTCAACACGCGGTGCAGGTGGGGGTTGGCGGGCCAATCGTAATGGTGGGAACTCTGACCATACTCGCCGTGGCTCAGGTCGGTTCGTTGTTTTCCGCCGATGCCTGGAACAATGTGACTTTTACCGCAGGCGAAGTAAAGAATCCCAGCCGCAATCTTCCGTTAGCTCTGGCACTGGGTACGGGTGTCGTGGTCGCGCTGTACATCGCCTGCAATTTTATTTATTTGAGCGCGCTCCCCCTCGATGGAACGCCCGGTGCAGTAACGATTCTAGGACGAGGAATCAAGTACGCCTCCGAGGACCGGGTTGGCACTGCGGTCGTGACCCAGATGTTCGGGGCTGTGGGCGGACTGCTCATGGCGGCGGCGATCCTGATTTCGAGCTTTGGCTGCAACAACGGACTGATTCTTTCGGGAGCCCGCGTCTATTACGCCATGGCCAAAGACGGGCTCTTTTTTCGCAGAGTGGCGAAACTGCATCCTAGTTATAAGACGCCGGCAGTTTCGCTGATGGTGCAGATGGTATGGACATGCGTGCTCTGCATCTCGGGCAGTTACGGGCAGCTCCTGGATTACATCACTTTCGCGATCCTGGTGTTCTACATTTTGACGATTGCCGGACTATTCGTGTTGCGGCGGACACGTCCGGATGCCGAGCGTCCCTATCGGGCGGTTGGTTATCCGGTGCTGCCTGCGATTTATGTTGTGATGGCATTATTTATAGATGTCGTACTATTGCGCTACAAGCCGCAGTACACGTGGCCGGGCCTCATCGTGGTGCTGATCGGGATCCCGGTTTATTACGCCTGGTCGCGAAGTTCGGGCACGACGAGCGCATCTTAGCCATAAGGAGAAACGAAGCATGGCGAATCTGTTCGCGAAGAAAGACCTTCCTACACTGATGAAGGAAGCAGTTGAAGTTGAAGGCGAACAAAGCCTGCGGCGCGCCCTCGGACCCCTGAATCTGTTAACCCTCGGCATCGGCGCAATCATTGGGGCAGGTATTTTTGTGATCACGGGGCAGGCCGCGGCGCAGTTTGCCGGACCCGCCATTGTGATTTCGTTTGTGCTGGCTGGCGTCGCCTGCGCATTCGCGGGACTCTGTTACGCTGAGTTTGCTTCGATGATCCCGATCGCGGGCAGCGCCTATACCTACTCCTATGCGACGCTGGGAGAATTGGTGGCATGGATCATTGGCTGGGACCTGATTCTGGAGTACGCCTTCGGCGCAGCGACCGTAGCCGTGGGTTGGAGCGGTCATTTGCGGGCGTTCCTTCACGATATCGGCTTGAACTTGCCTACCTTTCCCACCTCCGACTTCAGCCTCTTCGGTATGCACCTGCATCTGAAATACGACTATGTCGGCTTCCTGGTGATCATGGTAATCACCACCATCCTGGTGATTGGCATCAAGGAGTCAGCGAACTTCACGAGCGCCATCGTAATTATGAAGGTAGCGGTGGTGTGCATGTTCATTGCCCTTGCGGGTGCCTTTTTGTTCTCCCATGCGTGGAAGCCAAACTATTGGCACCCCTTCATCCCCGCAAATACCGGCGAATGGGGACACTTCGGATGGTCGGGAATTCTGCGGGGCGCCGGTGTTGTCTTCTTCGCGTACATCGGTTTTGATGCGGTCTCGACTGCGGCGCAGGAGGCCAGGAATCCAAAGAAGGACATGCCGCTGGGTATTCTGGGTTCCCTTATCATTTGCACGGTGCTGTATATCCTGGTTTCCGGTCTGCTGACCCACATTGTTCCTTACGCTCAGCTCAACGTTCCCGATCCCGTTGTCGTCGGTATGCGCGTTGCCGGACAACAATGGGCTACGTTTCTGGTGGAAGTCGGTGCTCTGGGCGGTTTGGCCACCGTGATGCTTGTGATGTTGCTCGGACAGTCGCGCGTGTTCTACTCGATGTCGCGTGACGGTCTGCTCTGGCCTTGGGCTGGAAAGATTCATCGTCGCTTTCGCACGCCGTACCTCAGTTCCATCGTTGTGGGTATTTTCGTTGCCATCCTGGCCACAGTGATTCCACTGAATGTGCTGGATGAGATGACCAGCGTGGGCACGCTGCTCGCCTTTGTACTCGTCAGTGCGGGAGTGTGGGTCATGCGCCGGACGCATCCCGAGATTAACCGCCCGTTCAAGACACCCATGGTGCCGCTGGTTCCGATTCTGTCGATTCTTTTCTCCGGAGCGCTCATCATTTTTCTGTCACCGGCCACACAGATCCGGCTTGTGGTCTGGCTCGTAATCGGGCTGGCCATCTACTTCGGCTACGGACGCAAGCACAGCAAGGTACAAGCATTGGAGAGCGCAGCCCGGACCAAAAATGTGCCTACCATGGCAGACTAAGATTCATCGTTCTTCCTGGCCCTCCGCACAGCGCGCAGGGCCTTTTTGTTTTATAGTCGAGGTCATTCATCATTCCCCGCAATGTCGACTTCATGCCGGCTGAGGGCGAATGATACTGACGAACGAATGTTATGAAGATCGTCACGGCTGCGGAAATGCGCGCTATCGATCGCGCCACCATCGAGCGCTTTCGCGTTCCTTCGCTGACGCTCATGGAAAACGCAGGCTCGGCGGTGGCGGAGTTCGTGCTTCGAGAATATCCTGCGGTTCGGAAAATCAGCGTCATCTGCGGCAAGGGCAACAATGGCGGCGATGGGTTCGTTGCGGCACGTCACCTGCACGACGCAGGTAAGAGTGTCGCGGTCGTGCTACTCACGGACTCTTCAGGATTGACAGGCGATGCCGCGGCCATGTTTGCCCGCTTGCCAGTTACCGCGATTGTGATGCAGTCGAGCGAAGAATTAAAGAGCGATCGTGTGCGGCCGGCATGGGACGCTGATTTGTACATTGACGCGATTTTGGGCACGGGCTTTCGGCCTCCGGTGAGCAGGTTTTACGCCGCAGCAATCGCAGTGATCAACGCGAGCCGCGTCCCTGTAGTCGCGGTAGATATCCCTTCGGGCGCCGACGCCGATCTGATGGGGGAACAAACTGGAACGCTGGCCCGCGCGGATGCGATTGTGACCTTCACCGCGCCACGTCCGGCGCATGTGTTCAGTCAGCTCACGCAAGGGCAGACGGTGGTCGCCGACATTGGGTCGCCGGACGAGGCGCTGGTTTCATCCTTAGAACTCAACCTGATCACCGCGCGAGATGTCGCGCCACGGATCGGGCCGCGTCCTGCGGATTCCAACAAAGGACTTTATGGGCACGTGTTGGTGATTGGCGGTTCTTTAGGCAAGGCCGGGGCGCCTGCCATGTCAGGCCTGGCTGCTCTGCGCACTGGAGCCGGCCTGTCGACCGTAGCGACGCCGAAATCGGTGCTCAAGACGGTGGCGGGATTTTATCCCGAGTTAATGACCGAGCCTTTGGCAGAAACCCAGGAGGGAACGATTTCCGTGTTGGCGTTAAAAGGTTGGAACACGCTGGCAGAAAAAAAGTCGGTGCTGGCGATTGGTCCGGGAGTTTCGCGCCATCCGCAGACGGCTAAGATGATACGGAGTTTGATCGCAAAGTCGGAAATACCCATGGTGGTTGATGCCGATGGGCTGAACGCCTTCGAAGGTCATTCGAGCGCATTAAATGGCAAAAAACGGACGCTGGTGATCACTCCGCACCCGGGAGAGATGGCGCGGCTGATAGGGGGTACGACGGCTGAAGTTCAGAAAGACCGGCTCGGAGTGGCGCGCAAGTTCGCCCGACGGCATGCGCTGGTTGTCGTCCTCAAAGGGCACCGAACTCTGGTCGTGAGGCCGGACGGCGAAGCGTGGGTCAATATGACCGGCAATCCGGGTATGGCGACAGGTGGTACGGGCGACATTCTGACTGGCATGGCGGCCGCAATGGTGGCGCAGCATCCCCAAGCGGTGACACCGGCAGTCGTGGCGGCAGTTCATCTGCACGGCCTTGCAGGAGATGTGATGCGGGAGAGCAGGGGTGAACATTCACTGCTTGCAACCGATCTCCTCGAAGGCTTGCCGGAGGCGTTTCGTCGCACCTGGCAGGCGGCGCAAGAGAAATTCGTTCGCTGGGGCGCGTGACCGCTGTACGTTGGGACAGTATCACGCCAGTCAACCCGCGCTATGTGCTTCTTGATACGTGGCTTAACCGCCCTGAAGCGGGCTCCCAGAGCGGTGTTCGGACGGAGCTTCCGTAATCTGTCGCGTCATTCGATCGCATGGCATAGTTTCGTTCTGGCTTGCTTATGACTCACTTTCCCCAACCTCACCCTTCGCGGCGCGCGGCCCGAGTCCGGCTAGGCGATCTTGTCCTGGCTTCGATTCGTTTGGAAGATGGCCGGCGCACTCGAGCTAAACTCCGAAGCGTTTCTGTCACCGGCGGCTTGCTCCAGATGGTTCATTGCCTGGGGCACGGCGATTTCGTCGAGGTCGCCTTCCAGACAGAATCCGGCCCCGTGCAGGGCATGGCCGAAATCCTCAGCCCCACCTCCACCACGGCAGCAGGCGTGCTGCAACCCTTCCGCTTCGTGGCGCTCGGGGACGACGACCACCGCCGGCTCCGAATGTCCGTCGATCATGTGGCGGACCGGGGGCAGTTGGGCTTGAAGTCGAGCGCATTTCTCCGCACCTAGGACCCGGTAAGCATGGGGGGCGGGGCAGCTCGCGGAGTGACCGCTCTCGCTATACTGGTGATCGTGTCCGCGGGTTCACGAAGCGGATCGCATGATCATGAGGCGGGAAATCACTACCCATTCGCCCGAAGAGACCATGGCCTTCGGTCGCAGCCTGACGGAACTGCTGGCGCCGCCGAAACTGGTTTTGCTCTGTGGCGAGCTGGGGGCGGGGAAGACCACTCTGGTCAAGGGAATCGCCGCGGCATTCGAGGCGGCCGCTGAGGAAGACGTCACCAGTCCCACCTTCACCCTGGTCCATGAATATCGCGGGCCGCGGGTGGTTGTCTACCACATTGATCTATACCGCGTCGATACCGCCCGCGAACTGGAAACGCTGGGGCTGGATGATCTGCGCTCCGACAACAGCATTTTGCTGATTGAATGGGGAGAAAAGTTTCCGCGGTTTCACAATGAGAGAGACTTGGAAATCGGTCTCGAGCGTACCAACCAGAGCGACCGCAGAATTCAGCTGAAGGATTAACTGAGCTTGTCTCACTGCTCAGCCGAACGCTGAGGTGACGAAACTGCGGATGCGGTGGAAGTAAATGGCGGGCGCGAACAGACCACCGGGGTACTCCATTCGCGCACCATCGAAAAAAGCATAGCAGCGGCGAAGACAACCAGTGCTGCGCGTTCCACTTGCATCCCGTAATGATTATTTCACAAACTCCTTCAGAAGTCAGAGCCGGGAGCTGCCTTTAAAACCCCATGATGCTGTAACCGCAGTCGACATGGATGACTTCGCCGGTGATGCCGGAGCTGGCATCCGACGCCAGAAAAACCCCAGTTGAACCCACTTCCTTGACGTCCACGTTCCGGCCCAAAGGAGCGCGTTCGGCGTGCGACTTCAGCATGTCGCCCAGACCTGAGATGCCGCGCGCAGCAAGGGTTTTGATTGGCCCGGCGGAAATCGCATTCACCCGGATTTTCTTCTTGCCCAAGTCGCTCGCCAGATAGCGCACGCTGCATTCGAGCGCTGCTTTCGCAACCGCCATGACGTTGTAGTGAGGCACCACTTTCTCCGCGCCGTAGTAGGTCATGGTGATAATGGAGCCGCCGTCTTCCATCAGCGGCGCGGCGGCGCGGGAGACCGCGATCAGCGAATAGACGCTCACATCGTGGGCGACACGAAAGCCTTCGCGCGTGGTGTTGATGAAATCTCCCTTGAGTTCGTCGGCGGGCGCGTAAGCGACAGAATGGACCAGCGCATGCAACTTGCCGTGGCGCTGTTTCAGCGTGGCGAACAGGCGGTCAATGTCTTCGTCTTTGGAAACATCGCACATGTAAGCTTCGGCGCCGGGAAGGGACAGAATGAGATCCTTCGCTTCCTGCTCCAGCCGCTCATTCTGGTAGGTGACGGCCAGCTTAACGCCGGTGGCGTGCAGTCTCTGGGCAATCGACCAGGCGATGGAGCGCTTGTTCGCGACCCCGAAGACAACGGCGTTCCGGCCCTGAAGGTCAGAGAACATGGTTTCTCCTTGGAATGGGAAAGGATAACAGTCGACGGAGTGGATTTGCTACAGGAGCCGAGAGAGATGCAGAATCTTCAATTTCCGATGGCCAATTTCCGATGGAAAATCTCAAGCCGTCTGTGATCGAGGCCCATCGAAAATCGGCGATCGAAAATCAACGATCGAAAATCTGATCTCGATATCTCGGCGCTCCGGGATGAGTAGGCTTACTCGGTGATGCCGACTGTTTCTACCTGCGCAGCGCTTCCGACCGGCCAACTTGCGGCCACGAACGCGAAACCGTAGACGCAAGCCAGAATGGCGAAGGCCGCCACCAGGCTGACGTTATGTGCCACGGCCCCGACGGCGAGTGCGAGCACAAGCTGAAGGAACGTCCCGAAAAAGTAGAACGTATTTTGCACGCGCCCCATCAGATGCGGCGGGACCATCTCCATGAGGCTGGTGTTCATGGCAATGCCGCCTACGCCGCGCGCCGAGCCCATGGCTCCATAGATAAGCATTCCGGCAACCAGCCAGTGGGATACGGGTGCGCAAACCGCACACACGGCGAGCAGCGCCATGGAGAAGGCCATGGAGCGACGTCCGCCTACGAAGGCAATTACCTGAGGGGCGTATAACGCGCTGAGGAAGGCGCCCGTCCCCCACCCCGCGTTGAGCCATCCATACCCGGCTGCGCCGGCGTGGAAAATGCGCTCACTGAGCGAGGGCGTCACCACCACTCCCGTGATCATGGCTCCGAGAAACAAAGCCCAACTCGTTCCCAGCAACACGACCGCTCGATGATCGCCAAGAAAATGCAGACCCTCTCGCATTTCCCGCCAGAAGCGCTCGAACTGTGTCTCTGCGGCCCGGATGTCGGCGCGAAGCTCCGCGGGCCTTAGAACAATGTGGCGGCCTTTGCGAACCGCGAAGTAGCACAGAAACGAAACCAGGTAAGTGGAGAAATCTATGAGCAGCACGCCGCCCAGGCCAATGTGGTTGTACATGAAGCCGACGACGGATCCGGCAATCAGCCAGCCCCCCTGAATGCCCGCCAGCAGAAACGTATTGGCCTGAACGAATTGGCCCTCTGGGGTCAGTTCCTGAATCAGGGCAGTGATGGTAGGCCAGAACATCCAAAAACCGGCGGCGACAAGCGTGTTCATTAGATAGAGCTGCCAGACTTTGACATGGCCGCGAATGGCAAGGATGGCGACCGCCAGGATGACGATGGCGCGTAGAGCATCGAGCCACATAACCAGGCGGCGTCGATCTTCGCGATCAATAATGACCCCAGTGAAGGGAAGCATCAACATCGCGGGCAGTGTTTGCAGGACGGCAAAGGTACCAAGCGCCATCTCGGAGTGCGTGGCCTCCAGGATGTACCAGGCGACCGCGGCAGCGTTCATGCCGCTGCCCAACATGGAGATTACGTTGGCGGCAAAAACAAAACGCAGGGAACGTCGCCCGAGGATGGCACGCATGACTTCAATTTATCCGAAGCCAGCGGTTAAGCCAAAATGAAGCCCAGATCACAATTCGCTACGCAGAACCCATTTCCGTCGTCAATTTCCAATGGGAAAACCGCCCCGCTGTCTCCGGGGTGGATTGTGTCTTTGTTCAGCGGTTCGGGTTGCTCGCTGCGGTTCGCTCGGGTTCGCTCGGGTTGCTGGCTCTTGATATCTGCGGCAATCGGCGCTAGGATTCGCCTGCTGCGAAAGTCAAACTCCTGACTGATCGGTTGGCTACTGCGAGGAGGTGACCTATGAGTTGCATGATCGGGTCGCGGCTATTGATCGTCGTCCTGCTCTCAATTCCCTTTCACGGGCAAGTCGACCGGATTGTGATTCCGGCGGGCACGCCCGAAGATCACGAACTTCAAAATATTTCCAACGAGCCGGATGCGCAGAAGAAGCTGGCGATGTATGAGGATTTTGGGCAGAAGTTTTCGGCGAATCCAGCAGCCGTGGCTTATGGAAACTGGCAGATCTCGCAGGCCTACCAGGCGACCGGCGACTTGAACAAGGCTCTGGAGTATGGGGACAAGGCCCTGGCCGGATCGCCGCACAATCTCGACATCCTGGTATCGCAAGCCAGTGTCGCACGACAAGCCAAGGACAATGCCAAGCTCATGGATTACGCCGCGAAGGGCGGGGCGGTCTGCCACTCCATCGGAACACAGGCGAAGGCGGAAGGCACCAGCGACGCGGAATTCGCCACCCAAGTCAGCAGCGAGAAAGAGGCCACCAAGAACAGCTGCGACTTCCTCGAAAGCATCGCATTCAACATCATTCCGGACGAGAAAGACGCCAAGACCCGCATGAGGGATATCGAACGTTTTACGGCGGCTTTTCCCGATTCGAAATTTCAAGATCAAGCATCGAGTTATGCCATGTACACGTTGGGTCCAGGGCAGTTGAATGACCAGGCGCGGCTGGTTTCCTATGGAGAAAAGACCCTGGCGGTGAATCCCAACTCGCTGCCGGCATTGTTGTTGCTGGCTAGTTTCTATTCCGATGATTCCAGACCCGGGAGCGTCGGCAAAGCCATCACGTACGCGCAGAAAGCCATCGGCGCAGCCAAGGCGGATGCGCCGGATGCAGATAAACCGCGCAAGCTCTCGGCGGGAGTAGCACACTCGACCCTGGGATACGCCTACATGAAGCAAGACAAGACCGCGGCCGCCATTCCGGAGTTGAAGACGGCTGCCGCTTTACTCAAAGGGCAGGATGAGCAGCCCTATTCGGTTGTACTGTATCGCCTGGGTTTTGCTTACGCCAAGTTGAACAAAGTTACCGAGGCACGCGACATATTGAATGAGGCGACCAAAATTCCCGGTCCCATGCAGGCCCTGTCGCAGGATTTGCTGGCCAAGGTTAACGCGGCGCGAGCCAAGGGAAATGCTGGACGATGAAGGATCGGCTAAGCAGACATCAAGGCTGAGGTTTCGCCAACTCGTCGGAGAGCAAATTAGCCTTCACGGCAAGATTGCGGGCACGATTGAGATCGCCAGCAGCGGCGGCGGCCTTGGATTGATCCATGAATTGGCGGATCTGAGTCACCATTTCCTGCTGATTCGAACTCAGCGGCTGGCCTTCGGTTTTTTTCAGTTTATCCTCAGTGGAGGCGAGCAATTGCTCCGCCGTGTCGCCCTGATGCGAGCCGCGTCCGCTGCTGCCGCTGCCTTTGAGTTGCACGGTGGGCTCGGAGGTTCCGCCATCGCGCACGACGGTCTTGGCGGTAGAGCACCCGCCGGAAGCCTTGGGGGAATCGGTGGCTCCAGCTGATTCGGAGCCCTTGGCAGCGCCTGTCGAGTTTGGGCAGTCCGGCGTGGCAGCTCGTTTTTTTCTGCGCCAACGACCCTGGTGAGTGGTCGCTGGCGCTGGACTGGACTGGGCAGGAGTCGAAGCCGGCGCTGGCTGCGACGAGGGGGCGGACGATTTCTCTGGTTTCTGCGGCGCGGTGGAACTGTCCTGGCTCCGTGGTGCGGGCGAGTCCGCTGGAGTTCCGGATGGGGCCGACGGCCCGGGTTCAGAAACGAGTACAGTCCCTGCCGCCGGCGAGGTGGCGGGAGATAGCAAACAAATTCCTAGGATTGCCGCCAGAAGCATATGAAGCCCGCGAGGTTCCGCGATGTCAAATTCTACGCCTTTATGAGATCAAAGAAGAGAAATCAAGCTCCAGGTTTCGACAAGGCAGACTGAGGAGCAGCGTCATGGTCTGCCTCCAGGCCGGAGGTAGCCAATGGGATGCGGAAGCGGAAGGTTGTGCCCTGACCCTCCTCGGATTCGAATTCTACAGAGCCGTAGTGCCATTGCAGGATCTGATAGGTCTGGGCCAGACCGATGCCGGTTCCCTCTTTCTTGGTTGTGAAGTAGAGTTCAAACACCCTGTCCTGGGCTTCCCGCGGAATACCGCTGCCGCGATCCTGAACTTCGGTTGTGACCACCCCCTCATCGCGCCAGGCCGCGATAGTCAGAACGCCTCCTTCAGGCATCGATTGCACTCCGTTGAGCACCACGTTAAGAATCGCCTGCTTCATCAAGTCGACATCTGCCTTGATCGGCAGCGTATCTGCGGATAGTGTGCGCTCGATCCTAACTCCGTGCTGCTCGGCTTCGGGAGCAGCCAGCAATGCCACGTCCTCGAGCAGGCGGCGGAGATCGACTTCTTCCAGGTGCAGATCACGCGGACGGGTGAAGTCCACCAGCACCTGCACCACGCGGTCAAGACGATGAATTTCGCTGCCGATAATGTCCATGTGGCGCCGCGTGTCGGGATCAACCTGAGCCAGCTTGTTCTGCAGAAGCTGCAAGTGGAGCACAATGGCGTTGATGGGGTTCTTGACCTCGTGCGCTACGCCGCGGGTGAGACGTCCGCTGGCGGAGAGACGGCGCGACATTTCGATTTCATCCTCGATGCGATGGACGGATTCGGCGTCACGTATGATGAGCAGGGCGCCGATTTGAGTGCTTTTTTCCTGAACAAAATCCAGCGAGACCTGAACCCGCCGGCCGCCGCCGGTTTCGACCTCGCGCTGCAAGACGGGCCTGCGGCGTTCAAAGGCTTCCAGAACCACCGCGCCGAGAAGTGAGTCGGCTGAAAAGACTTCGTTGACGGTGCGGCCCAGTAACTCTCTCCGGGGACGGCCGAGGAAACGCTCCACCGGCGCGCTAACCAGCACTACGCGCAAATCGCGCGTGAACAACATCAGCCCGTCCTGCAACTTGGACATGAGCTGATCAACGTTGTCTTTCAGCGCGGAAAAAATCTCCTTGCTGTCGCGCATCTGGCGGCCGAGATTAGCAATCTTAAGCGTGACCAGACCGTATTCGTCGTGACCGAGGTCGTCTCCCGCAAGAGCTTCCGGGTGACCCGCGCTCACGCTATCGAGGTTGCGGCTGATTTCCTTGAGAGGCCCGAGGGCGAGATTGGAGATGCCCGCGGCGAGCACCAGCGAGCCAAAAATGGATGCGATCGAAAAATAGAGCGCGTGCATCAGCCGGGGCGTCAATTCGTCCTTAAGGAAAGCGGTCGAGACACCGATCCGGATCGTGCCAAACGGCTGTCCGTTGAGTTGCAGCGGAAAGTTCACGTTGTAGACCGTATGCGGGCCGTACACGAGCTGCAATTGTTGCCGGAAACGGGCGGTGATGACCTGGCGAAAATCGGGCCGCTCCGCTACCAGTTTTCCTACCAGCTTCGGGTTGGTGTTAAGCAGCGCTCTGCCGTGGACATCGACCACCGACGCGTCGTAGATGAAAGGCCAGTTGCCCACCACCGACTCCAGCATGCTGTTCAGGTTTACATCAGTCTGTAGGTACTCGGTTAGGGCTACCCGCACCGCTTCCGGATTGCCCGTGTCCACGGGCGTGCTGCCGAGGTCGGGAACGGCGTTGGTGGCAGCGTAGGCGAGCTGTTGGGTGAGATACGATGCGTTGTCGTAGACGTTGGTGGCACGGAGGCGGAGGATCTGGGATATGTAGAGGTAAGAAAAGGCCGAGACCATAACCGTCACCATGAAGGTGAGGGTAAGAACGATGATGGTTTTCCGTCGCATGGGGTACAAAACGTAGTGGGCAGTTGGGTAACCACCGCCCAGTCTTTCACTCTTTG
Organism: Acidobacteriota bacterium; assembly: GCA_003225005.1. Taxonomy (GTDB): domain Bacteria; phylum Acidobacteriota; class Terriglobia; order Terriglobales; family Acidobacteriaceae; genus Sulfotelmatobacter. Next base: position 17,755 of record QIAN01000511.1, on the reverse strand, counting down.
ACAACGACAACCGGCGGCAGAAGTTGGCGAAAGAGGAAAGAGCTTGTCGATCATCGACCCCCTAGCGCCGCTAGCCACGCGCTCCCAGCCACCGACCGCTCGGTTAAGATTCCTCCTTGCCCGGGACGGTCTCCGAGGCCGTGCTACCGTACTCCTTAAGTTTATTATGCAGGGTTTTCAGGCTTATGCCGAGGATTTCCGCGGCTCTGGTCTTGTTGTTGCTGGTGGCTTCGAGGGTTTTGAGAATGAGCATCTTTTCCGCTTCCTCCACGGTGGTGCCGACCCCCAGGCGCACGGCATCAGGGTCGTTGGCGGAGGTTCGCAGCGGGGCTTGGCCGAACCCCGGGGGCAGATGCCGGGTCTCAATCACAGCGCCATCACAGACGATCACTGCACGCTCAAGCGTGTTGCGCATTTCGCGAACATTTCCCGGCCAGGAATAAGCGTTGAACAGATTGAGGACTGCTTCACTGACAGCCGAGACCTTGCGAGAATGCTTTGTGTTCATCTCTGAAAGTAAAAGTTGTACCAAGTCGGGGATGTCTTCCTTATGCTCGCGCAAGGGAGGCATGTGAATGTTGAAAACGTTAAGGCGATAATAAAGATCACTGCGTATTTCACCGCGGGCTACGGCGTCCTCAGGGACTTTATTGGTCGCGGCCAGGACGCGCACGTCTACCGGCGTTTCGACTTTGCTGCCGAGGCGACGCAGCTTGTGATCTTCCAGGACTCGAAGCAGTTTGGCTTGAGTCGCTACTGGCATTTCCCCAATCTCATCGAGAAGAATCGTTCCGCCCTCGGCGAGCTCAAAGCATCCGGTGCGTCGCTCGAGAGCGCCTGTGAAGGCGCCCTTTTCATGACCGAAAATTTCGCTTTCGATCAAGGTCTCTGGAATAGCGGCGCAATTAATGGCTACGAAAGGACGGTCACGGCGCGAGCTCAGTTCGTGGATGGTGCGTGCCACGAGCTCTTTGCCGGTGCCGCTGGCGCCCGTGATGAGCACCGACGCGGTGCTGGGCGCGACCATTTCGATGAGCCGGAATATTTCCTGCATCTTTCGCGATGCGCCGTTGAGCCGGCCCAGAGATCCTGCGTCCCGCAGCTTCCGGCGGGTGGCTTCCAGTTCTGCGCGGGTGCCGAGTAGTGACGAGGCGTTCTGCAAAATGGTACGCAGACGGTTGGTGTCGATGGGCTTGGTAATGTAGTCATAGGCACCCATGCGCATCGCCTGAACCGCGCTGTCGATGGTCCCTTGTGCGGTGACCAGCACAACGGCAACGGTATGGGCCTGCTCTGCGAGACGTTCCAAAAGTTCGATTCCGCCCATGCGCGGCATCTTGAGATCAGTGATGACGATGGAAGGGGCCCACTGGACCGCCTTCTCCAGGCCCTCTCCACCGTCGCGAGCGGTGTCCGCTCGATAACCCCAAGATGAAACCAGCTCAGCCAGACCCGTCCGCTCGTTTTCTTCGTCCTCGACGATCAGTACCTTCTCTTGGCTCATGCTCTTCTTTCTTCCGTCTTCTGTCTTCTCTCCGGTCCGGCGACAGCCTTGGAGAGTGGATTGAGCGTGAATCGAATAACCGTGACCGAATAACCGTGACCGAATAACAACGATAACGGCAAGCTTCCCCTGGAGCAAGTTCTGCGGGTACAAATGGTACAAATGGTACAAATCCCTCTGTCTACTTGCGAATCGTCACTTGATGTGACGCTACCGGATTTGCCGCACGGTCCGGTATGTCAAATTGAGACACAGTCCACGGCTGGCCCATTAACTCGCAGCGCACCCTGCCAGGACAATTTTCAATGACTGAGCCTTGCTTTAGCCGAGCGGTGGGTTAAAATCTTAGACTTCAAATCGTAAGTCCCAATAATCCGTTGCCACCACATACGGCATCTTTAAAGTTCTGCACTGCGCCAGAAATTCCAATACGGCGAACCTCGACCAAGTTCGGAGGATCATAAATGTTACCCTCTCCCAAGCTGCGCGCAGCTCGTGCGGTAATATCCACCGTGTTGCTGCTGTTTGCAACCATGCTGGTTTCGACTCCGGTTTTTGCTCAGAGTGACAACCCGAAGTGGGATTTGTTTGTCGGATACCAGTGGCTGCATCCCGGTATCACGGTTCCAGCTCCCTTCGGAAACCCCTCGAATCCGACTCCTTTCAAAGTCCCAGACATGACGAAGGGATTTGGTTCCGCACTGACCTACAATTTCGCTCCACACGTGGGCCTCGAATTCGATTTGGGACATAATTGGGGCGATGCCAACTATGAAACAACCGCCTCAGTCGGTCCTCGTCTTATGTTTCGAACCGATGGTGCAAACTACTTCTTGCACGCTCTCGGCAGTTACAACCGGCTGGCAGTCAGCGGGTTGAATCCCCACGACGGCATTGGGGCTGTCCTCGGTGGCGGAATGGACCTGCCCATAAGAAAGTGGATCAGTCTCCGTCTGTTCGAAGCAGATTTCGTCTGGGCGCACCATAACTACGCCGACGACGCTGGCCCCCAATTTGCTTCCCTGAGGCGGCCAAACGCCGAAGGTGTCCGACTCCGCACCGGCCTGGTCTTTAACTGGGGCGGAGCTCCGGCTTTGACCCCGGCCGCCAGTTGCTCGGTGCAGCCCACCGAGGTGATGGTAGGCGAGCCGGTCACAGCGACGGTAAGCGCCACTAACTTCAATCCCAAACACACGCTCACCTATAGTTGGAGCGGCAATGGCGTAAGCGGTAAAGATACCAGCGTCAAGATTGAGACCGCTGACGCAACCCCGGGGAACTACACCGCGACGGCGCATGTGACCGATCCCAAGGCGAAGAACAATAATGAAGCGAGCTGTTCGGCCAACTACACGGTAAAGCCACTGCCGCCGAAAAACCCGCCCACGATAAGCTGTTCGGCTAGCCCATCGACGGTACAGGCGGGAGGTACGTCCACAATTACCTGTAACGCGAGCAGCCCGGACAGCGTTCCGGTCACGGTATCGAACTGGACCAGTTCTACCGGTACCATCAGTGGCACCGACAACACTGCTACCTTGAACACGACCGGAGCCGCGCCCGGGGCAATAACGGTAAATGCAACAGCAACCGATACTCGTGGCCTGACGGCGCAGGGTTCGACACAAGTGACGGTGGAGAATCCGCCGCCACCGCCCCCCCAAGCGTCGAAGCTCAGCCAGTGCGACTTCCCCAATGAGAAGAAACCCTGGAGGGTCGACAATACCTGCAAAGCGGTCCTGGATGATGTCGCGAAGAACCTGCAACAGAACCCAGATAACAAGCTGATCATTGTGGGCAACGCTGATCCGGCGGAGAAGCGCAAGAACCTGGCGGCAGAACGAGCCGTCGATTCCAAAGCGTACCTCACCGGCGGTGAGGCCAAGCAGGGGATTGACCCCAGCCGTATCGAAGTGCGTGCGGGCAGCGGTGGCACAAAGACAGCTGAATACTGGATAGTGCCCTCGGGTGCCAATTTTGACTCGGCGGGAACTCAAACTGTGGATGAGACCAAGGTAAAAGCTGTTCCCGATCATCCCAAGCCCGTGGCCAAGAAGAAGAAGAGCGCCAAAAAGCCCAGCTAGACCTCGGGCTGAGTACGGGCCGTTCATTTAATGATGACCGGCCCGTTTTTCTTGGACTTCAGTAACTTGATGAGTCGTTTCCATCCTGTCAGGCTGGGCGTTGCATCCTAATCCTAGCTGGACGGGCGGAGTCTCGAATGAAATCAGTGGAAATGCGTGACGTCATCGTTAAGTTGTTGATTCTATTAGTATTAATTGTCGCCTTCGGCACTGTTTCCTGGGCCGGTCAGTGGACTGTTCTGGGTCCGGACGGGGGCGATGTCCGGAGCTTGGCTTACGATCCACATAATCCTAATCGTGTGCTTTTGGGCACCAGCACAGGCGTGATTTTCGAGTCCGAAAATGCCGGTCACGACTGGGTCCGTTTTGCTCACCTCGGTGCGGCCGATGACTATGTGCTCGATCACATCGCTTTCGATCCGCAAAATTCCAAGACAATTTTTGTATCCGCGTGGAGCGTGCAAGACCAGAGTGCAGGCGATATTTTCCGCACTCGCAACGGAGGTAAGGATTGGGAAGCCATACCCGGAATGCGTGGCAAGTCCGTGCGAGCTATGGCAATTGCTGCTTCCGATTCTAAGATCTTGGTGGCTGGCGCCTTGGATGGTGTTTACCGCAGCAAGGATGGTGGCAACCATTGGGAGCGGATTTCTCCTGCGAACGATTCCAGTATCAAAAACGTTGAATCCATAGCCATCAATCCACAAGACCCGGGTGTGGTGTACGCCGGAACCTGGCATCTAGCGTGGAAGACCAGTGACGGGGGCGTCAGTTGGCAGCACATCAACAAGGGCATGATCGACGACTCAGATGTATTCTCAATCATCGTCAGTTCGGCAAGCCCATCGGAAGTGTTTGCCAGCGCCTGCTCGGGAATTTACAAGAGCATCAACGCGGGCGACCTGTTCCAAAAGATTCAGGGTATTCCATTCTCGGCGCGGCGGACCCGGGTGTTGAAGCAGGATCCCAGCAATCCGGCAATTGTGTATGCCGGAACTACTGAAGGGTTATGGAAGAGCAGCGACGAAGGCAAGTCGTGGAAGCGCGTGGGTAACCCTGAAATAGTCGTGAACGATGTGCTCATCGATCCGCGCAATTCGCAGCGTATTCTGCTAGCCACGGACCGTGGCGGCGTGTTGGCCAGTGACGATGGGGCGGCCACCTTCAGTGCGTCCAACCATGGATATACCCATCGCTACGTGAATGCGATTCTGGCCGACGCAAAGGATCCTAACTCTCTCTACGTTGGGGTGGTCAATGACCGCGAGTTTGGCGGAGTTTTTTATTCTCACGATGGCGGTCAGAACTGGGAGCAGAGGAGCGCCGGACTTGAGGGCCGCGACGTGTTCTCTCTCAAACAGTCGAGCAACGGATCTCTGATAGCCGGAACCAACCGCGGTGTGTTTGCACTGGCACGTGGCGGGGCTGCCTGGCATCCCATCAACAACATCGTGATCGAGAACGCATCGGTCCGCGCGATCAAGCTGAAAAATGGGAAGAGTAAATCGCGAGTTAGCACGACGGGCGTACGATCGGTGCTGGGAGCACGCGTCAATGACGTCGAACTCGGCGCCCACCGCTGGTTTGCGGCTACCTCGGCTGGGTTGTTCAGCAGCAAAGACCAAGGCAAAATCTGGACCGGCGGGCCCATTGCCAATCAACAGGATTTTGTCTCCGTACAGTCACAAGGAGAGCTGGTGGTTGCGGCTACACGCTCGACCGTACTGGTATCTCACAATGAGGGCGTTACCTGGCAACCAGTGGTCCTCGCCTCCTACCCGACCAACATTCGTAGTGTCACGGTTACTCCCGACACTCAAATCTTTGTAGCGAGCCGCGAAGGTGCATTTCGCAGTGCAGATTCCGGCAAGAGCTGGAGCCACGTACTAGCAGGTCTACCCGACAAAGACATTACGTCTGTCGCCTATGACGGCTTCCACAAGCGCTTCCTGGCGGCCAGCGGTGCGAGCGGAGTGGTATTCGAGAGCGCTGACGGCAGCACTTGGCGGCGCGGACCGGATTCAGGTTTCCCGCTGCGTCACATCACCGTTGCGCACGGGCGCTATGTAGCCGCAACCCCGTTCGACGGTGTCATTGCTCAGCCTCAGAGCGAGTCACAGAGTGCGGCTGCACTCAATTCGGGTGCGTCGAACTGAATCACTCCTAGAGGTCGGTTGCCTTATTAAGGAGGAGCGAATTCACGCTCCTCCTTAATTTCTGTTTTGAGTATGGAGTTGTGGGGAGCGCTTGGGCTCCGCACCCTTCCCGCCCCGGGTCTCGTCCACCCCCGCGGAATCCTAAACCCAAATGGTAGCCATCGCGACCGTGGTCGTCATGACGCGCAAATTCTACACGGTATTCTCGCCAGCGCCTTCCTAAGTTATTGATTCATCGGATTGTAACTCTGGTACTCGATTTGCCACTTTCGGGTTACGGAAGCTGGAGCGAGGATCGTTCCGTAGCCATGCTAATGAACAGGAAAATCGAAGTGGCGATCGTGGTGTTGGGCGTAGCTTTGGCCGCAGGATGTTCCCGATCAGCCAGTTTGCAGGGCGCCGGTGCCAGCGCCGATCAGCAGAAAGCGCCCTTTCCGGAGGATAGCGGCTCCAGCCTCCCCGAGGACCATGCCACAGTCGCTAGCCAAAAACCCGGGAAGGATGTGAACGCCAACCATGCGCCTCCCTTTACATCTGCAATGTCCCCCTCCCTTCCCGCAGGGACTCTTCTCACCGTTCGGCTTCAAGACTCGCTCTCCAGCCTGAGAGTCCGTGCCGGCGAGATCTTTTCGGCGGTGGTGGATGAGCCTGTCGTAATCGATGGGAATATCCTGGTAGGACGCGGTACCGGCGTTTCAGGACGCGTGGAGTCGGCTCAGACATCGCCGCCAACACGCAATTCCGCTTCGCTCCGCTTGATCTTGGACTCCATTACGATAAAGGGCAAGCAATGGCCGCTTCAAACTGCAAGCTTGTTCGCCAGAGGAGCACCCGGCGAAACCCACAATCTGCCGGTTGCCAGTGGGCCTGGCGAAGCGCCGTATTCGGTGGGTCTCACCACCGTTCGCCTTAAGAAGGGACGCCGTCTCACCTTCCGGCTGACCCAAGCCGTGTCTTTAGGGGGGTGAAAGGCATCCCTGCTCACTCATCCAAACTGATCGCATCTGAACTTAAGCCCCGCCGAATTAGCTGTGATCAAGCGCTCAGCCTCAACGGTGTCTTGTGTGCAAGATTTTGCGGCCGTGGTGGGTTGGAATACAAAAGGCTTCAACTCGCGCGCCATTCACACTAGAATAGGCCAACGCAGCCCCTGGCCTGCCGCTTCTATCGCGGCATCCCGAAGGCTCTCCGGGAGGTTCTGTGCACGTTCTGGTTACGGCCGACACTTTGTCTGGTGCGTGGACATATGCCCGAGAGTTGGTGACTGGCCTTGTCACGCGCGGCGCACGCGTCACGCTGGTCACCTTCGGCGAAATCCCACTACCCGATCAGACCGTATGGATGGACAACCTGCATGGACTTGATTACCGCCCCACTGCGTTCCGTCTCGAGTGGATGCAGGAAGCCGAGCAGGACCTGCCCGACTCCTCGAATTTCCTAATTGATTTAGTCCGCGAAGTTCAGCCTGATGTGCTTCACCTCAACCAGTTTTGCTACGGCAACCTGCCGGTGGAGGTGCCGCGGGTGGTCATGGCTCACGGCGACCTGATCAGCTGGACACAAGCTGTGCACGGTCACGGGCCGCGACCCACTCGCTGGCTTAAATGGTATCGCGATACTGTGATTCGCGGCATTGCCGGCGCCGATGCGCTGGTTGCGCCCTCGGCTTGGATGCTCGATACACTCCGCAGCTGCTACACCCGGTCACGACGCGATGTGGTGATCTATCCGGGCAGGAATCCCATCTTCTTTAATCCTTACATCAGCAAAGACGATTCTGTCCTCGCCGTCGGCCGGCTTATCGACGCGGGCAGGCAAGTATTCCTGCTCACGCAGAATGTGCATCCATTATCAGTGTGCATTGTGGGGTCCGAGCAAACCGTTCCTGTGCCGCGCATTCCGATACGCGCTGATGTTAAAGTAGCCACCACCGATCAGAGCTCGGTAGCTATCCGCGGTCCGCAGACGGAAGCACAGTTACGCGCACTGTATGGCCGCGCCGTTATTTACGCCGCCACATCGCGCTATGAGCCACTTGGATTGCCTCCGCTTGAAGCCGCGCTCTCGCGCTGCGCCATCGTGGCCAATGATATTCCCAGCTTCCGCGAGATCTGGGGCGACACCGCACTCTACTTCGAAACCAATGATGCCGACAGTCTCGCCGACGCCATCCGCCGTCTCAATGCCGACCGTCAAATGTGCCGCGCTTATGCCAACCTCGCCTACGCTCGCGCCCGCGATCGTTTCACCACCAAGCGCATGATCGATGACTATCTCGAGCTCTACCGAGGTCTGTCTTCGATAGATTCCGCAGCGGCCTAACAGGACTCTCGAGACGCCTGTGAAACCGACATAGGAATCGGCAAGTTTCCGACTCGCGTGATATCGTTTTAGGCTTATTAGAAACCCGCAAGGTTGGAGGATTGGAATTCATGGCTGACGTTAAAATCACGGTAAAGCCCAACGGTCCCTATCGAGTCGAGGCTCCCGAAGGCTCGATCGATCTGGTCGATGCCAGCGGAAACAAGTTTGACCTCACGGGCAAGACTGCTTTTTCGCTCTGTCGCTGCGGTGGTTCGGTGAACAAACCTTTCTGCGACGGAACCCATAGCCGCATTGGCTTCCAGGGTGCGGAACTGGCAGTCAAGAAAGGCGAAGCTGGAAGTTAGGTTCGCGGCAATTCGGCCGCGGCTAAGGAATGGGGCTTAATTCGCGTCGCTCCGCAGCCGTGGAAAAGCTGTGCAAAACCCACATCCACAATCTACGAGATGCGTAAAAGCCACAGCAATCACCTCCAACATGCTTATCTTTCATATAGTTACAACTGCGCGTTCTGAGGGGTGGCGGAAAAAGTGTTCCCCGTGGAACACTCCGCTTGTTTCCTGTCAGTCTTCTCGCGCGGAATTTTCTGGGAGGTATTGGTGAGCGACCCACAAGATCGTGAGCTGGGTATGAAGCGCAAGATCACGCGCCGCGACTTCCTCAACGGCGTTCGGATCACTGCGGGCGCGGCCATGTTGCCGCCCCGTCTTTTTGGCGCGTTCGACCAGCCCGCCGAAAAATCTGCCAATTATTATCCGCCGGGGCTGACCGGGCTACGCGGCAGCCATCCGGGATCATTCGATGCGGCGCACTCGCTGCGCGACGGAACCTTCTGGGATTCCGCCGGCAAGCCCGAGGATACCGGCGAACTCTACGACCTCATCATCGTGGGCGGAGGCATCAGCGGACTCGCTGCTGCCCACTTCTATCGCAAGGCCGTGGGTGAGCGCGCGCGCATTCTCGTTCTTGATAACCACGACGACTTTGGCGGCCACGCCAAGCGCAATGAATTTCGTGTGGGCAATGCGTTTCGCATTGGATTCGGCGGCACGTTTTCCATCGAGAGTCCCGCGCCATACAGCTCGGTCGCCCAGGGCTTGGTCCGCGAGTTGGGCATTGACGTCGCCTCTTATCCCCAATATGTGGATAAGAATCTCTATCGTTCGCTCGGTTTGCGTCCTCACATATTCTTCGACAAGGAAACGTTTGGCGCAGACAAGCTGGTGGTCAGCCCACAGACACTTCGGGGGAGTGAGGCTGAGGACACGACACCGGAGGGTGCGGAGGTCTGGAAGAAGTTTTACGCCGATGCTCCCATCGCTGAGCAAGCGAGGCGTGATTTGCAGCGCTTGTATCAGGAGAAGAAGGATTACTATCCCGGTCTCAGTTCAGACGAGAAAAAAGCCAAACTCGCGCGTATCAGTTATGCGAGCTTCCTCAAGGACGTCGCCGCGGCACACGAAGACATCGTGAAGATGTATCAAGCTCTCCCGCATCCCTTGTTCGGCGTTGGAATTGACGCCGTGGCCGCGCAGGACGCCTGGGGCTTCAACCTGCCCGGATTCGAAGGCATGAAACTTGATCCGGCGCCGGGGAAGGGAATGAACCGCGACGCCATTCCCAACGAAGAAGCCGATAAGTATTTCTTCCACTTTCCCGACGGCAATGCATCGATCGCGCGGCTGCTGGTGCGAAGACTGATTCCCGATGCCATCCCCGGCCAGTCGGCGAGGGATGTGGTCACGGCGAAGGCGAATTACTCCAAGCTCGATCAGTCCGGCTCCGGCGTGCGTATTCGACTGAACAGCACTGCCGTACGCGTGAAGCATCTCGGCGATCACGCTTCGGCAAAAGAAGTCGAGGTCGCATATGCGCGCGGCGGCAAGCTGTATACCGCGAAAGCAAAGAGCGCCATCCTGGCCTGCTGGCACGTGGTGATCCCTTACATTTGTGATGAGCTACCCGACCAGCAGAAAGAGGCGCTGGCTTCGGCACAGAAGGTTCCATTGCTTTATACCAATGTCGCCCTGCGAAACTGGACATCGTTCCAGAAAATGGGTGCGAATTCGGTTTATGCCCCGGGCATGTATCACACCTATGTCAACCTTGATCTGCCGGTGAGCATTGGCGGTTATGAATGCGCTCGCAAGCCGGAGGAGGCAATGGTCGTGCATATGATGAAAACGCCGTGCCGCCCGGGACGACCCGCACGCGATCAGCATCGGCTCGGCCGAGCCGAATTGTTCAACACGACGTTTGAAACTATGGAGCGCAAGATCCGCGAGCAGTTAGCGCGCACCCTGGGGCCAGGAGGCTTCGATCCCGCACGCGACATCGCCGCGATCACGGTCAACCGCTGGCCGCACGGCTACGCCTACGAATACAATTCGCTGTTCGATTCCTTCTGGCTTGAGGGTGGCGAAACGCCCTGTTCGGTGGCGCGCAAGCCGTATGGGCGAATCGCCATTGCGAATGCCGACGCCGATGCGTATGCGTACACCGACAGTGCCATGGATCAGGCGTACCGCGCGGTGGGCGAGATTATGAAAGCCTGAGGTAATCGCGAACCGAGAAGTTAGCCAGTTCCTGAAACCCTGCCGCTGACCCTTGCTCGCCGTCCGTTGTCTATGCTGATGACTCCATGGATGGCTGCTCGCGGAGCATCGATCACCTTATTCGCTCCACTGCCTGATCGTTGAATGCGATCTACCGCGCGGTCAACAACCCGGGCAAGCTTCGCCCCGTAGTCGCGGTCTCGGTCTTCCCGTAAATTCCGCTTCGTGTCGGCGATGGAAAACCATGTGCGATTTCGATTTGATTCTTGCGGTGGATCCAGACGCAGGACCTCACAAAGATGAGCGCTGAAAGAAAGCTCTGTCTCCGCAGAGTTTTCGAAGCTGCCACCCTTGCGACGGATGTATTGGGCGAACGATGCTTCTTCCATGCGGCCGTGAACTCCTGCCTCCTCGAAAGCTTCGAGCGCCGCTGCCTGGGCGTGGGTCAATCCTGGCTCGGCACTGCCTTTAGGAAACGTCCAGCGTCCGTTGCGAGTTTGAACCAGCAAGAATTCGATTTCAGCCTTGCGCACGCGATAGCAAACCGCAGCGACCTGTTTGCATGCGCGCAGTTTTCGAAGCCGCGAAAGACGAATGAACTCAGTTGCTGTACTCGGCGTTCGGGGGCGTGACCAGCGGCTGTTCAATTGCGAGTCTCCACCACTCATATGGGCAGAGTGCATGAGGTATCTGGTTCTGGCTAGAGCACAACTTGGTTCCCGGGTCGGCGGAATAGGGCGATCCGAGCTTCCCTCGGGCCTTCCACCGCACATTGTGGATTCAGTCCACCTTGCGGGAATCCTTCTACGCACTTGCGCTCTGCCAAACCTAAAGACAGTATTTTCCTTTAGCCGCAACTGGCTGCCAGGATGGCACCTTTGGAAAACTTGTATTGCCTTCGCTGTAATCGAGAGCTCGAGGTGGGACACAAATCTGTCGCGGTATATATGTTCGCGCAGACCGTGGGAATAAGACCGCGACAAAAATCGGCGGCCCAGCGGATCTGTTTCTGTCCGCAGTGTTCCGTCTCGCTGGCTATGGGAACTCCACCCGAGGGCGCACTCAACCTGGCGGCGTGGAATATGATCCGCGATCTTGTCTGCTCCGACCCCGCGCTGAATCAGGCGGCGTGGGAAAATCTTCGAGGACTTGCAGGCCTGCTGCCTGCCACAGGAACCGACGGCCCGCCACGCAGAACCGCCCCCGGCCGATACTTCGAGTTCTAAGGGAGCGATAGGAACGGTCCCCCAGAGGCGTTCGCGAAAATGCGCCTCGCTTGCTTGGCGGGCAGCCGAGGCGGCTGTCGCCACCTGGTCCGCTTCAGTGAATCGTCTTGGTCTTCCGCGACATGTAGTCCATCAACAGGTATTGGCCGAGCGTGTAAGGAGTGGTGAAGTAGGCTTTGCCGCGGCACATCTCGGTAACTTTCTGCACGAACTGCACCAGACCATAGTCGGATGCAAGCATGAAGGTGTTGATTAGAACTCCGGCACGCTTGCACTTCGAGACCTCTTCCAGAGTCTGACTGACGACGAGAGGGTCGAGACCGAAGGCGTTTTTGTAGATGCGCCCGTCTTCGAGGGTGAGGGCGGAGGGCTTGCCGTCGGTGATCATGACGATCTGCTTCATGTCTTTTCTTTGGCGCTGCAAAATCCGTTGGGCTAGGCGCAGACCTTCGCGCGTGTTGGTGTAATACGGGCCCACTTTCACGCGAGCCAGCTGCGAGAGCGGGACTTCTTCAGCGGAGTCGTGGAAGAGCACCAGCGAGAGCGAGTCTCCGGGATACTGTGTGCGAATAAGGTGCGACAGTGCCATGGCGACTTTTTTCGCGGGAGTGAAGCGGTCTTCGCCGTACAGAATCATCGAATGCGAGCAATCGAGCATGAGCACGGTAGCGCACGATGATTGATACTCGCACTGATGCACTTGCAGGTCGGAATATTCCATGTTCAACGGCAGCGCGAGACCTTCGCGCTGAATGGCGCTGGAGAGCGTGGCAGTGATGTCGAGGTTGAGCGTGTCCCCGAACTCGTAGGTCTTCGCGGAGCCACTGGTTTCGATGCCGGTGGCCAGGTCGCGGGTGTCGTGGCGTCCAAAGCTGGACTTGCCGAGCGAGGCGAGCAGATTGCGCAGTGACTTGAAGCCGAGGAAGTCGAGACTCTTGTCAGTAATTTCGAATTTGGCTTGCGGCTGGGCCGAGCCGAGCTGTCCGCCGACGCTGGATTGCCGGGTCGGATCGTGCGGCTGGTCGATGGAAATGTAATCTTCCTGCTGCATGCGCTCGATGAGCTGTTCGATGAGTTCGTCGAGCTGCCCTTCGGCTTGCATTTGCTCGATACGCTCGCGCATCTCGTCATCGAATAAATTGTTGTCGAGCAGCGCTTGTTCGATGGCGCGCTTCAGTTCGTCTACAGTCTGTTCGCCCTCGGGCATCTGGTAGAACATGTAATCCTGAAAGCCGCTTTGCAGAAGATAGTCGGAGAGCGCGCCGAGCAGGTCCTCCATGCTCATCTCGCCCGCAGGGTCGGGAACATATTTGGAATAGCGGATGCGCTTCATAAGCCGTGGCCAGGGGTCAGGGATCAGGGGGCAGGGATCAGGGCCAGCCACCCGAGGCCCAACGGCTTTAACTGGCCACTGCCCACTGCTCACTGCTCACCGACCACTATTAGTTAAACTGTCTTCTCTGCCGATAGGGCCCTTCTTCACGTTCCAAAGTCTTCTCTCGTTCGCGAGGCTCGGGCTTTTTCTCTCCGGCTTTGAAAACGCGCTCCTCGTTGCGCCCGATACGTTTGTGTGCGTGCAGACCTTCGAGCACGAACTCTGCGGCAGAGACCTGCTGCTCTGGGCTTTCTTTCTGCGAGACGCCGAGGGGGCTGAGTTTGTCGGCTAGTCCCTGGATTTCCTTCAGGTTTTCCAGCGCTTCCAAGGCGGGCACAGAGTCCGACAACTGGATTTCGCCGCCTAGGTCAAACCATTGCACCACGGGCTGGAGATTCGCGCCGGTGAAGTATTCGTCGTATGTCTTTGCGATGGCGGCGCGGATCAGGTCGCGGCCCACGAAGTCGGCACCCTTCATTTCGCCTTCGTACTCAAGTTCGAGCTTGCCCGTGATTGCGGGCAACGCGGCATAAACATCGCTGATGCGGGGCACTACGAGTTTTTCGGCGTTGGTGATGGCGCGGCGCTCGGCGTTCGAAATCACGTTCTCCATAGCGGAGATGGGCAGGCGCTGGCTGACGCCGCTGCGCTTGTCGATTTTCTTGTCTTCACGGGCGGCGAAGGCAATGCGCTCGATCACCTCCTGAACGTACTTGGGCAAGTGCAAGCGGTGACCGTTGCGGCGCGTCCAAGCTTCCTGCGCCGTGATGGTGATGCCTTCCTCGACGGTGGCGGGATAATGCGTGCGAATCTCGGAACCGATGCGGTCTTTTAACGGCGTGATAATTTTGCCGCGGGCAGTGTAGTCCTCGGGATTTGCGCTGAAGACCAGAGCGACGTCGAGCGCCAGGCGAATAGGATAACCCTTAATCTGCACGTCGCCTTCTTGCATGATGTTAAACAGACCGACCTGAATCTTTCCGGCCAGGTCGGGCAATTCGTTGATGGCGAAAATGCCGCGATTGGCGCGGGGAAGCAAGCCATAGTGAACCGTGAACTCGCTGCCGAGCTCGTGTCCCCCGCGCGCCGCTTTGATAGGGTCGATATCGCCGATGAGATCGGCGATGGTGACGTCGGGCGTAGCCAGCTTTTCCACATAACGATCGTTGGCAGTGAGATATGCGATGGGAGTGGCGTCTCCGAGACGAGCAATTTCCTCGCGACAGCGGCGGCAGATCGGCGCGTAGGGATTGTCGCGGATTTCGCAGCCGGCGAGGTAGGGAAGTTGGGGATCGAGCAGCGTCGTCATAGCGCGCAGGATACGGCTTTTCGCCTGCCCGCGCAGGCCGAGCAAAATGAAATTGTGGCGGGAAAGAATGGCGTTGATGATTTGCGGCACTACGGTGTCGTCGTAACCGACTATGCCGGGGAAGACGGGAGCGTCGCTATGAGATCGAAGACGCGCGACCAGGTTGTCACGGAGTTCGTCCTTCACCGACCGGGCGCGCGAACGTTCTTCGGAGAAAGCACTGCTGCGCAGCTCACCAAGTGTGCGAGGAAGACTCATGATAGGAACTCCCGGGATCAAGACTTTCCTGATTATACGCCGGGCTTCGCCGCTCACAGCTCGGTGTGAGGGGACAATTGCTCAAGCGTCCTTGCACATTGGAATCATGTACGGCTACCGGAAGGCATGCCCTCACACCAATCGTGAGAGTGCGCCCTCACCCGATCACAGCAGCCAGCATGGCAAGTGAGTAGACAGCAGAGCGGCGTTAGCGCCCGTGCCCGTTGCCTCCAGCCCTCTCGCGAGCGCGCGTTGCGCGGCGCAAGCTGGGGAGAATGGTTTCAAAATAGTGTAGCAGCGAAGAAATGCGCGTCGATTCCGAGCGCAGTGCGAGCAGCTTTTGTTTGAAGTCAAGATCGAGAGGGAGGGAGCCGGCGAGATAGAAAGAGAGTGTTGATGGGTCGTTACCGGACAGATCCTGCGAAGCCCCAGCCAGGCCGAGGATCTCTGAGTGCAGCGCCACGGCACGTGCGGCGTCTTCGCCGGTTGGAGTTCCAGGTTCGTCTTCGAACATGAGCACTTCGGCGCGCAAGAAGGAGACCTCCTGATTGACATTCAGAATTTGGAATCTCTCGCGGCCCTGGGTGACGATGTCAAGACGGCCGTCGGAGTACCTCTTCACCACTGTCACAATTTCCGCAGTGCACCCGACTTCGGCAAGCCCTTGCTCGACAGAGCGCACCACGCCGAAGGCCTCGCTCTGAGCCAGGCATTTGCCAATCATCTCCTTGTAGCGCGGCTCGAAAATGTGCAAGGGCAGAGGTAAGCCGGGAAACAGCACCACATCGAGCGGGAACAGGGGAAGCAGCGAATCCACGAAGTCTCCGGTCGCAGCCAGCTCAGATGAGCGAACTTTGTAGAATTGTACGCCTGTGCTTGACTCTCATCTGGTCACAGCATAAAACCCTGACATGGCACCTTCGAGCAGCAATCTCTCTGGCAGAGTCGTGGTGGTGACCGGCGCTTCGATGGGCATTGGGGAAGCTATTGCGAAGAGTTTCGCCGATCAGGGAGCAGGGGTTGTGTTGCTGTCGCGCGATGCGGGGAGAGTGGAAGCGGCGCGAGGACGCGTGGGCCACTCGGAGCGCACGCTGGCGCTGGCCTGCGACGTGAGCCATCGCGAGGAAATTGATCGCGTGATCGCGCTGACGGTGCATCACTTCCAGCGCATCGATGTATGGGTGAATAATGCCGGGCACGGGCTGCTGGATTCGGTGGCCGAGATGGATCTGGCCGCATGCCGAGCCATGTTCGACACGAATTTCTTTGGCGCTGTGGCCGGAATGCAGGCAGTCATTCCCGTAATGAGGCAGCAAGGCACAGGAACGATCATTAACATATCGAGTGTGGCCGGACACATTCCACTGCCCTTTCACGCCGCTTACAGCGCAACCAAGTTTGCCTTGAATGCGATCGGCAAGGGGGCGCGAATCGAACTGATGCGGGATGGGATTCACGTGCTCACGGTTTGTCCGGGTTATGTTCGCACGGAATTCGGAGCCAACGAGGTGGTGGGAACGGTGAACAAGAGGGTGCGTCCGGGTTCGGTGCGTGGGATTACTGCCGAACTTGTGGCGCGGGCTACCCTCGAGGGGTATCTGAAGAGAAAAAGGGAAGTAATCGTGCCCTGGACGATGCATCCGGTAGTGAAGCTGTATCAGATGTTTCCCGGGCTGGTGGAATGGGGAATGGCTAGGATGGCGGGGTGAGAGCACTTGGCGCCTCGGCCATGCCTGGTTACTGACTCAGTTCCGCCAACATGGCTTCCATTTCGGATTGTGCATGCAGGTTGCCGGTACGGCGGGCTGAGGCAATGCCATCCGTAAGCATCTTTTTCGCGTCTTCCTGGCGATCCGCTTTGGCTAGTGTTTGTGCGGCCATGAAGTAGCCGGCAGTATAGTCGGGGTGAGTTTTCAGGAGAGTTGAGAATTCCGCAAGGGCGTGTTCAAAGTCACCTCGGTTGGAATGTTCCAGGGCCAGGCCGTAACGAGCAAAAGCGTCGTTGGGGTTTTGCGTGAGCACTTCGATGAGGGCGGCGATGCGATCCATGGAAGCAGTGATGAGTGATCAGTGGATAGCGGCTAGTGATCACTGGCTCGCTCAAATGAGAGTACTACAACTCGATCTTCCCTTGCCCCATTCCGCGAAAGCTGGCGCAGATCTCAGCCGGTGAATACAATTGACCACTGACGACTGATCACTGAACACTGACCACTGCTCAAACTTCGATGCAAGAAAGTTGAGAGCTTGCCTGTGGCCTGTCCTTTTTTCATGCCCGTGGAGAAATTGGAGAACGGCGCGTGGCCGCATCCAGCGCGGCTCCCCTTGGGATGCGGATGGAGCGGGTGCTGCACTGCGCCGGGACACGAAGGAGAAGTTCCTTCGGCGCAAGAGTTGCAGGAATGCAATCTCGGCTATGCCTTGGGTTGCGGGCGGCTGCCTAAAGAGCGGGCGTGGGATGCCGTGCGCTTCTTCGTAATGGGTTCCGGCGACGCTGCCAAGGATAAGCGTGGCGAGCGGAGCGACGGGTGTGGCCTCGGCTTCGAGAGCTCCTCGGTTCAATTCCGGTACGTCTGTGAACGCGACTATCTTCCGGTTGAGCACGGCAGTGTGGAGTTTGAGATGAAGTCGAAGCGATGGGTGCGTAGCCACGCTGACGCGCGCGTGCAAAGAATGGCGGAATGTTGTCTGGAGTCGTATTTGGCGAAGTGTGGGCGGTCTGAAACGAGGCGCGTCGCAAGCTGATCGAGATTGCTCCGGGAATCATCGCGGCGAGGAAGAGAAACTGCATGGAGGAAGAAACGCTTACCGCGCGGCCCGTTCGGGATTCGCAATCGGAAATGGCGGAGATTGTTCTTCCGAATGATGCCAACCCTCTCGGCGCGCTGCTAGGAGGCCGGCTGATGCACTGGATTGATCTGGCCGGCGCGATGGCTGCTCATCGGCACTCGCGAAATTATGTGGTT
>QIAN01000018.1:9865-12095 GCA_003225005.1 Acidobacteriota bacterium | reverse complement strand
CGTTAGGCGTGGCCAGGCCGAAACCGGAATAGTCGATCATGCTTGCGCCGGCCGAAATCGCGCAATCCACACCGGCCGAACCAGGACCACACCCGAAGTCAGCATTCGTGACGTTGATAGCCGCAGTTGCGCCGGGTAAGCTGAATGTGGATACATCCCCTACTTTGTTGATATCAATGCCTAGCAGAGTGCGAGTTTCAATGTTGCGCAGGAAGTCAGCACTGAACAGCATGCCGTGGCGGATTTCGCGCTGGATGCCAATATTCATCTGCACCGAGCGCGGGGTTTTGTAACCTGGCGCAAACAGAGAGGGGCCGGGTACGCCTAGCCCCGCGTTCACGAAGTTCCCAATATAGTTTGGATTCGGAGCTTTGAGATCCAGGGGATTGCCGGCCAAGACCTGATCCCAGAAGGCCGTGATCTGCGGGATCACGTTGCCAACATGCGGATTGCCGCAGATCCCTGAGGGGTTGTTCACTGCGTCGTATTGATCAGGAGCGATGAAGCCGCTGCTGACCGCCACGGGCTGCGGCAAACCGCCGTCACAGGCACGGGTAACGGCGTTGAAGGCCCCGTTCTGGAGCCGCAGAGGCCGGTCGAAGAGAACATTGTTCCAGATGACGTTCTCAAAGAACAGTCCGACGCCTCCGCGAATCACAGTCTTGCCGTTCTTGTTCGGGTCCCAGGCAAAACCCACCTGAGGTGCCAAGTTCATGTTTGCCTGCTTCACGGGATTGCCCCAACCGGGGAAAACTGCGTTGATGCTAGCGTCGGCAGGCAGATCGCTGTCGGTGCGTCCGGTGTCGCGGTTATAACGCAACCCGAAACTGAGAGTAAAGTTCGGCTTGATCTTCCACGAGTCGCCAACATACAGGCCGAGCCGGTTATCCGGTCCCAAGCCGCCGGCTGGGAAACCGAGCGCCGGTTGAAGAGTATTGAATCCCTGGCCATTTCCTACCCGGAACCGGGTAACGGGGTAGTTCAAAGGGTTCGCTGAGCCCCCAGAAAACGGACCTGCGTCCGCCGCGGCAATGGTGTCGGAATTTGTGCTCCAGGAAACGCGCGGTGCAGTTCCGTAGAAATCAGCAAAACCGCCACCTTGCACGTGATTGAAAGAGACTCCATAGCGAAAGGTATGGGAATGAACAATCTTGCTGCCGTCGTACTTGATCTCGCGGTTTGACTGCGGAGTGCTACAAAGAACGAGCCAGAACTCAGCTCCAGTCCGGTGCAGCAGAACGGGAGCGAGTTGTCGCCCAAGGTCGCGTCCACAATCTGGTTCTGGAACTTTAAATAGGAAAACCGGATGCTGTGAGAGAAAGATCCGGAATTGAAATCGAATCCGACCACGTGCTGACGGGTAACATCTTTGTTCACATACACGGAAAATCCGAGCCCGAACGTGGCGAGCAGGGAGTTCTTGAAATACGAATAGCGGTAGAAGGCTTTGGCGCCGCCGCTCAGGTTGTAGTCCACTTTGCCGACAAGATTGTCCTCAATGAACGGCGAGCTAAAACCCGCACCGAGGCTAGCGTAGGGCGTTCCACTCAATACAACTGGCGCAAAGGACGCCTGCCTGGTTCGTTCGCCGTCGCCAAAGAAGAAGAGCTTGTTCTTGATTACCGGTCCACCCGCGCGGGCACCATACTGATCGCGCTGGTTGTACAAATCTTGTCCTCCGGCCGAAGCCGCAGCCATCGAGTGGTCGCGGAAGAAGCCGAAAGCTTCGCCGTGGAACGTGTTGGTGCCAGACTTGGTGGTCACATTGACGGCGCCTGAAGAGGTCAAATCCTGCGAGAGGTCCAGGGAAGACTGACTAAGCTGAAACTCGTCAATCGCGCTGGCGGGGCTGTCTGCCGTAGTTGTGCCCACCGTCTCGTCACTGACGTCGACGCCATCGACATTGATGCGTGCCGTGCGGCCGAAGCGTCCGCCGAAGGAGATTGAGGAATAACCAGCTTTGGTGGGATCGAAATTCTGACCGTCCTGGATCTGCACACCGGGTTCGAGTTGGGCGAGATCAAGGAAGTTACGTCCGTTCACCGGCAGATTCTCGATCTGAGCCGAGGTGAGAACGCCTTGCACGCTGGCCTGCTCGGTGTTGACTTGCTCCGCGGAACCCTGTACCTCGATTACAGTGCTCTCTTGGCCGACCGTCAGCTTGGCATTGAAAGTGGCGGCGTTGCCGACTTGGACACCGATCGTCTGGCTGACGCTGCTGAAACCCTTG
>QIAN01000018.1:0-9854 GCA_003225005.1 Acidobacteriota bacterium | reverse complement strand
CAGCGGGCCAGAACTGAAAGCGCCAGCAGAATTTGAGGTCAGATTGAGGGTCTGGCCCGTGCCGGTATTGGTAATTACAACCTTGGCATCGCTGATCACCGCCCCCGAGGGGTCGGTTACTGTTCCGTTAATACTGCCCGTACTGAGCGTGGTTTGCGCCGATATGAGCGAAGCCGACAAACCGCAAGAAATCGCGATCAGCGCCAGCAGGCTAAATCGTCTACCCAGGCGAGGGGAGTTGAAGTTCAGCATCGTGCACCTTCCTTCGTTCGGAATTTTTCCCACGAAATAGGTTTATAAAACTGCGGTCGCTTCTAGAATTCGCACCCTGGACTGTCGGTCATCGACCGCGAACCGAGATTCGCAAGCCAAAATCTCAACCCTCGGCCCGAGAAAACAAACATTCGGCAAGTAGTTTCAGTACTTATAAAGCACAAGATAACCAACGTTGTTATGGTGTTGTGTGCAATTTGCCAGCCAGCGACAATTAAAAGTCGGGGAATCATTAGTATCTATATTGTTATTAAGTATTTAGAGGTGATTGGAGCGCAGAGGACCGGAACTTGTTGCGCGGCAGAAGAATTCCAAAAATTGTAATTTCATTCTGGGAAAATGAAGCTTTTCTCTGTCGGTCAGAGAATTGTAAATTTTTGTCGGTCTATATTTGGCTGCCATGTATGCCCAAGGAAACGGAAGTCAAAACTCCGCCAGGGTAGATAAACAACTCCCCGACCCGGCTTTCAGAAGTCTGACTTGACGCTGTAATAGCCGGCGCGATGGCGGACCCGGTAATCGGCAGCGTCCGAGCTGCCGGACACGTTGACCTGAATGCGGCGGAATTCTGAAAAGGAAGTGTGCTGTGAGGGATAGTAGGCGAGAAGATATTGGGTGCGGAGTTCGTCGCTGATCTTGCGAAAGGCGTCGTCTAGCTGGGAGGCTGATTTCGCGTAGTAATACTTGCCTCCCGTGTCTTCGGAAAGTTGAATCAGGGCGTGCTCGCCCCCGGTTTCGCGGCCGGCGCTGGCTTCGATGGGTACCACGATAATGCTGTAGACCAGCGCTTCGGCTTCTTCGGCGGCGCGGGCGGCTTCCTTGTAGTCCACTTTGCTGATGGTGTCTCCGCCGTCGGTGATGAGCACGATCACCTTGCGTCCCTGACGGCGGTCGAGTGCGCGCGAGGCCAGATAGATGGCGTCGTAGAGAGCGGTGGCTGCTCCGAGCCGAACGTGGTCGATGCCCTCGTCGATGCGCCTCAGGTCCGCTGTAAAAGGCATCGACAGGTTGACGGCCTCGCTGAAGCTGTAGACCGCGAGCGCGTCCACCGCCCGCATGATCAGGTGCGCAAAGCGCTTGGCCGAGGATTGTTCCAGCGGCAAGTCGCGGCGCGTGCTCAAGCTGGTGTCGACCGCGAGCGCGATGGACAGGGGCAGGGCGGACTCCTTATCAAAGATCGCGATCTTCTGCTCATGGCCATCTTCCTGGACAGAGAAATTCTCTTTCTTCAGGCCGGCCACCGGGGAACCGCGAGCGTCCGTCACGGTGACGAATACATTCACTAGCTTGACATCGACTTTAAGGGTAGTTGCTGGTTCAGATTGTTGCTGCGAATTTCCGGGCTGCTGCTGTCCGGATGGCTTTTGCTGTGCGCGCGCCGCGGCGTAGACCAGCAGCACTAGAGCCACAGTGGCGGATTTTCTCATCGAACCATGAAGTTTATTTTGCGGAATTGGGCGCGGCTTTTTCTGCACAATCTTGCAGTACGTTTTTGCGGAAACCCCGAAATACTCAGACCGCGAGGCAAGCCCGCAGTGAAGCCGCCAAAAAACTGCTCACTTAGATGCGCGGCTGGCGGGATGGCTGCCTGAGCCCCGCTGAATTTCATCGGGGAAAGGCTCGCCGTCAGCCCACACCGCGCCGTCCTCAAAATATTCCTTCTTCCAGATGGGGACGGTGCGCTTGAGAGTGTCAATCAGCCAGCGGCAAGCGTCGAACGCAGCCGCACGATGGGCGGATGCGACCACGATAAGCACACTGGTTTCGCCAATTTCGAGGCGTCCGAGACGGTGCACGAGGGCGACATCGCGAATTTGAAACTGACTCAGGGCCTGCCCGGCCAAAGATTCCATCTGCTTGAGCGCCATCTCTTCATAGGCCTCGTAATCGAGATAGAGTGTCTCGCGTCCGCGGGTCTGGTTGCGCACAACACCTTCAAAGACCACGGCGGCGCCGTCCTCGCCGCGCTTGATGCCGGCTAGCACTTCCTGAGTTTGGATAGGCCCGCGCACGATGGCGCAGTGCGCCGTTTCGCGCCGATTCCCTCCGCCGGACGCAATGCGGCTGCCGTCTTTGCCTCCGCTTACCGGCGGCAAGATCGCCACCTCATCGTTCGACCTCAGCTTCGTCTCTGCACTGGCATATTCTTGATTCACCGCCAGCGCCAGCGAAGGCAGCGATTCCTGAAGCCGCGGAATCTGCGCCTCGTAATGCGCGAGTAAATCGGCGACCGATGCGCCTTGATCGAGATCAAGCGTGTCGCTGGCTTTGCCAACCAGGTCCTTCAACATGCCGAAAAAGAGAACACGCACGCGCATGGGGATATTGCTATTGCCAGTCTATCGTGACTTCCACGCGCGCTGCGGGGATCCGAACAAAACAAAATTGCCAGTCCTTGTGGGAGGACTGGCAACCATTGCTCTTCTCACGAATCTCGTTCACGTTTAATGACCGAGTCGCGAGGTGAGCACTCTCTCGGGCTCTTGTACGGGCAGCGTGGGTTCGTAGTCCTGCTTGGAATCTTTCGGCGGCGTAGACAGGATCTTCGCGGCCGCCCCCTCCGCCACTGCGGGCAGAGAAACGTGCAAAGCTTCATCAATGGTTTTGACGTAATGAATGTTGAGGTTTTCCAGCTGCTCAGGGGTAAGGTCTTCCTCAACGTTCATCTTGTTTTCTGCAGGCAGAATGACGTCGGTAACGCCGGCACGCTTGGCGGCCAACACTTTTTCTTTAATCCCACCAACGGGCAGCACGTTACCGCTGAGTGTGATCTCCCCGGTCATCGCCGTGAGAGGCTGAATGCGTCGCCCGGACAATAAAGAAACCAAGGTCGTGGCCATGGTCACGCCAGCCGACGGACCGTCCTTAGGGATGGCCCCCGCGGGCACGTGCATATGGATGTCATGGTTGGCGAAAAAGTCTTCAGCAATGCCGAGTTGGGCGGCGTTGGAACGAACCCAGGTCAGCGCAGCCTGCATGGACTCCTGCATCACCTGACCGATCTGTCCCGTCATGGTGAATCCACCCTTGCCTTTCATGGCATTGGCTTCGACGAAGAGCACATCACCGCCGGCGGGCGTCCAGGCCAGGCCCACAGCAACTCCCGGGCGTTCTGTGCGCTCGGCGATCTCGCCTTCGACGCGGATCTTAATCCCACCCAGAAACTCCTGCACAATTTCCTTCGAGACGATGAGTTTCTGACTCTTACCTTCGGCCAGCCGCCGCGCCTGTTTGCGGCAGATGGTGCCAATGGTGCGTTCGAGACTGCGGACACCGGCTTCGCGCGTGTAGTGGCGAATGACATAGCGAACCGACTCCTCGGGGAATTCGATCTGCTCCGCGGTAATGCCGTTTTCCTCGACTTGTCGCGGAATCAAATACTGAAACGCGATGTGGACTTTTTCTTCTTCCGTATAACCCTGAAGCTCGATGATCTCCATGCGATCGCGCAGCGGCTCCGCGATGGGATCGAGCATGTTGGCCGTCGTAATGAACAGCACTTTCGAGAGATCAAAGGTCACATCCAGGTAATTGTCGCGGAAGCTGGAATTCTGCTCGGGATCCAGAGCCTCCAACAGTGCGGAGGCGGGGTCGCCGCGGAAGTCTCGCCCGACCTTGTCGATTTCGTCGAGCATGAAAACAGGATCTTTGGTCTCTGCACGGCGAATGCCCTGAATAATTTGTCCCGGCAACGCGCCGATATAAGTGCGGCGATGGCCTCGGATTTCTGCCTCGTCATGCACGCCGCCGAGGGACAGTCGGACGAACTTCCGGCCCAGAGCGCGCGCAATGGACTTGCCCAGCGAAGTCTTGCCGACGCCCGGAGGTCCGACGAAGCACAGGATCGGGCCCTTCATATTAGGTTTCAAGCGTCGCACCGAGAGATAGTCAAGGATGCGGTCTTTGACTTTCTCGAGATCATAATGATCGGTGTCGAGAACTTCCTTGGCCTTGGGGATGTCCACCTCTGCGCCGGAGGTCTTGGACCATGGCAGCACAGCCAGCCACTCGATGTAATTGCGGGTGAGTGAATAATCAGCGGCCATGGGAGACATGCGCGAGAGACGGCCCAGCTCTTTGAGCGCTTCTTTCTTCACTTCATCGGGCATGCCAGCTTCTTCGATCTTTTTCCTTAAGTCTTCGACATCGCGCTGGCCTTCGTCCTGCTCGCCCAATTCTTTCTGGATCGCCTTCATCTGCTCGCGCAGGTAGTATTCGCGCTGAGTCTGCTGTACACGGTCCTGCACTTCGGTCTGGATCTTGTTGCGAAGCTGCTGGACCTCAAGTTCTTTGGCCAGATGCTGATTGATCTTTTCGAGGCGCACCCGGACATCAATGGTCTCGAGCGTGTCCTGTTTGTCCGAGGTCGAAAGTGACGGCAAAGACGAGGCAACGAAATCCACCAAACGACCAGGCTCATCAATATTCATGGCCACGGTAGAGAGTTCGTCTGACAGCGTAGGGGATCCCGCAACGATCTGCTGGAACAACGTAAGCACGTTACGCTGGAGGGCTTCTATTTCAGAACTGGGCGACGGCGCCGTCTCGGGCACAGGCGAGACCCGCGCGCGCATAAAAGGGGTCAGTTGCGTAAACTCGGTCAGTTGCACGCGTTCCAAGCCTTCGGCAAAGACAAAGAGGCTCTGGTTGGGCATCTTGACCACTTTGTGAACGATGGCCGAGGTCCCAAACGAATAGAGATCGCTGGGCTGGGGCGAATCCACGCGCGCTTCGCGTTGCGCCACGACAACGATGGTTTTGTCTTCCCCCAGTGAGTTAATCAACTGGACCGAACTTTCCCGCCCTACCGTCAAGGGTAAAACTGCGTGGGGGAACAGAACCGTATCGCGCACCGGCAGCACCGGGAGAGGCTGTTGTTCCTGCGTTTCGTTGAGCTTAGGGGGGCGCTCTGCTACGGGGTGCTGGCTCATGATGCTCCTTGAGTGTAACTCACTCAACCTTAGATGACTCGCTTCCCAGGAAGGATGCAGGCTCCCGGTCGATTAAGTCAACGTAATTGGATTCTAACGATCTCGCGTCCGCGTTTGCATATGCCGAAGGTACTCCGGCATCAGTTCCAACCGCGATGGGCGCGAACCGGAGTTTGACTGTGAACCGTCGGCACTCCGCATGCCAACCTGAATCGGCCGTAAAATTACAGGCTCGCTCGTGGCGATCAGTTTGCCGCAACCGCCGCGCCAGTTAACGGCGCACAAGCGGCGCCAAATCGCTGAGCCCGACCTCATTTCCAATCCTGTCATCGGTCAATGAGAGGAATTTAAGCTCTCGAAAACGCCGCGCTGAAGCGAGCTGCCCGGTAGTGTGAGCCTTACTGAGTCCTTCCGCAAGCTTTGGATGGCAAAGCCGGGACTTGGGCTGCCGATTTTTCTGTACCGCTTCGTGAAAAACTCAATCCAAAGGTTCACGCAGCGGGATAAATTCCCAGTACCTTCACAAAATCGGCGACCTCGCCAAGATGGTGCAGGGCATTCCGTGCGGGCTCATCGTCTCCACGCAAAAAGTCCACGTAAAAGACGTACTCCCATGGCCGGCCGCGCATAGGCCGCGACTCGATCTTGCTAAGGCTGATATCGCGCAATGCGAAAACGCTCAGTGCCTTGAACAGAGCGCCGGGTACGTTTTTTACTTTAAAAGCGATGGAAGTCTTGTCAGCGCCGGGCAGCATGAGGCGGGAGTGCGTACCGGTGCTCGACGCATTCCCTGAGAGTGGACTTTTCCTCCGCTTGTTTAGAACAAGGTTGTCTGGCTGGGGTTTTCCTTTGCGCAGCAAAAAAAACCGGGTGTAGTTGCGCTTGTCGTCCTCAATGCCGGCCAGCAAAATCTTTCCGCCATATTCGCGGGCAGCCTGGCGCCCGGCAATTCCTGCGGCGTCTTTCAGCCTGCTGGCAAGCACGTGCTTCACGCTGCCAGCCGTGTCATAGAAAGGCACTGGCTCGATTCGTGGATGGCGCCGGAAAAAATCACGGCACTGATCAAGGGCCATAGGGTGGGACAGTACGCGGCGCACGGATTTAAGCTTTACTCCCGGCGTTGCGATAACGTTGTGCACGATGCGAAGCAGAAATTCGCCCTGCACAAAGACCTCGCGTGCCACCAGAAGATCCGCGTGCTCAGCGACAGTGCCTGCCAGCGTATTTTCGATCGGAATGACTGCGGCGGCAGCCCTCCCACGCTCCACCCTGTCGAATACCTCGAGTGAACGAGCACAAGGAATTACCGTGCATTGCGGCAGCATGCGTCGCGCCGCCTCGTGGCTGAAAGAACCGAGTTCTCCCTGGATGGCAACTTTCATGTGAACGGCAAGATACCTGAGAAAACCAGGAGATCCAACTGGAGAGCCTATTTCCTCAGATGGTTCTGCGGATTATGATGACACACGGGAGAGGTGTCCATGCGCCAGATCATTTTCCGTCTACTGAGCTTTCGCAACTTTGTGCGCGGTCTCGATAAACGTAAGGCGTGGGAAGCTGGCCGCACTACATTCGCGATTATCGGTGCAGCCGGATACGCCGGCTACTTGTCTGCGATGCACATTGTCATGGCCACCGTATCGCTCTGTATCGTCACCGGTACCTGGTACGGGGTATACCGCATGATGGAGCGTAAGCAGTGAGCAGCCTGCTGGCAGCAGTAAGCAGCCGCCGACGCCAGCCGACCTGCGGTTCCCAAAGGCTTTAGCCACTGGATTCGCGGTGAGCGCCGATAAGCGGTTTGGCCACCAGCTCTTTCTGAAGTACCAGAGCATCCATCCCATCGGAATAATAACGGGGCAAAGTCTGGATCACGTCGTAGCCGTGCCGCTTGTAGAACCGAAGGGCTGAGACATTGTCTACAGCAGTCTCGAGCGCAACCGCGAATGATCCAGCAGCGCGCAGGCGATCTTCGGCGGCCCGCAGCAGCAGCGATCCCACGCCGCAGCGCCGGGCAGCAGCCACCACGTCGATGGTGATGATGTGTCCGACGCCTCGTCTGCCACCTTCAGCAACAATGAAACCGCGAATCGTTGCCCTGGCAACGTCTCCGGATAGATGGCCGAGCACAGAAGCTCTAGCGATTCCCGTGGAATCTCTTCCGTCAGTCAACGCGCTTCCATCGCTGGCAATCAATGTAAAAGAACCGCTGCGACGCATGTAGAACCGTAGCTCCATCTGCGAGTAGGAAATTCCCGGCGGAAAACACTCCTGATCAATGCGCCAGAGCGTGTCAAAGTCTTCAGGCTGGAAGTCGCGAACGGTGGCACTCACGTTGTCATTGTAGGCCCGGCAGGCTTGTGGCCTCAGGGTTTCCCGGTAGCAACTCTGCCCACCAGCACGGCGTCTGAACCCCGGACGCGAAACAGGGACGGGGTAGGATGAACGAAAAATTTTTCCGCTGCAGGATCGGTTTCGGAGGCCTCATTTGTGCTTTTGGGCCTTTGCGCATGCAGGGGTGCTGGCGGCAGTCCCTCGCACAACAATTCAGGCCCGCCGACCCTAATTTTCCGCAAACACGAAGACAATTACGAATGGACAGAGTGTCACGCTGAGTTGGAGTCACGGCCTCTACGGGTTTGGCGGCGCGCACCGTGATCAGCAGCCCTCTGGCTGCCGGCACGCAAGCCGATAAACCTACGCAGACAACCACGTACACGGCAGTCGCTACCGGATCTGATAACAGCAGCAGTTCGCCGCAAACCGCCGTTGTACAAGTAGTGCAGCCAGTTCAGCCGCAGATCATAGCATTTACGGCGAGTCCTACGGCCGTAAACGGCGGCCAAACCACAACAATCACCTGGATCACCACCAACGCCACATCGGTAACGATTACGCCCCCGGTACCCCAAACCGATGACACCGGCTCGCTGCCCACTTCCGGATCCTCGATCGTTCCGGTGAAGTCGACCACCACGTTCACGATCAACGCATCGGGCCCGGGAGGCGCTGCGGCACCCCAGAGCACCACCGTGACCGTTCCCTTCACCCTGACCCTGAGCGCGTCCCCCAGCACGGTTGTCGCAGGAACGGCGGTGAGCTGGCAGGTTACGGGTGTGCAGCAACCGCGCTTTCTCTCGACAATGCCGTGTGCAGTTCCTGCACGCTGCCTCAAAGCAGCGCGACTGTGACCCCTTCGACAACCACTACTTATACGGCCACTGCCACGGCTGCAGATGGCAGTGCACTAACCGCATCTGCAACCGTTACCGTCGGTGCCGCGAATTCCGGCGTCATCAAGCACATCTTCTTCATGCTTCAGGAGAACCGCTCGTTCGACATGTACTTTGGGCAACTGGGAGCGTATCGGACAGGCCGGCTTGCACAATTCAACATCACCGACAACCAAACAGTGGACAGCTTCGATGCTAACGCGACCCTCACGAATTCCCATACCGGAGCGACGGTCACACCGTTTCATGAAAAAACGGAGTGCACCGAGAATCGATCTCCGGCTCGGGATGAGAGCCATCACGATACGACGCTCCAAGGCGGCGACCCGGCCAGGGCCACGACGACCACGTTCAACCACAGTTCTTTCGGGATGAGCGGCTTTCTCAGTACGACCGGTTCCGTGCCGCAACAATTCGATGCCAACGGCACTCGTGCCATGGGCTACTACGATTCAACAGACCTGCCGTACTACTACGACTTGGCCACTTTCTTTGCCACCAGTGACTCATGGCACTCGCCCATCCTGGCCAATAGGGTGCCGAACCGCATGTACCTCATGGCGGGGACATCGTTCGGCCACGAATATCCCGACCTCGATTCCAACCATCCCAAGTACACTGCGAAGATCATCTTCCGCGCGATGAATACGGCCAACGTGAGCTGGCTCTACTACTATCATGATGGAATTTTCCTGGCCAACTTCGCTGACTTTCAGGATCCCGCCAGCAAGCCCAAGACCTTTCCGGACAGCGACCTTCTCCCCAGACTCGGGGGCAAGTACAGCGGCAATCCCTGCGATCCCGACAAATCGATTCCGCAGGTAGTGTTCATTGACAGTGCATCCGGCGGCAGCGGCTTGGATGAGCATCCCGACAACAACATCCAGAGCGGCGCTGCGTATGTGCAGTCGATCATCGCGGCGCTCATGAACAGCGATGCCTGGCAGGACTCAGTTTTCATTCTGAGCTACGACGAAGGAGGCGGCTTGTACGATCATGTGCCGCCATTCATGGTCCCGGTGCCTGATTCGATCGCGCCGGGCGCGTGTCCCGACCCGAACAATGGCTCCGCGGGCTACTGCACCGTGGGGAAATTGGGCGGAACGTTCGATCTGACCGGCTTCCGCATACCCGTGATTCTGATCTCGCCCGCGATTCTGGCGTTCATTTGAGAAGACATTTAATGTGCCGGTGCTAACCGCGCGTGATGCCTACTGGCAGGATCCATCTCGCGACATGAGCGAGTTGTTTGACCTCGTTAATAGTCCAAGTTTGCACCCGCCGTCGCCCGATAACACTCTAGACTGGACCCAAGTCCTCAAACCTCAGACCACCTCCGGCTTAGCGCCCAGCGGTGTGCCTTGGCTGCAGTTCCTCAAATCACGGCCCATCAATCGGTTGCGACCAAACCCAGGAG
>QIAN01000508.1 GCA_003225005.1 Acidobacteriota bacterium | reverse complement strand
CAAGGCTGAATGCATTTTGAGCCTTTCACGGGCTCCGCATAAGGGTTTGAACAATTTAGCGCCTAGATGAAAGAAGTGTGGGAAGCCAACGCCCGAGGTCGAAAGCCTTGACCGCCTTGCGCTGGTCGGCCGTCAGGTCTGGGGCGAGCATCACGGTGGCGCGCCTGCCCAGTCCTTTCGTGCGCACGCGCACCAGAGTGGCTTTGGTCTCTGATAGTGTCTTCATCGTGCTGCTTGCCGACTTCTGGTTGCCCAGCGTCAGGCGGGCCAGGCTGACCAACATCAAGCCAATCACGGTCGCGAACGTATGCAACCGCAGCGAGGTGTCGGCCCACTGATGCGACGGCCCCCAGGATACAACCCCGCCCTTCTTGGCTCGCCGGAATAGTTCCTCCACATTCCACTGACCCCGGAAAGCGTGCACAATCCGACCGCTGCTCCAAGCATGATGATCGGTACACAATACGCGCCGACCCAGGCGCGTGCGCTCCAACAGGCGACGCCTCGCCGGATCGACGTGCCAATCCAGAGTGATTTTCCCACGCTCCTCTTTCACAGTAGTCATCACGAATTCTGACAGGTGCTCGCGCTGCAGCGCCTTCCGTACCCGATCCTCCAGCGCCTCCCGTGGGATACGGCCGTTCGCCGCCCGTCGCTCCAAGCTGCGGAGTTCTTCCTTGGCCTTGCGCAACGCCACCGCAATACCTCGCTTCTGTCCGCGCAGCAGTTCCTGGCTCTCCACTACCACCAGGGTGCGGTCCAACTCGCCAACCTGCGTCCGCAGTCGCGCCGCACGCACACCCTCCAACTTCCCTCCCAGAGACTTCATCGCTCCTCGCCGGGCTGCCTGCTCCAGCGCGAACTGCGAGGCGCTATGACTCAAAGTCAACGAAATCAGGGTATAGTAGCCTTCCACATCCAGATCGAGTTCCAACTGTTCGCTCCACGAACCGCCATCGCGCACCAGGGTGCGGCAGGCGGGACCAGTCCTGTGCTCGGCGTCATCCAAAGCATCGTGCAGTTTGCCCAATGCTTCCAGACACTCACCGAGCACCGTCTGGTCCGATCCATTGCCAGGATAGGTACGGTGCAACAAGGGCACATGTCCCGTCTCGCTCACCAAAGCCGCCAGTCCCACCACGCGCAGATCGCTTCGCTTGCTTTTGGCATGGCCGCGCCGCGCCAACTCTCCCGGTGTGGTGGTCGCGATGTGGGTATCAAAGTTGGTGGTATCGAATGCCAACACATCGGTTGTTAACTCGAATCGGCGGGTGGCCGCGCGAGCGATCTCGATCTGCGCCTTCTCCAGTTGCTCATCGGTGACCTGCGAGGCCAGTCGGTGAAAGCCTTGGCCGGTGAACGCCGAGTCCGGCAGGCACGACACCCGCGGCAAACAGGTTTCCAGAAAAGCTGCCAGATGGCATTTCGCCGCCGGTGCACACGCCCGCTGTACCGCCACCGCGAGCACCATCTCGCCTATCGTCGGGCCGTTGGTCGGACCCGTCAACCCACAGGCCTGATCGATGAGCTTGATCAAATCCAGTTGTTCAGCGATCCAGACCAACGCCCCGACGTCCCCGACTCGTCGCGTCCCCACCGTCCGTGTCGAAGCCAAGTCGGCCACCGGCGGCGGATCGGCAGGGCCCAACACGGCCTGGCGCGCGAAGGGCCGCTGCCTGGCGGTATCCCACAGCGACTGCGAGGCGACCCTATACCGCCGACCACCCACTTGGCGCTCAAATACATTCATTCTTTCATCTAGGCAGATTCAAGGAAAGAAGTCAAGCGAAAGGTGCGTCCTGCAAGGTGCAGGAGCATGGCGGATGGTGCTCTAACCCCTCAAAAGTGCGAAAGTCAGGCTAGCGAGGGGCTAACCGATCTTTCGCTTCCCGCGCCTTTGCCGCTTGCGCTCTCGCTCAGTTAGGGCGGCACGTTTGCGGTTCGTGGTTCTTTCCGGTGACCTCATCCCAGGTGAGCCGCTTCCCTACCATCTGCGAAGCGGCCAACTTGAAACGGTCGAAATCGTCCATGTCCTTGCGAAAGTTGTAGCGGTAGGCTTGCTCATCCAAATAGCGGAACAGGTGAAAGGGCTCGACACTGACATAGGTTCCGCTGATGCCACGTTTCAAGGAGCGCCCAAAAGTTTTCGAGAGTGTTGGTATGCACAACGCCGTCTACGTAGCCGACAGCGTGGTCGATGACCTGATGCGCGTAAGTCCGCTTCGAGACCCTTATACGATTAACAGCGCGTCGGTGTAGAGCGCGGCGACCGCCTCCACCTGCTTGTGGACTTCCGATTGAAGTGCCTTCTTGCGGCGATTGGGAACCACTACAGTGCGAACCTTGCCGCCGCGCTCCACGATTCCGAGCACTGGAGTCTTGTCTTTTCCGCCGGTGCCAGTGATGCGGCGCTTGCGCTCGGCAACGTGCATATTGTGAGCCTTCCCGCCGATGAAGGTTTCATCAGCTTCAACATGTCCACTGGCCTTCTCGATTGAGCCGTTATGGAGCGACATCCGAATCCGATGATTCAGAAACCATGCAGACTTCTGAGTGATCCCCAGGTCCCGCGCGACTTCGCACGAACTGATACCGTTCCTGCAATTGACGATGAGCCATAACGCAGCGAGCCACTTGTCAAGGCTGATCGGGGAATCTTCCATCACGGTCCCGGACTTGAGGGAAAACTTCGCATGGTCGTGTTTGCCGTAGCACTTCCATACGCGCTCCTTCTCGATGTAGAAAATGTGCTCGGAACCGCAGCGGGGACATTTTACCTTGCCGTCTGGCCAACGCAGTTCGATC
>QIAN01000112.1:8588-11840 GCA_003225005.1 Acidobacteriota bacterium | reverse complement strand
AGCGTCTCGCTGCGTGCCAAGCGGGTTTACTTGAAACACGTACGCATTGCGGCGATCGTGAGACGAATCGATAATGATCTTGAAATAGTCATCCAGTTCCTGGCTGACGTCGCGGCGGAGTTCAGTGGCGAAGATGCCCTTCGGATGGGAGTCGAAGCAGGTAATGCCGAAGTAGACTTCGCGCTTGCTGTAGAGGACCCGAACTTCCGTCTGCTCCGCCGGCGCGCGCCCTTCAAAGGGCTCGCGCTGCCGAAAGTCGGTAATTGGAGTTGCTTGGAGCCAGAGTGGATCATTTAATGTGCCATCCAACTTCGGGGCACGATCAACGCGCGTTGCTTGTGCGGTTCGGAGAGGCTCCTGGGGCCGTTGAGCTCCCTTAGTCTGCGGACCAGTTTGCGACTGGGAGTACAGCCATCCAGCAGAAGCGTATACCAACGTCAAAAGGAACAGACACCTCCGGAGCTTGGGCAATTCAGCGAGATGGGTCGCCATGTGTCTGTGTCGCGCGAAGCAACGGCACAACAATAGTCTTGGAAACGTCTGCAAAATGTAAAGAGATTGTCACTTTCACCGCAACATAGCTTCCTCCTGGGGCTCTACATGAATCGAATTCTCTGAACGAATAAACACAAAACAGGAGGACTCTATTTATGCTGAGATACGTCCTCAGAGCAACTCTCGCGACCGCACTGATGTTTGGGGTTTCAACCTTGGCTGTTGCGCAATACGGAGGTGGAGGCGGAATGGGTGGCGGCGGTATGCCTGGAAGCCCTACCTACACGCCTCATGGCACCTACGGCTCAAAGGGAGCCATCATTGGCGGAGTCGCAGGTGGTGCAGCCGCTGGCGCCGGCTTGCTCTACTGGAAACTCCACAATCGAGCCAAGCTGCAAGGCTGCGTGGCCGGCGATGGAGATAAGCTCGTCAGCGAAACGGACAATCAAACCTACAGCCTCACAAGCAAGCAAAATGAGACTCTGAAGCCAGGAGAACGTGTGGAGCTGCAAGGCAAAAAGGTCAAGAACGACTTAGGCGAACCCATGTTCGAGATCCACAAAATGACCAAGGACCTTGGACAATGCACGGCAACAACGGCAGAGCAGCGATGACGACGCGAGGGTTAATCGGTGCACCACTGAGGAGGGGCGGAGCAATCCGTCCTTCCCGGAATCGCCGGCTCGCGGCGGTCTCCAGACTCGGTACGCACGCAGGAGCAACGACGCTGCTCTGCTTGCTATCAATGCCTCTGTGGGTGGTGGATGCCAGTTCGCAGCAGGCGATTGATACGGAACGTTCGGCCCTCACCGTTCGCGTTTACAAAGCTGGAGCATTTTCAGCCTTCGGACATGAGCACACCATCCGCGCGCCCATCCAAAATGGCTCTTTCGATGAGGACAAGAAGAGCGTGGAGTTTGTCGTTGATACAGGCACATTGCGAGTTGTTGACTCCGATGTTTCCGACAAGGACCGGGCACAGATTCAGAGTACGATGGTGGGCCCACAAGTCCTGGACACCGCACAGTTCCACGAGATTCATTTTCATTCCACAGAGGTTAGTCGGAGCGGTGAGAACAGGTGGACAGTGCAGGGCGATCTGACGCTTCACGGCCAAACCCATCCGGTGAAGGTCGACGTAGAACGTCAGAATGGGCGACACCGTGGGTCCGCTCGGCTGCGGCAAAGTGAATTCGGAATCACGCCCGTGACCGTCGCTGGAGGAACGATCAAAGTGAAGGATGAGGTTCGTGTCGAGTTCGAGATCGTGGGAAGATAGCTAACTCTGCTTCGCCATTCACGGTCCCGGCTTGCTCCGCATTTAAAGGCCATTCGCAATTCGGTGCATGCCGAATGAGCTCAGAAATTGACAAAGGTAATTGGCCACTGTTATTTTCTTCAAAACAGCGTCCTCGCTATCCAGGAGCGTCTTTCCCATCCACCTAGCACACCACGTTTCTCCAACTCAAAAAACCGATTCGGTCGATGCTTGCGTGCTCCGCGAATCTGCGCTTCTCGACTGCAAAAAATCGGATTCATTCACAGGAGGTGAATTTGTATATCGCGCAAAAGATCCGCCTCGGTCACAGTTACGGGAAGACGTTCGAATCCGGCAAATTCATGAAGCATAGTTTTCAGCAGCCGGCTTGGGCGAGACATAGGTAGAGCACCGGGGAAGGACACTCCGAGGTGGCAACTGCTTCAAGCGAACATTATATGAGCACACGATACCAACCGCTTTCAAACCTAGGCGCGGACGGAGGATGGCCGGGGCATCATTTCGGAAATGGAGCAGCTTCCGTACGGCGAAATGGGAGCGGTGCGGATCAACGACTGGCGGTGATCGTTGGGTCAACACGAATTGTCTCGCATCAATCACTTGTCCTTGCCACTCATGTCTTCAGCTGTTCAGACGCCACGGACCGCCCGCGAGCCGCAGCAACGTGTGAGCAAGAGGCATAGGGATCAAGACGCAGGCATCCAGGACTACGGGAAAATCTGCTCTCACTCGTCCTGGCCACCTCAGGAAATGTATTGCGGTCGTACAGGCCGGTTTCCACTGCTGCTCGGGACAAACGATCAAGTGCAGCATGACGCTCCTGATCGCGCTTCTGGGCGTATTCCAGAACATCCCGCAAATGTACTCGTCGCTGATTCCCGACGCGGTGGAAGAGTATAACTCCGGTTTCGAGCAATTTGACGAAGAAGGGTCGAGACATTCCTAAAATGTCTGCGGCGCGCTGAGTAGTGACAGCCTGATTGTCTGGCACCAGACGGCTTGGCCACGCGCCATGAGGGTGGCTAGCTTTCTGAGAATCTCGTAAACCGTGCTCGGCAGATCAATCCGTTCGCCGGTGGAACTCACCAGGGCTGCGTTTCCGCGGTTGAGCATAGCTTCCAGTTCCTGAACCTGCTTGTGCTCGGTTTGCGGCAAGGTGATCGGACGTTGTGCGGTTCCAGCCATATGCCAACGCTCAAAATACTAGCAACATACGAAATACGCGAAAACATTTGGTTTTTCGGGCGTTCAGCCGAACAAATGGAGTAACGCCGACAGCGCCCGAAAGAACTCTGCTGGCGTGGCAATACGCAGCGACGTCCGTTGAGCGACGGCGTTCGTAAAGTG
This sequence comes from Acidobacteriota bacterium, assembly GCA_003225005.1. Classification (GTDB taxonomy): domain Bacteria; phylum Acidobacteriota; class Terriglobia; order Terriglobales; family Acidobacteriaceae; genus Sulfotelmatobacter. The sequence continues at coordinate 8,719 of QIAN01000112.1, read as the reverse complement.
CTTCGTATTGTGGGTAAGCAGCCAATCTGGTTTGCTGGCCATGGCTGACAGGAGGACCGGGACATCGGCTGCGTGGCGGATCAGGTGCCGATTCAAACGAACCAGATCCTTGTCGGGGTAGGGAATGATTT
>QIAN01000112.1:0-8580 GCA_003225005.1 Acidobacteriota bacterium | reverse complement strand
TGGTCGGCATCGAGGGCAGGCAGACGTTCTGCATGAAGGAGTAGGTTCTCTTCGACTTCATCGCGGACTACCTCGGCCAGAACCAGTCTACAGACCTTCGCGGCACAAAGCGACAACGTGGCCTTGTCGAGTCCCCAGGGAGAAAGGATTCCTCCGGTTAGGATGTTTGAATCGAGGAAGAGGCGGATTCTGCGTTGCCCAGTCACTTTCCGCGATAGCTTCGAGAACGGCGCCGGAGGGCGGTGGCTGGTGCCTTTTTTCCGTAGTGGCGTGCGTAAACGCGATTGCGGGTCTCGGGGAGTGTCGCGAGGAGTTCGCTCGAAGTCAACCCTGCGGCAGTCAGACTTGAGCTTACTTGCTGGCACAGTTGTTCAAAGCGCTGCTGTTCCGGCAGAAGGATGAGACCATCCCCGAGGCGCAAGACCGCAAAGGGCGCACCATTTCCCAACCCAAGATCCTCGCGGAACTGTTTGGGAACAGTGAGCTGGCCCTTCTCGCCGATCTTGGTCGTAGTCAGGTATTCGAGTGTGGGTTTGTGACTTGCCATCGGTAGGAAAATCCTACCACGGCAGGGGGACCCGGCGCCAAGCCCAATTATGGCTTTGCGGCAAGCAAGTGAGGGAACTTCAGAACTGTTCCATCATCCAAAAGTTTCGGCTATGTGCGGTACCGACGATGGCCACCACCCCATCACGCCAATTATTGCTGGCTTGAATAGAACACTGCGAAGCTTGATGGCTACTTCTAGCTCAGGACAGTTATAGAGGCGCCAATTGTGTTCATGCTTTCTTGAGTAGAGCAAGAGACGGGCAGCAGATGTTGATGCGCTTACTTACACCATTTAGTCATGCGTGCCATCCTGCTCGCTGCGGCAACGCCATGATCCGGCTGCAGCCACTATACCCGTATTCGCCTTCAGGCTCCGAGTCATACGTGCGCTTTTGAATCCTGAATCACGATGTCTTGAGCTGGCCGAAACACCGCGTCCTGAGAGCGGTTCGAATGGTTCAGCCGTTCTTTCCTGAGCTCGTCGGTTTCCACCCCATCCAGTCCAGCATCCATTGCCAGGAAGTGTCGTGTGTGGGATGGACCGGCGGTGGTGGGATAGGCTGGGTGGGGAATATTACCGGTTTCCCTCGATGGGAGTCGGCGAGCTGTTTGAATACTCTGCCCTGTTCCTTGACCCTGCCGCCGTTGGTGAGTAAGCCGAGACTGTATTCCAAAGAGTTGAACTTAAACTTCCGATCCACATCGTTGCTGTCCCAGTAGGTGAACCAGCTCACCCCTGAATCGATGGCCGCAAGAACCGCCTTTTCCAGCCATTCTGCCTGCTGCTTTTCTGTCATAGATTCGATGCAGGTGTTGAACTCCTCTGCCCAGACGGGCTTTCGAGCGTCATTGGCATACGAGCGGACCAGGGTCGCCATGGCGGCGAGCAGTTTGATGCTTGGTGGATCCATGGGGTCGCCATACTTCAGTGCGCCGGACCAGTAGGGATAGCAGTGTGTGGTGGGCATGGGCAGGGCCGCCAAGGCTTGAGGAGAGAACGTGGTCGACTCGAGCCACGGCGCTTCATCCACTCCGTTGACGTTGACGCCCTCAGGATAGACAGTTTTCATGAGAGAGAACATCTTTGCCATCCAGAGATCGCCTATGCGCGGTTCTGTGCTCCAGCACGTATTGATCTCATTGCCGATGTCGAAGCCTATAATATTCTTGTGCGATCCCATTACGCGCGCCAGCTGTCGCATGAAGAGCTCCTGGGACGTCCACATCGCGTCATCGGTATAGAAGGCGGACCCAGCTTGGTTAAAGGGTGGTAAAAAGAACCAGCCACTCAACTGCCCGGTAAACACGGTCACCACCGCATCCAGGTTGCGCTCTCCCATGAGCGTAAGCAGTTGGTCCAGTCGTTCCAAATGAACGGAGCTTATCCACGTTGGGTTGGGTTGGAAGTACGGCCAGATCAGCAGGATACGCATATGGTCCGCTCCGACAAACGCGATTCCATCTAAATCCCGCTTAATTGGGTCCGCATTCCACTCATTCCAGCAAAACCACCAATTCTTCGTTGGGGTGTAGTTTACGCCGAAGCGGTGGCGGTTCAGATCATGCCCGCTGGACTGAAATACATGCGAACTCGCGGTCTTCATTGGGCTGCGACTCATCTGGTCTGTAAGCAAGGGTGGTCCGGCGGCCACTAATGAGCCTGTGACTGCGGCACGCATCGCGTTCGAGATGAAGTGGCGCCTATTCATAACTCTCCTTGGGCGACGCCAGGAACTTCGATATCGTTCGTTGCACACGAGCGCACATAAACACCACCCAGCTACTTCACCGGCGTAACCTTTGAATTGCGAACCTCGTGGACTCGCCCATGCTCAAAGTGAACTATGACACCGGCAACGCTTTTCTCGCTGGCACGGACCCATATGCTGGTTTGCGGAGTGTCCTTCCGAAGTTGGTTCACGTCCACGCAAAGGACATCGCCTTGACGCAGGCTGAGGCAGAGAAGGGCAAGGTGACCGGTACTCCGGTGGGCTGCGCGTGTGGAGATGGAGTTATTAACTGGCAACGAGTCGTTTCAATCCTCCGAGACGGCAAATACCGAGGAGTGTTGTCAGTAGAATGCGGAACGTCAGATCAGGCGATGCGCAGCTTGGTACATCTGAAGGGTGTTCTCGAGGAGGAAGTTGGAACAATAAAAAATGAACGCACTCTCACTGGATCTCCGCACAATGGTTAAACGAAACATGCTGAGCAGAAAACCTCAATGCATTTACTGCGTACTGGCGATCACCATCGCATGTATTGCTGCCTCGTCTGCACAGGTAGTGAAGGACCATGATCGTCAGCGATCTTCAAGCAAGAACCAGCAAGCAGCGGACGATTTTCTTCGCAACATCTATCCCAACCTGCCGCCCAATCAGGCTCCTGCGGCAGTAGCACGCGGTAAGCGCCTATTCGAAACTAACTGTGCCTTTTGCCACGGGACTGATGCCACCGGCGGAAACCGCGGCCCTGACCTGCTCCGTTCTGTATTGGTGAATCACGATGAGAAGGGAGAACCTCAAGTTTCAGATCTCGTGGCTTTCCTTCATCAGCGCAACCGCGATGCGCGCCTTCGTTTCACCTATAAAATCCCCAGCGTTGCAGTCGGAGATGCCACAGCAGGCAAAACCTACTTTGAATCGCACTGCGGAGGCTGTCATTCTCGCACGGGAGATCTGGCGGGCATCGCGACGAGATATCCCGCCGATGAGCTGCAACAGCGCTGGATTTATCCGCCGTCGGCATCCGCGGAAGTGATGGTCACCCTTGTTTCCGGGCAGAAATATGCCGGCAATCTAAAACATCTCGATGAATTTAATGTGTCACTCTACGACGCGCAGGGAACTTATCACAGCTTCGCGCTTGGTAACGAGACTCACGTCAAAGTCGCAGATCCCCTTGAAGCCCATTACAAGCTGGTCGAACTTCTTAGCGACGGCGATATGCACAATGTGACAACTTACCTGGAGACTCTGAAGTGAAAATCTGTTGTTGTCTGATTATCGCGTTCCTATTGCCGACGGGACTGGCCGGCCAGAACCTTGATTCGAGGGAGATGGTGAAATCGTTGAACTCGACCTGGCCTACATACAACGGCGACTATTCAGGGCGCCGTTTTAGCCAACTTTCGCAGATCAATAGTTCGAACGTCAGAAATTTGCGGCTCATGTGGACCTACGACTCGGGAAACGTACCAATCAAGGCGACACCTCTCATGGTGGATGGTCTTTTGTATTTTTCTGTTCCGGACAAAGCTTGGGCGGTCGACGCGCGAACCGGCCGCATGATTTGGTGTTGGGAGACGAAGACTCGTGGTGGCACTCACATCGGGCACCGCGAGATGGCAATGTATGGCAAGTGGGTGTTCCTAGTCACGCCTGACGATTACTTGGTGTCCCTTGAGGCAGCAACCGGAAAGGAGCGTTGGCGAACTGAAATTGCCGATCTCAAACTGGATTATTTTGCGACCGTGGCTCCAGTGATAATTCGAAATCACGTCCTGGTCAGCCCGAGTATTGAATCAACAGACAATCGCGGTTATCTGGATTCTTACGATCCAGAGAATGGAACTCTGCAATGGCGTTGGTATTCGACACCGGATCCCGGTCAACCAGGTTCTGAGACGTGGCCCAACACAGAGGCGCTCGGCCACGGGGGAGGGGCAATCTGGATACCCGGCACGTATGATCCTCAGTTGAATCTGTATTACTTCGGCACCGCTAATCCGCAGCCAGTCATGGCGGGACAGGGCCGGCACGGAGACAATCTCTGGGCCAACTCCATTGTCGCTCTAAATCCCGATACCGGGAAAATGGCTTGGTATTACCAAACGACACCGCATGATACGCACGACTGGGATTCCGCCGAGACACCGGTCCTCTTTGATACGGAAATCGATGGGCACCCGCGTAAGCTGCTTGCTCAGGCCAACCGCAATGGATATTTCTTTGTGCTTGATCGGACGAATGGAGAACATATTCTCACCACGCCATTCGCGCCCAACAACTGGGCGAAGGGTCTTGATGATCAGGGTCGTCCTATCCGAGATCTCAGCAAGGATCCGCAACCAGCAGGGGCGCTGGTGATTCCCTCAGAAAGCGGAGCTACGAACTGGTTTCCGCCCAGCCTAGATCCCGACACCGGGTTCTTTTACGTGCGTGTCACTCGATCCGCCGCCGTCTTTTATCTGACTGACACCAGTTCTAAGCCTGAGGCGTGGGGCGGAGTTGACAAGACTGTTTGGACCGGACCTTCTTCGATCGCGGCTATCGATTGCAAAACTGGCAAGATCGTTTGGGACCACCCCACTGGAGGCGCAATTTCCGGCATTCTAACTACCTCGGGAAAGCTGCTCTTTGGGGGTGATGGATCCGGCAACGCGCTGGCTCTCGACCCTCTGACGGGTCAGACACTTTGGCACGTAAATTTAAACGAACTTATGTCTAACGGGCCCATCACCTATGAACTCGATGGGCGGCAATACCTACTCCTGGTGGCTGGAGGAAAGCTGTTTGCCTTTACGCTGCCGGAACCATGAATGCAAGTACTAGAAATGGATGGGAGGTTATGAAGGTCGTCTTTTTGTATCTAGCTCTTTTCATGTTCTCCGGAGTGCTGTCCGTCGGTCAGAGCACCGGCACAGGTCGAGTCTCATTGTTCAAGAAGGGTGCGATCCGGGTTTTGATCTTAACGGGCGAGAACAATCACGATTGGCGTGCGACAACTCCATTGCTTACAGCAATGCTCCTCAACACTGGGCGCTTCGATGTCAGAGTGAATGAGGAACCAACTGGCATGACGTCGGAGACGCTAGCGGCGTACGACGTCGTTGTTCTCAATTACAACGGACCACGGTGGGGCGAACAAGCTGAAAAGGCAGTCCAAGACTTCGTTCGATCGGGTAAGGGCTTGGTGGGTGTGCATGGTGCGAACTGGGCATTTGGTGGTCTAGTTGTGCTCGGCGATCGCAGCGTTCCTACCGACATATTGGAATCGCCTTGGACGGAGTACAAGCTCATGATCGGGGGAATATGGTCAGACAAAAATCCGGCATCGGGACATGCTCCGCGCCATAAATTCCAAGTCAAGATTGTGGACCTCAACCACCCGGTCGCAGAAGGACTTCCCTCGTCGTTCGAAGCCGACGACGAGCTATACCACAATATGCATATGGCGCCGAACGTTCACGTTCTGGCAACCGCCTATGACGAACCTGAACCGGCAGCGGCCAAGATTTCCGACGCAAGCAAACAGCAAATGGCCGACAGGCCGAGCCAGGCGAAATCGCCGCGCCTTGACATGAATCCGACAGGCAGAGATGAACCGATGCTTTGGACTACAAGTTACGGCAACGGCAGAACATTCTATACAGCTCTAGGCCACGATGTTCGGGCTATGGAGATGCCCGGCTTTTCGAGCACTTTTGTACGAGGAGTGGAGTGGGCTGCAACGGGCACCGTGAAGAAACCAGGACCGCGGTTCCAGTCATGGTCGCAAACTCAGGAGCATGGGCACTAGTCCCGGATTTCAAATCATCCGGCTGAAAATCGCAGTCAGCATTGCCCCGGCCGCAGCCATGCGATCCTCGCTCACACTGTGGGTATAACAACTGCAGGGTCAACTTAACATCACTGTGGCGAAGCAAAGTCCGTACGGTTTTTGGGTCAGTTCTAATGCGGACCAGAAACGATGTCAGGCTGTGACGCAGATTATGGAAGCCAAATCGCCGTGGATCATCATCTACCAGTCTGCCTTCGTCGTCTCGGTGCGATGAAAGAATGCCCACCTTCACTGCCGCGGGCCGCAGATAATTTTCCACCAGCATGTTAGCCACACGCGGTTGCTGGCCCTTGAGCTTGAACGAGGGAAACACCCAATCCCCCGGCTGAGAATAGGGCGTCTTACGTTTCCAGCGAAACATGAATTCGGCTAGCAAAGGATGCAGCGGGCCTTTTGAGGCTTTGCTTTTCGGCCAGCCCACTTGGCCGCATGTCCATGTGCGGCGCACCTGGATGACGGCTTCAGCAAAGCTCAGGTCGTGCCATTGCAGCCCGAGGCACTCTGAGATACGCAGACCTGTGCCAGCGGAGTGTCCATGGTGTCCATTAACCTCGGAATTGGTTCTATGGGGTTGCAATGAGCGACGCAGGCGAAACGATTGAAACGTGAGGAAAGCCAGTAAATTCCGACTTCGCAAGCAACTCCTGAAGAAGTAGCACCAGATTGTTCTGAAGGAGAACTGTTATGACCGTAGAACGTGCACTTCGTTTGATCGCTGGCAGCTTCATTCTGCTGTCCCTAGCACTTGGGCACTACGTTAGCCCGTACTGGTACCTTTTCACGGCTTTTGTTGGTCTGAATTTGTTGCAGTCTGGATTTACCAACTGGTGCCCGATGATGACGTTCCTGCGTAAACTAGGAGTGGGCAGATAAAGGAGACAGTGAACATGCCTAATTGGATTTTGGGAGTGGCGTTTCTTGTCACCTACGTGGTCTTGACGCAATGGCTGCTGCCAAAACTTGGTGTTCCGACCTGAAGGAGCCAAGGTTGCGCCGAGTCTCGGCGAAAAATCCCGAGTGACACCAATCACTGAGTACGAGGTCGCAGTGGGCTACCCTTGCATCAAACTGCTGCCCTATGAAGAAGAAATTGCTGCTCTTCTTCTCGGAACACCGATAGTATTCGCGGCACTTGCGATTTGTGCCAGCATGCAAGGCCGCGCTACTCCTGTCGAGTTCGCCCGGACCCTTGCCGGAGACGACCTAATTCCCCAGCCGATCGGCTCGGTCAATCACGCCATCACGATTCGTCGCCCTCCTCATGACGTCTGGCCATAGCTTGCTCAGATGGGCTCCGCCAGAGCTGGATGGTACGCCTACGATTTCATTGACAACGGTGGCCACCGCAGCGCCGAACTTATCCCACCGGACTATCAAAATATCCAGATGGGGAGTGTATTTCCCGCCCTGGCTGGATGGTGTGCAGAGATGATCGGTGACGGCTAAAGCGATGATCGGTCATTACGACTACCGCCTTGTGACGAAGGACAACGGGATGTGGCGGCAGTTGTCTCCGTCTCCACTGCCACACGTGATACCAACGAAGATGTACAGGAAAAACTCCCCCCGTTTTACGATTCCCAACGTATAGCTCGCTCAACGTGGATATTGTAAAATCAGTCATGCGCAGGCGCTGCCATTCGGTGACGAGGGAACCATGCTGTGGGTTGCGGGCCGGACGTTACCGCAACTATATCCGTGCTAGGAGACTGTCATGAAGAAGAGGATATTAGTCTGCGCGATGAGCGCATTGTTGCTTGCAATCACCAGTTGGGCTGACGACAAAGAAAAGGACGAGGATCGTCTGAAGAATGCCAGCACGGTGCTGACAGAGATCCTGAATCTTCCAGACAACATTCCTCAAGATCTGCTCGATAAAGCCGACTGCGTTGTTGTTTTTCCATCGGTCCTCAAGGCCGCGTTTGTGGTCGGTGGTAGTTATGGCCGCGGTGCGATGACATGCCGCAAGGGCGAAAATTTCAACGGACCCTGGGGCGCGCCCTCAATGATGGCGCTTGAGGGTGGCAGCGTAGGATTTCAGATCGGCGGGCAAGCGACTGACTTCGTCCTTCTCGTGATGAATGACCGCGGTGCGAATGGAATCTTGAGCAGCAAAGTGAAACTCGGAGCAGATGCTTCGGTAGCAGCCGGACCAGTAGGTCGTAACGCATCGGCTGAAACCGATGTCTCGATGCGTGCTGAAATATTGAGCTATTCCCGCGCGCGCGGACTATTTGCAGGCATTTCCCTGGAGGGTTCGACCATCCGACCTGACAACGACGCAAACAAGAGAATCTACCGGGAGAAAATCTCGGCGAAGGACATTGTAATTGCTCACGAGACGCATGTCCCTCCCGCAGCAGAGGGCCTTATCTCGACGCTTAACGCGAAGACGCCGAAGCACAAGTCGTGATAATAGCAGTCGTTTCGAGGTCTCAGGTAGCGCCGCAGGTCGTATTTTGTCTTGTA
>QIAN01000111.1 GCA_003225005.1 Acidobacteriota bacterium | reverse complement strand
GGCCGGGAGTTATGAGCCCCAATCTGTCATGAATATAGTCCGCCAAATAGAGGCCGACTCCCACACTGGCGTACCTCTCAACCGGATTCACAATGGGTCCGGTGGCTTTAAAGAGTCCCTTCTTGCCACCGACTGCTACCCCGTATATCAGTTCCGCATCGGGCATCGCACCTGATTGGAAGATGTGCCCAAATTCCTCGTGTGTGTCTTTTATAGAGGATTCGATCTCATCGCAAACATCCGCGAAGTCACCCGCAGAAGTTTTCGCGGATACCCTTTTCCATGCTTCGTTCGCTAATTTATCGATGAATGGACCATGGCCAGCACCCGCAAACACAATGCGCGGACCCGGAATAAAAGATTCCGGCCGCATGATGATTTTGGGCGTCTTGAGTTTGAGCAACTGGCCGTAGGTTTCTTGGGTATCAGCGCATAAAACAATCCCATCACGGGCAACAAATCCGGCGGCTATTGTCACGGTGCCTCTCCGAGGAAGCCGCGAAGGTTTCGGACAACAAAGCGGCCTAGGGGTCAACTTTCACCCCCCGCGCTGCTTTTGTCAAGTGAACAATCTTGCCAGCTGATTAACAACTTCAACACTAAGTTGGTGGGTCAACCCACTCCCGCCGGCCAGGTGCTGATATCGAATGGCCTGTTCACATTAAGCCAGCTACAAGCCTTGGGCGGCGTCATCGGAGGAACCACGCCTTCGGCTACGGCAGCGTTCGGACCGTTGCAACCGGCTCCCGCCGGTGCAATGGCCCGCAGCTTGGTGACGGTGTTGCCGAAGTACAGTTCTGACGAACTAACGTCTAGAATTTGAGCTTCAACTCGAATTCGACTGCGCGTGGTGCGCCGAGTGCGTTGACGCCTGAGCCAAGCCCCAGACGCAGAGAGTTTCCGGCCCCGCCGTGCTCAAGCGCGCTGGTCGTGCCGTTTGGAGAACCTACATTCCCGTTAAGGATGCTGCTGAAGGGGATGGCGGGCCCATCGAAGTTGGAGAAATTGAACACATTGAAGAATGAAACAGCCGGTCGTACCTCGACTCGCTCCTTGATCTTATAGCCCCAGCTCAGGCTCGCGTCGAAGGTCCTCAGCCACAGTTGGGGCCAACCTCGGCACCTTCGCAGTCGGAAGCAATCCCTACGCGATAGCCTTTGACGGGGCGAACCTCTGGGTGGCGAACTCGACCGGCTCCAGTGTCATCAAGCTGCGGGCCAGCGACGGAACCAGCCTCGGCACCTTCGCGGTCGGTAGCGTTCACGACGCGATAGTCTTCGATGGGGCGAACATCTGGGTTGCGAATGCCTTTACCAACACGGTGTCGAAGCTCTAGAGCAACGGGTGTCCCAGGTTCCGCGCCCTTTGCGGAATCTGGGCTCACCAACTCCAACATGATTCTCACTTCAAGGTAAACGCACTACTTCGTTGCGGAGGCGCCACATGGAAAGACTCATCTTCGAATGCCGCGCGGTAAGATTCCGGCTGTCCGCGCGTGGCGGCGTTCGGAGAGATGGCGGCTATCATGGGAACAGGATTTGTGAGGGGCGCCGAACTGCCGCCGCTGCCGCCACCACAGCCCCACAAACTCATCGCGGAAAGCCCGACAAGGGTCCCAGCGGAACACCTAGCTGGCATTTCCGACCTCCTGTGAATTGAATCCGACGTAGTCGAGCTTAGGTCTCGATGTTTTGTAAGAGCGGCGTGCGATCGAGTTTGGTTCGTGAGCCGAAATTTCTGTTTTAGCTCGCGACGTGCGCACAGCATATACCCTTCCCGGAGGCCTAGCTCGGTATTTTTTGGTTGCCCTGAATCCAGTGCTAACGGGAGCAGAATCCGCCCTGGCTTGCCGTTCACGACTCTTTACAACTCCACCCATATAGTCGACTCGGAAGTTACTTGAGGGTGACGATGAACTCTGAATGGGTCAGCGGTGGAGGAGGAAATACATCATCGCGGCGATAATGAGCAATGCCAGCAGGAAGCGGAAGATGGTCCAACTGCTACTCGTCTCGGGAGTGATCGGGGAGTTGTCGATCGCGTCGCCAACGCTGCCGAAGCTCGCGTTTGCTGTTTTTGTGTCACCCAATTTCGCATCTTCTATCGTGGCGTCCTCGGTTTGAATCGAGCCGGCGGGTGGGAGATCTCGCGCGATGCCAAGGCTTAACGTGTGCGAGCCTGCGTTTACAGTGAAGCCCGTCTTTCGGTCCACTAATACCTTGATGTCCCCTGAGCCCTGCGCGGCGAGCGCCTGCGACAGCTCGGATATGAAGTGTTCTCCCACAAATGCGATGAGCTTTTCTGCGAAGTGGCTCTCGATCTCTTCATGCGTGGCTCCCTCGATCGGCTGTGCGTTAGGATCCGCAGAATGGATGGTGACGCCGCCTCCGGGCTTGCGCTCGATATGGAAGGCGAATTTGAGTTGCTGATTCTCGAGCGGGAGCTTCAGGCCCGGGAATTCCGACGCGAGGCCGGCAGCGATGTTTGCCTGGATCTTTCGTTGCAGTTCCTCGCGCGTGGGGGCCTCGAGCGGCGGGACTGTGGGATCGGTGGCGTGAGCGATGAATCCGCCTTCGGGCTTGGGCGCGATGCGATAGGTGAAATGCGTGATTAGGCGTTTGAGTTCCATGTGGCGCGATTGTAGCGCGATTTTGAGGGGTGATCCTGATTACGTCGGTACTCCCTTCTCGCAGGCAAGAGCCGTGATTCCAACTCTTCGAAAAGCGTTTCAGATCAATTTCTTGAACTGGTTGCGTCGCGAGGGGTCTGCCAACCGGAAGGAGTCCGCCTGACTTATCCCATTGGTGTTCGCTGTCGCCATAGTACTCGTTGACGGGTTCTGAGCGCTTGACCGGCCTGTTCTCGCCATTCATCATAGAATATGTTGATCGTGGCCTCTCAACGGCGTAGCCTCGGCAACCTGCTCCAAGACGATCACTATATTTCGAACGGAGGAAGCTATGGACTTCAAGCGCGCTGCCACGATTTTGACCATCGTATTCGCCCTCGCCATCAGCCCAAGATCGGCCTTTGCCTCTGAGAAGACCGACGTAGTGGCAGCGGTGCATCGATATTTCGATAACCTGGGTAAAGATACGCTGGAAACGGCGCTGGCAATGTGTGACTCGCACGTGTCGATTCTCGACGAATTTCCGCCGCACGAGTGGCATGGCGCGACGGCATGCGCGGATTGGTGGAAGGCGTTGGATGCGTACGACGAGAAGAGCGGGATTACGGACGGGAACGCCACGCTGGGCACGCCGTGGACCGTCGACGTCAGCGGAGATCGCGCGTATTTTGTGGCTCCCACGACCTACACCTATAAACAACATGGGAAACCCGTTCAGGAGTCTAGCTCGGTTTTCACAGTAGCGCTGAAGGGGACACAGGCTGGTTGGCGCATCACCGGCTGGACATGGTCAAAGCATTAGAGCCCGATGCTCTAAACGTAAAAGTGGCTCACTCCGTTTGTTGGCATAACATCGCCGTTGCACCAGTAGTCCTGACAACGTTCTGGTGATTGCGACATAATTCCCGCTGCCGTTGATGGAGGTCGCGAGAGGAGAGCTGCAATAATGGGAGAACGACGAGAGCCTCGGATGCAGGCGAAACTGCATGTCCGAATCGCCGGGATCGATGCCAGCGGAAGTCCTATCCTCCTCCTGGTGCCGACGCGCAACATCAGTCGGCAAGGCGCTTTGTTAGACGGCATTCAAGCCACGTGTAGAGCGCGATTCCGTGTGTCTTGGGTAGGCGACGCCGAAAGAGCGGGTCAAATTGGTGTTCAGAATGTAGAAACAGAAAAGTGCATTTGGGATGCAACAGCTTTGCCACCAATGGCTGCCGACATGTACGTCGCACCTCCTGCCCTCAAAGGTTCTCCGTAGATATGCACCTCCGAGGGTACCAAGAATCCTCTTCTGTTCTTACAAGGCCAGATTACTGATGACATAACGACGTCGGCCTCGCGACGACCCGAGTAGACTTTACGGTATCCAACCAAAAAGCTCGGGACGAAGGAGGTTCTTAGTCTAGTCTAAAGGAGAGGCGAGAAATCATAGTCCCGAAGGCAGCGTTCGCCTTGATGCCCTTGCGCTTATGTTCCAGTATCGCGTCAAGGCATGAAAACTCACGATCCGTCCATCCCAACGAATCTAAGTCTGGGCTTTGCGCCCTTGCCTGAATAAAGTCCCATTCCAGTTGGTCCAATTGTTGGCAAATCATAAGACAACTCCCGTTTTAGGCAGTGTAAGTTTCACTTAATGCCTTGCTGAGGTTTCAGCGTACATTTGTGTCCACTACGGTTGTTTGTTTGCTGGCCCTCAGATCGTTTTCTGCCTGGTACCAATCCTGTTCTGCCCAGCCATCTATTCTGCCGCGAAGCTGGTATAGCGCGTAAGCGCGGGTTTGCACTGCCGAGTCTGCAATGGTGGCGGTGGCCGCATTGTCCTTAGTTAGCGATTCTGGTTGTGCGGAAAGGTCGAGTTTCGAGCGAACCGTTAGGTACTCGTTCACGGCTCCTGGCTCTTAACGTTTACTCGTATCGCAAGGTGGCGGTGAGTGCAGACGGTACCCCCAGCGATGTCCTGCGGGCTGGCGTCAATCGGACAGTGGCGAGCTGCTTGACAGTCCCTCCGCATAAGATTAGGGTTAAAGCTGAGGTGGTTACCACCTTCTCCTCATTTCAGGTTCCCTGAACTAAGTCAGCCCATCTGAAGTTTTATTTCTTAGCAACCCCAACCTTAAGGAGGTTGCCATGTTTGCACGCAATGTCTCGATTCGTCTGAAACCCAATATGCTTTCCGATTACACGCGAACTTTTGAGAAGGAAATCCTTCCTTTGCTTCGCAAAGAGAAAGGTTTCAAGGACGAAATCACATTCGCTAATGCCGGCGGAGTTGATGTGACTGCAATCAGTCTGTGGGAAAACAAAACCGATGCCGAAGCTTACAATGCCAATACCTATCTGCAAGTGTTGAAGACGTTGGAAAGATTTATCGAGGGAACGCCCAAGGTTCAGACCTCTGACGTTGTCAACTCGACCTTCCACACGAGCGCCGTTCAAGTAGCAGCGTAGGGCCGTACGGGCCGTTCGCACGAGAAGGCGGCTGTGTCCGCCTTCCCGGCTTACAAAGTGTCGAGGTATTAATCGTTTGGAACGGAGGTTTCTTGCATGACAACCTTTTTATCGGCCATCTTCTCTCTCTGCTTTGCCCTAAGCATCGCCGCCCTCTCACCGGACGCTACCAACCAGGCGCCGCGGAAGACCCAGGCGATCGCAGGGGCTCGGTTGACAACCATCATGGGCACGGTTCAGGAAGATGGCGACAAATTGAGGTTCGTAACCGACCAAAGAGCCTGGAAGGTGGACAATCCTGAGATTCTTAAGGGTCATGAAGGACACTACCGACACGTGAAGGCTTACGTCTACCCGGAGACAAATTCAATTCACATCACCGAAGTGAAGTTGCCCACCGCAAGTGAGACCGAGAAAGATGACATAAAGTAAAGCGCGATGACTCTACCGCAACCCAACCCGTTCCGTCGTATGCAGTCCGTCATTGCTCGTCGGCTAAGGAGGGCCCCCTCATTAGTGCTCTCTACTGAATTACATCCTCAGATCGCGGTTTACGGATCACAAAGGATGTGCCGGTCGTGCGGGGCGATCACGGCTCGCTCAAAACCATTTTGCCTGGAGTGTGGTGAGTTGCTGCCGGCAGCCTAACGACAGGAAATGCGTGCGGATGTACTGGCTCATATAGGTCCTTGGTTCCCCCCCGAGGGCCGATGGTGCGTCCCCGTCCCACATCAAGGGCGCGGATGGTAGCCAACAAGAGCCGCAAGAACTGTCACTCGCTGAGAAGGTGAAGGATCTCCAATTCGGATATGAGCATTTTCATTTGTTCGAGAGCGAGGAGGCATTCCTGCACTTCTGCTCTATCAATCTGTGACAGATTGTCTCGCTGAAGGGATTTGCCTACACGGTAGAATATTTCCGATTCGTTCCGATAACTCAGCCATTCGAGCGCCTTCCCCCGTTGGCATTCTCACCGAAGGCTGCGCGTTTTCATTCTGCCGAAGGCTTGCTTGAGCTTTTTTCTGGGCGGTGACGTCTATAAGCGTACCCTGAAACAACTCTGGTCGGCCTTCTGCAAAGCTCACCACAGTTCAGGTTGCCAAGACCCAGACCGGCACACTACCTTGGAGCCAAAGGCGCTAACAGCCCTTTGATTGCACGGAATTGCTTGTCACGCTGTACCGCGCCTTGGGGGCAGCCGCCTTCCTGTCTTTCACAACATCGGGGTCGCATAATCTCTGAAACGAATCGCGGAGTTGTGCCAGACTGTCCTGATTGCCATCGCCCCCACCGGCTTAGCTTACTTGTTTTGATTGGTCGGAGGTGAGGGTAAGTCTATCCAGCCGCCGTTACGCTGCCTTCTTTGAACCCTTCACTTTCGCCCACCTCGCTCGCTGAGCGGCTGCCATCTTCTTCCGTGCCGCTGCTGACACTGGACGCTTGGGTCTCGCCGCTGCCTGGTGGTTTTGCTTGGCCCATCTCGCTTTCTGCGCGAGGCTGATCTTCCTCCGCGCCGCAGCTGATAGCGTGCGCCGTTGACCACCTAACTTCGAGCTTCCTAACGCCGCCAGTGCGGCACTGTAACGTTCTATTTCAGTCTTTGCCCGTTCCAGTTCTTTCCTCAAATGCCGAACTACCGCAGAGATGTTCTCCATTGGTTCCTCCTCGGCTCAGGATCATAGCAGACTGAACTAGCCTAGCCTAGGCAGTGGTCCTTAGTGGCTAAAGTCATGGGAGGTAGACACGAGTCCTGTCTTAGAGGATAGAATGCGGGAACGCCGCGCCAAAGATTTAGGTATTTATCTGCAATTGTGTATGACCTATATTGACCATCCGAGCCAGATTCCTGAGCCGTATGATTTAGCTTCTTTTTCTAGACATGGACAACGTCACACCACGTGAATTGATCGTGTCTAGCAGACTGCGGAAAAACTCAGAGCGGGGAGTCTCTAAGCTGGGCAAGGCGGCCGAAAATCTCTAACGTTCGGATCTTTTCGTCAGTATGTGTCTCTGACCATCTCCACCCGCTTCTAGCACCGACAAGATATTCCCCGCTGGATCCTTGAACCACGCGATCGTCGGCCCATTCCCGCGAGAAATCCCGCGCGCGTCCGTTTTCAAGTTGGGTTCGTTATAGACTTCAAATCGCACGCCGCGTTGGCTCAGTTCATCCACAGCTTTTTCTACGCTGGCCGAGAACCACCATCCTGGTGGAATCGGGCCACCGGAACCTGCGTATCGCGGCCGCGTCCAAAATCCCTCTCCTGTCTTAACATGACAAAAAGAATGCAATTAGAGGAATTCCCGCTATCGCCCTACATTGGCACGCGGCCTGCTACGTTCTTTCTCAGAACCTGTTGGCGGTAATAGCAGCGTAAGGATGTTTTCGCGGTTTTGCTTGCTCGGAATCCATCCCATGTTTGCGCCGAATCACCCGAGAACCATGGGCGCAAAACGCCGAATTTAATTTTTAAACTTGAGCAGTTCACCTCAGTGCGCGTGAGGGATGTGCCACTTTCTATTGGACGTTGTGGGGCACTTCGAGGTTTTGCTTCAGACCCCTAGGGAGGCCGCCAATGACTGACCACGATACTTCAGCATCGCAGAACATAAAATATCCACACTGGCAGCGCGAGTTTGAAGCTGCACTTCTCGAAGATGACCCGCAGAAGTTGCGGCAGCTTGTGGATGCCGCAGAAGCAGCCATTTTTTTGCGATCGCAAGCATTGGTGGAGAGTCCACAGGGGCACCCGGAGCAGCAAGCTATTTCTGACGCCATACAGACTCTGCGGGCCATCCAGAGGGAAAAGCTAGGCTATCCGGACTGGAATAAAAAGTGACAGCCAGCCCACCAGTTTTACGCATCCAACCTGCACTACAGTGGCATACTCCAATGCCTAAGAAGCGCGTTTTGCTTGTGGATGACAACACCGGCGTGCGGTCCTTGGTGCGCCAACTATTTGAATCAGAGCCTGACTTTGAAATTTCAGGGGAAGCAGAAAACGGGCGTGACGCAGTTGAGAAAGCTGAAAATCTCAAACCCGACGTGATCATCTTGGACCTTTCTATGCCCGTCATGACTGGGCTCGATGCCGCACCGCTGCTCAGGAAGCATCTGCCTGATACGCGGATTATTTTGTTCACGGTCCAAGAGGGACGCGAAGTTGAACGGTTAGCATGTGCGGCTGGGATACACGCGGTAGTTTCAAAGAATCAGGCAGCGTCCAAACTGATTCTCCAAGCTCAAGCCTTGCTGGCGTCGATGGAACAAGAACACCATCCCACCAAGCTTCGCAGCGCCTCGTCCTCTGGTACTTGATGATCGTCATCACCATCCTTTCGCAAGGTACATGAAAGAGGTGATCACACTCTGCGTCTTCGTCGTGTTCGCGCGGTCGTATCTCGGTGAAAGCGTCAAATGGAATCATCCTGTCTCTCGTTCTCGTTTCTGCTCGGCGCTGTCGCATTCGCATTTTGGGGAGAAAGCTGTAACTGTTCGGAGAGTGGGATCAGCAGCCGTGAGCAAGACTGACCAGCGAAAACCCATCATCTTCAGCATAATTGGTCATATCAGAATGTAGGACTAGGAGGTTCTATGTTAGGTTACGGTTTGGTGGGAACAATTGTCGTAGTCGCGGTGATTATTTTTATCGTCCGCGCCCTATGAACGCAAGGTTTTGGGCGCGTGCGAATCGCGCCCATATTCACCTCATAATTCACTCTAGTTGAAGCGAACGGCCCTTCGGGGGCCAAAGACTTTCTATGCCCATCGACGCGCTCTCGCCCGGAACCCGCCCGCGCGCTCATGGACGAGCGTTTCATGCGAGCCCTCGCCCATCTTCCCTGGCCTTCAGTTCCATGTAGCCGTCCATTGACCGCGTCAACTGCCCATCCACCTCGTCCGCGATAGCGGTGACATCGGGCAACAACAAACTGAAATCCAGAGAGTTCAGATTGCTCTGCAACATCCCGAAAACGGTTACCTCCGTTATTCGCGATTCGTCCACGAGCGTGTCGAGAGTGTAGCCTTGCAGATACCGCAGCTTGCCATGGGCTACAGCGGCGGCGGAAATGGCATCTGTCCTCTATGGCAGCGCTGGATTTGCTCAGGCGAAGAGCCAGGTCTTCAACCAGTCTTGGGATGTGTGCAGCCGGCTGCTCGTCGCTAAGCGGAACAACACTCAGATCGCTCTGCTTTGCCCGCGCAAGCCAGCCTTCGACGATACCCGTGGTGCACCGCCGCAGTACTACGCCCACTCTCTCCGTGCCCAACTCTGTATTGAGAAACGGTCAATTTCGCTCTCTTGGATTTCATCAGGAGCAAAACGGGATCTAATGGGAACCTAGAGCAAGAAACGATTCGCCCGGAAGTGACAAGACCTGCTCAATGGAGCCATTAGGAACCTCCTGGAAACAGGTTCGGGCAGTGAAGTGATTGAAAGAAAATGGTAGGCACGAGGAGATGAGACTCGAACTCCTGACCTCTACCGTGTCAAAATCAATAGTGACATTCAACGGCACTGGCAGCTAACTTTAGCATTGCAAAGAACTCTCAGGAACTATTATTGGACTCTAATTGGACCCAGATTTCGGCCCTTGAATCACGCCACCTTGCGCGGTTTCGGCGCCGTCTTTCGCGCGGCGCGTCGCTTTTTCCGAAATGCTACCGCAGGTTTTCTCGCCTTGGGTGCCGCTTTGAGCGAAGATGGCGAGTCCAGCTTGGGCTGTTTCGCAGTGCGATGGCGGCCATGATTCAGGGGCTGGATGCGAGCGGTTTCTTCGTCCATACGTAGCTGAGAGTCTCTATCTTTTTGGCGCTCGTCCTCAAGGTATTCCGGAATCGTTTTCGTTGTCATGGTCAGAGTGTGGCAGAACTATCCCCGTCCAAGCTGTCCAATTTTGGTCACTCGGTGTTCATCGACCCCCTCAAAGAGGTGGCGTGTTGGGAAAAGTTTGTCAGCCAAACGTCAACCAACTAGCTCCACTATCGTTGGTCCCCCGGTTTCGCCTGGGGTTAGTGCCCTACAGGAACTTTTTCCGGACGGGGGCGCAAGTAAGGGATCGCCCGTTCCAAAGCCGTTTCGCCGTAGCGCACCCAACGTGGAGTCGGACGCGGCGTCAGCGCCAGCATGTTGGACACGTGACATAAGGACGGGTGCAAATCCGCGACCAGCTTGATGAATGCGGTGAGGGGCACAGCGAGTAACAAGCCCATGACACCCCACAACCAGCCCCAGAAGAGAATCCCAACCGTCGCCGCCACCGGCCCGATACTCACGCGCCTGGCAATAAATTTCGGAATAAGAAGATTCGCGGATACGACATGCAGGAGGACGATCGTGAGAATGATGACAATGAATGGTCCCGGTGTATTGAACTGAAGGAGGGCAGCTGCAAGAGGAAGAGCGAGCGAAGCGATCAGTCCGAGGAACGGCAGCAGATTCAATAGCCCGCTGGCGATTCCGAGAGGTATGGCGCCTTTAATCCCAACGCTCCACAACACCAGCGTAGTCGCCCCAGCCATCACGGAGCCGACGATAAGGTTGCCGGCTACGAAACCGCGAATCATCTGGGTCAGGTTGGTGGTGAATCGAGCCGCAGTTTGGCCAACTGAGCAGCATCAAGAATTTCAGAAGTCACTGTGTTTCACCTGAAATCGCGGTTGGGCAGCGAGAAAATTTACTGCCTGGCAAAGGGCCTCTGGGCTTCCGAATCTCCCGGCCTTTGTGCAAATAGGCAAGCGGTTGGCAAGGCCACCTGCGAGTGTGCCCCAAAGGCAACCCGGGCAGGATTTCACCGCCGAGAACAGGGTCTCAGCCGAAAATGATGTCCTATCGGCTTCGGGCGTGAGTGAGGAAACTGCAGCGACGGGGACTGTGCTGCCCGTGAACTTGCGGCGGGACGTTCCGGACATCCTTTCGGGCTTCATTGCATTTTCCTTGGGTTTGAGTCTGGGATAAATCAGTTGGTTAGTACGCGTTCATCTTTCACATGAAATAATGCCACAAACTATTCCGATCGACCAACCTCGCGAAAGCAGCCCTAACCAAAATTCACAACATTTCTGAAGTACTTTATGACCGCCGTCCATGAGCACAGAAGCGCCTGTCAGCCAGGGCGATACCAGATAGCTCAGCAGATCGGCAATCTCCTACTTTCCAAAGTGGCTGATGCCAGCTTCCTCCGGGAACTTGTTGATTGCCTCTTCCACCGTAAGATTGTGCGCAAGGCGCCCATTTTTCAAAGAAGGACTGTCGGCGTCCAGTCATCACATCGCCCGGCACCACGCTGTTGACCTGTACCCGTCTTTGATTCCTCGCTCTGCGAAAGCCTTAGCGAGTGCGTTGATGGCTGCGTTCGTCGCGGCGACTGCCGCAAATCCAGGCTTCGGATCGAGAGCCGCGCTTCCGGAGATCAACACTACAGATCCATTCGAAGCCTTCAAAGCATCCCAAGCCCGTATCGTCAGGCGGCGTGCGCCGTGCAGCTTAAGCGCCATACCGTCGTCCCATTGCGCGTCCGTCATCTCGAACATATCAATCTGTGGCACCGCGCCCGCGACGTTGAGCAGCGCATCGATTCTGCCAAAGCGTTCGAGGGTCCCTCTGATGATGACCTCTGCCGATTGCGGCTTGCGTAGGTCGAGAGCGTAGACCATGGCCTCGGCCCCAACGGACCCTGATGTCGGCGGCAGTTTTCTCTAACTTGTCCTTATTCTCGCAACCAGCACAATGATTGAAAAATCGCGTGCGAGCCGGAGCGCCGTGGCTCGCCCTATGCCTTGACTTGCACCGGTCACGATGTCAACAGATTTGACCGTCATAACATTGCCCCTTCCAGATATTCGCAACTCGCCAAGCCCAAGACCCCCTCCAAAGACATAAAGAGAGCGAAGACACCTAGTACGAGTGGCTGGGCAATGACGACGGCCACGTCCAGCGTCATCGTGCACGCTCAGAAAGCCGTCGCAGCGTGTCGTCAATCTCGATCTCAAACATCACCGACGCGACCCGCTCCTCGACCATCGACGGCTGAAACAGTTGAGGCAACTCGCCTTCCTGTTCGGCGTCGAGGTCGTCTTCATCGACATTGTTGAGGTTGAGATAGTTCTCGCGAGTCAAGGGGAGCCCGTACTTGACCAGCACGGCCACGCTCGAGTGTGCCATGGCGTCACGTTGCAACGCCTCAGCTTGGCTGACAATCCATTCCTGCATCCGTGGGCTGAGTTTGATGAGCGGGAACGTCTCGGGCAACCCGAGTTCGCGCAGCAACCGAACGAGAATCGCATCGATGAAAATCGTCTCGATCGCATGTGTCATCGTGACCTCCGCGTACCGCGATTGCCCGCCGCCGCGCCGGTTCCAGCGTCGGCGGTCGAACGACGATATGATTATTAAGCGAAAATCTCGTTCACCTTATCCCGTACATGCTGGCTGCGTGACGGCTTCAAATATCGCATCGTCGATTCCATGTCTGAGTGACCAAGCCACTGCTGCACCGTGCGCAGATCGACACCTGCCCATAGACACCGTGTCGCAAACGTCGCTCTGAACTTGTGAAGCCAGAAGTTGCCTTCGTCGAGCTTCGCACTTTCAGCAACACCTTTCAGGCAGTCGAGGAAGTCGAGCTTTGGCTTGCACCCCGCAGTAGGGAAGACCAAACCGCACGTCTTATCAGCTTTCGCCTTCCACGCCTTCAGATTTTTCGCCAGCTTCGCAGGAATCGGAATCTCGCGTTCTTTGTCGGCCTTCGGAGTCCATCCCCTGTCCGGTTTGTGGCTGACACGAACGGTCGCATGGGCGAGGTTGACGTCCGACCAGTACGTGTACATGACTTCCTGCTCTCGCATTCCCGTCATCAGGAAGAACTCGTACCAGAGCCGCTCTTCCTCATCGCAAGCCGCAAGCAGCTTGTCGAGTTCGTCCTGCTCGTAAATCTCAGGCTCCTCTTCGGTGTAGCGCGGCCAGTCGTTTTTCTTCACTAGTCCACGAATGCCGTTGGCCTTGAGAAAGGACATCACGTTGGCAAACTTGTTCCAGCAGCTACGCGGCGCCTGTTCTTTGTCGTCCCGCAGGAACGCGCAGAATTTCAGCAAGTCTTTACGCTCAATGTCTTCCAGAAACAGCTTGGGGCAGGATTCAGTGAAGTAGGTCAGAGCGGTAGTGTACGCGGCCAGAGTCTTGGGCTTTTTTGCGAGCGTCGTTTCTTCCAGGTACTCAGTGACTGCTGCTGCTAATGAGCGGTGCCCGTTGTCGCCCTTCTCGGGCAGGACGGCGACTCCGTTGTTCACGGCGTTTAACTCGGATTCCTTGCGCTGGCGTCGAGCACTCGCGTCGGCCGGGTCTTTGCCCACCGACAGCCGTACTCGCCTGCCGTTCTCACGCCATTCAAGGTAGTACGCGCCTTCTGGGTGTCGTTCTTGCTGGCCGTTGATGATGACTAGATCGGGCTTGACTCGACCGTTCGCAGACAAAACGACGGGGCAGTAGCGCAGGCCCTTGCTGGTTTGGACTCGTTTGGTAAGGTTTACTTCTTTGCACTGCGTATTGGCCACGGACGATACCTCGATTCAACTCGGAATCAGTGTAGGTATCACCAGCTTGCAAGTGCTAGATAACTAAGGTAATGGCGGAGAGAGTGGGATTCGAAGCCGTTCTAAAGCGTTAAACAAGAGACTTAACCGAGCACGGTCAGCAAAGTTAGTCAACGTAAGTGCATGAAAGACCGAGATTAGCTCCGACCGCAACGGGTGCGCTTCGATGCCGGTCGTGGTTTGGAGAGTTTGAATGGGCACAATCGTCCCCGCTCGGCCTCAGAGTCACGTCGGGCCCAAGTCCAGAACCATGGCGGCCGATTCGGCCGGAAGCGCCACCGTGAGCGGTTTCGGCCAGACCTGCAATCCTTACGACGAGCTAGGCGTAACGGCTGCAATCAACTGCCAAGGCACGATGACCATGCTGGGCGGGTCAATTCTTCGACCCGAACTCGAAGCCGTCATGGCTATGGCCGGTCGCCATTTCGTAAGCATCCCTGACTTGGAAGTTGCCGCCGGCAAGCGCATAGCAGAGATGCTGAAACTCCCGGACGGCTACGCCGCGATTGTGACCACCGGGGCTAGTAAAGCTCCGCCCAGCGCCATGGCCGAAATCTTCAAGATCTCTCGATGTCCCAACATACCCTAGTTCTTTTCACGCATCATTACTCCCCGTGAGCACGCAGGTATGCGCACACGAAGACTACAATTTGTTGCAAAAAGATCTCGATCTGAGAAATAGAATTGTAAACTCGTCGGCAAATGCCGGTTCCAAAATCCAGCTATCGAGGAGCATCCGAAATGGCACACATCCTGAAAACGATCAGGAGCACCACCTTCAAGGGTGTTTTCGTCATAATCCTGCTTGCGTCAACCTCTGCCTACGCGCAGTTGTACACGTTCTCCAAGCAGGAGTTGATCGACTACACAGCCAAATCCCCATTCGACAGGCTTGCCGACGGACGCCCCAAGGTGCCCGATGCCATGATCGAGCGGGCCCGCGATCTGTCGTCCGAAGAAGTCTGGGCCGGTCTCCACGAGGAGGGCTTCAAGAACCAATATGCGGATGGGTTTCAGGTGCTGCATCCTGGAAAGACCATGGTCGGACGTGCCTTCACGGTGCAATTCATGCCCCTGCGGGCTGACGTTGACGAAATTACCAAGAACAAAGCCAAGCAACGCGGCCTGCACGATCTCACCAATCAAACTGCCATTGACATGCTCCAGCCCGGCGATGTCCTCGTCGTCGACTTGTTCGGAAAGAAGGTGGACGGCACCATTGTGGGTGACAATCTCTTCTACTATGTAATGAAAGCCACTAACGGTGGCGGTCTGGTTGTGGACGGCAGCATCCGCGATCTGGATGGCATAGCCAAGATTGACATGCCGGCATATTTCCGTTCTGCCGATCCGACGCCCATTGGGAACGTAATGCTGACGGGCATCAACGTGCCAATCCGAATCGGCGGCGTGACTGTGATGCCAGGAGATCTCGTGGTTGGGGATCGCGAGGGCGTATATTTCGTTCCGCCGCAATTCGTCAAAGAAGTCCTCGACCACGCAGATGAGACCCATATCCATGATGAATGGACCAAAAAGAAATTTGATGAAGGAAAATATAAGTCTTCGGAGATCTACGGCGCACCAAAGGATCCTAAGTTGCAGGAGGAATACCGGGAGTATTTGAAGAACCGGTTGGACGAAATCTATAAACAGCGAAGTTCGCAATAGCTGAGGTCCCGTGCTCAAATCTCAGCCTTGGCAAGGCGAAGCGTACCGAAGTCGTCGAGATAACCCGGCCCAGTGGGCATCGGCAAACCTTTCACGATGTCGAAGCCGATAAGTTTTATCTGATCGAGAAAGGGGGACGAGTTAAGGTCGCAAGGTTCTTCAGGACGACAGCTGTGAGGTAGCGCACACGAAAATGATGTGACTTTGCCCGTCCGTTACGTCCTGATCGCTTCTTGTAGAACTTCGCGTAAACGCTTTGCAACTACCATATCTTCCCCGGGCAGCAACATCCAAACCCCGACGACGACAGTGTTCGGTCCGCCCGGTAATCCCGCGCTCGCAGGGGAACCTCCGGTCGATGGATTCAGCTCAATCCGCGGCTTGCCTTCCCGCATCTTTTGCATGACTTCCGCGCCCGTGATCTTGATCCGGTCCTGGTCGTAAATGATGAGCAGGTGCGGAACATGATTGGCGACTTCAGGAATAAAGATCTGAGTCTGCAGGGTTGGAATCGATTTCAAGTGTTTGGCAATGCGGTCTGCGCGCTGCCGGTACTCGGCCTCCATGGCAGCATCGTCCTGCTTGAGGAACCAGTCCACGGCGGCGACCAGGCCTACAATTTCCTCTTTCGCTACTTTCATACCGCGCCCGACAGTGTTTGAGTTTGGTGAATTATTTTTCTTGGCCGCTTCGATCAGATCCTTTCTGCCTAGCAGCAAGCCGCTGCACTGCGGTCCCCGCAGGCCCTTCCCTCCAGAGAACGTCACGAGATCAAACCCCATCTGCGTATAGTTCCATAGATTGGAAATCGGCGGGACATCGGCGGCGGCGTCGTTGAAACAAGGCACTCCATGCTGGAGCGCCACTCGCACCCAATCCTCCCGGCTGATTTTTCCTGCACCCGCGTTGAAAAAGTGGGCCATCACCGTACGCTCGGTGAACGCCTGCTCGTATTGTTCAAGCGTTTCCACCTCCACAAAGCGAATTCCGCAATTCCGGAGGGCATGGTCATATCCGTAGCGATGAGATTTCTGAACGATCACTTCATTCTTAAGCCCAGCCATGTCAGTAGGAAGGTTAAGAATGGCTTGCTCGTTTCCCATGGTGATGCAAGCTGCCGTTCCCACCACCAGCGCCGCGGCAGCGCCGGCCGTGACCAGAGCGGCCTCACACCGTAGTCGTTTGGCCAGATATGCTCCTGACGCATCAAGTAGTTCGTTGAGGTTTACTGGCTGTCGTGCCGCGAGCGCGACGGCCGCCTGCACTTCGTCAGGCATCGTGGAAGCCGAAAGTACCGTATAGGTCCCGGCCGCATTGATGAACGGGGTCACGCCGAGCTTCTGGTAATAATCCACAGCTTGAGGGGCCGATTTCGAAAATGCCCGAGGCTCCAGAGTTGGGAGTCCGGAGAGCGCAACACCTCCCGCGAGAACAGCCTGCGTTCCCCTCCGTAAGAGCTTTCGCCGACTCATCTGTCGCATCGCTATGTCCCCCTCAGGAACATCGTGGAATTTCGAAATTCAGTCTCGTGGATAATCATCGGCTCGTGCCGGCAACGACTCGCCTCGATCGGGAATCGTGAAATACTGCGGACGCGCCTTTTCCCACTGCACCATGCTGAGACCGGAGGGATCGTACAGAATGCGTCCCGCACGGATCGTCATGCGGGCTATCAATTGTGCATTTGCATCCATCTTGGCCACGCCGCAGTCAACGTAACCGAAATGTCCGTGCATCAGGTCCAGCACAGCAATATCCGCGTCCTTGCCTATTGACAATGTCCCCAACTCCGACCGGTGAATCTCGCTTGCCGGATTGACGGTTGACCGGCGAATGACATCGGCCAGCGGCACCCCCAGGGCTAAGAATTTTGACATCACATTGTTCATGCTGACAGTCGTGTAATCGCCGATGTGCAAGTCAGTGGAGATGGAATCGGGGACGAAGCCCTGTTTTGAAGCGGGCACCGCATTGCGGAACCAGAAACTACCAGCGCCATGCCCCACATCAAAAATCACGCCTCGGGCACGGGCGTCTCCGATGGCGGGATTGAGCTTGCCGTCCGCAAGAATAATGGGAAATTGCTGGGCGAAGACGTGCGTGTGTATGTCGCCCGGCCTCATTTTTTTCAGTATCAGGTCCTCGTAAGTTCTCTCCGGTCGCGGCCAGAAATCGACCATGAGCGGAACGTTGGCCACCGTGGCGCATTCCATCGCCCGGTCAACTGCTGCCCAGGGCACGTGTTCTGCATCCCAGGCCTCCTTCGTCCAATAATGGGCGGTTTTTACTCCCACAATGAGGTCTGGATATTTCTTGATCGTGTCGGCACAAAGCTTCGAATCCATCTGGTCCAGGCTTTGCTCGAGTCCACCACTCATGCCATTAGCCACAATGTTAAGGAAAGCCAAAACTCTCACCTTGGCACGGTCAATGACTTCTTCCTTTTCCTGGAGGAACGTCTCCGCACCTGAGGTGCCCGCATCCACTATGGTGGTGACTCCTGACTGCAACGCGAAATCTGCGGGAATACCCAGTGGCAGATCATGAACTCGCGCGTCGGTCGCGAACCAGTTTAGCGGCGCTCCGCCATGACCAACATGATAGTGAATGTCGATCAGCCCGGGCGTAACGTAGAGCCTCGAGACGTCCACAACCTTTCCCGCCTGGTCAGGCGGAATGTTTTTTTCCACGGCAGCGATTTTGCCTTGGAAAATGGCGACATCTCTCACTTCGTCGATGTGATTGGCGGGATCTATCACGTGTCCGCCCTTTAACAGCAAGTCATAACGAAGGGCTTGGGCGAACATCACGACAGGAGATCCGAGGGCGATTGCGATTACTGCAATTATTGCGCGTGGCATTTTGATCCCGCTCTGCATAGGGCCTTCTCTTGTTCTGTCGAACCGAAAGTGTATCCGGTGGGAATGAAATTGTCACCATTCCTGGCGAGTCAAGGGTCTCAAGGTCGGGCAGGGTTGTAAAGAAGAGCGCCCCTATCGTAAGCTGGTCGCTGTTTTTGGGTTCGATCCGACAAGCTGCACACTTCGGATCGGGAATCAACTCATGGATCGCCGTGCGTTCGTCAAGGCCGGTTGCATTGGAAGCGCCTCTCTGCTGATGCAGGGGCTCGATCCGATGCTGCGAGCGGACGTGCCCCCACCTGTGGCGCCGCCCATCGAACTCCACGGCCCGCCGGACTACAAACCTTCGCCGCTTGGCATGCCGGGATTATTTCCAGGCCGAGTGATCGAGGTCCGCGACCCGAACGCTATCGTACGTAATCGTGTCTCACAGTCGATCGTGCGCCAGATGCTGGAGCACGCGATGAAGGAGTTGACGGAAGAAAAGTCGGCGCAGGCGGCGTGGGCAAAGTTTGTTGAACCCAACGACATTGTTGGGATCAAGATCAACCCATCGGGTGCGCCTGCCTGCTGCTCCTCTCCTGAGATCCTCCGCGAGATCATCGGCTCAGTTCAGTCGGTTGGCGTTCCCGCACGTAACATTCTGGTCTATGACCGGTATTCGTACGAAATGGATATCGGCAGCTATCAGGCCCTGTTGCCTCCAGGCGTGCGCATTGTGGGCATTCAGGACGCCTTCGTGGATTCTTCCGGTTACGATACGAATGTCTATTGCGCGGCCAACTTTTTCGGCGAGTGGGAAACCCGCTCCTACATGGCAAATATCGTGGCTCAGTTAGTCACGAAGATTATCAACGTGCCTACGATGAAGGACCATTCGGCATCCGGTGTCACCGGATGCCTCAAGAACCTGGCTTACGGCACATTTAACAATGTGGCGCGCTCACATCGTGCGCCCCATTCCTTTACCAACCCGCTGATCGGGCTGATGTGTACGGTCGAACCCTTACGTTCGAAGGCTGTGCTGCATATCATGGACGGCATGCGTCAGGTATGGCATGGCGGACCGCTGACCCAAGTCCAGGATTTCATCGATCAGGCCGGCATTCTGCTCGCAGCAACGGATCCAGTCGCTCTGGACACCATCGAATTGGAGGCGATTGAAAAGAAGCGCCGCGAACGGGGCGCGCCTTCCTTGTGGCAACGCGATCCGAACAGCATCACCACAGACAACAATGACTTTTATCATGACGCGGCGAAAAACCTGTTTTTCCGCCAGCCGGGACACGTTGCAGCGGCTGGGAAGCTCGGCCTTGGCGCAGCAGACCTGAAGCAGATCGATCACCGTACTCTCTCAGCGTGAATTGATGACGACGGAAGCGGCCAAGTCCAAAGCTCCGGGAGATTGGCCCACGCTGCTCAAAGACAACGCCCGCACGGGAGGGCAGGGGCAACATCCAGTACGGTCGCCGGAACGAGCTGTTTGGCAGTTTCGTACCGGCAGCTCTGTGCGTTCCGCGCCGATACTTGAGGACGGCATTTTGTATGTTACGTCTGTCAACGGAGTACTGCACGCCCTCGACGTGGTCACTGGCACATCAAAATGGAAATTTCAGGCGGCGGGTCAGGTTCATTCCACGCCTTCGCTTTCCGAAAATCGAATCCTGTTCGGATGCGATGACGGAAAAGTGTACGCACTTGATCGGCATGCCGGAAGCAAGCTGTGGGAAGCGCCGACCGGAGCTGAAGTCTGGGCTTCTCCTGTTGTGCGCAGTGGAATTGTCTTTTTCGGAGGTGCTGACGCGCGGGTTTACGCCGTTGACGCAGCGAGCGGGCGGACGCTGTGGGTCGAGGAACTTGGCGGAAGAGTCTATTCCACCATTTATGCGGCCGAGCAGCAACTCTATCTCGGATGCGGAGATGGCAAAGTGTATAGCCTCGACCCCTCATCCGGAAAAACAATGTGGAGTACACCCACCGGCAATGGCATCGACTCATCTCCGGCCCAATCCGGTGACCTGCTCCTCATCGGCTCTGAAGATTTTTGGTTTTATGCAATGAACACCATCACTGGAGAGGTGCGCTGGAAGTACGAAACAGGATTAGGCATCGCGTCTTCACCGGCAGTTTCTGGCGACTTGGCAGTCATCGGCAGCAAGGACGGTTTTCTATATGCACTGGATACTCAGTCAGGCCGCTTGCGCTGGAAAGCCGCCGTGGGCGAAGTGGTGACCGCACCTCCGGTAATCGGCGACGGTGTTGTCTGTATTCAAGCGGGAGGTACATTTGCCCTGGACAGCGCGACGGGCAATGTAGTGTGGAGAGCTGCTCTGGCGGGGGCAGTTCAGTCGGTTCCCGTGCTCGCCGGCGATGCCATCTATCTAGCGAGCCTGAGTGGTGAGGTTTATGCGCTGCGATAACCGACGAGCGGCAGCGCTGATCAGCTTCTTCTTAATCGCTTCTTTCGTCCAGAGCTCAGAAAATCAAGCTCTTGTCTACAAGAAGAAGTACATCATGGGCACGGTCTTCGAAATCGCCGCCTATGACCAATCATCCGAACATGCCTCCAATGCGATCGAGAGGGCGTTTCAGGAGATCGTTCGCCTCGACGATCTGATGAGCAACTACAAACCTGACAGCACCCTGAGTAACCTGAACCGCTCCGCTCACTTTCACGCAGAAAAGGTTCCTTCTGACTTATACCGTGTCATTGACCAGGCCGTACAGTTTTCCAGGCTTTCGGACGGAAAGTTTGACATCTCGATCGCGCCCTTGGTGAATTTGTGGAAAGCTGCGCTGCGCGGCGAAGGCACGCCTTCGCGGGCGCAGCAAGAAGACGTTCGAAGTTGCGTCGGCTACGAGAAGATCGAATTAAGTCCCCCGGACCGGATCAGTTTTCGCTCATCCTGTTTGCAGTTGGACTTGGGCGCAATTGGCAAAGGCTACGCCGTCGACCGCGCCGCTGAAGTCCTGCACTCCATGGGAATCCGCGATGCTTTGATCAACGCGGGGGGAAGCACGATTTTTGCGATGGGGGCTCCTCCGGACCACACAGCCTGGCTTGTACACTTGAGAGATCCCTCGAACAAGATAGATCCGCAGGTCATGCTCAAGGATGGAAGTGTGTCCACGTCGGAGCAGACAGCGCCTAGTTTGCTGGGGAACGATTCAGCTGGTCATATCATTGATCCGGATACAGGAATGCCCCTGAAAACGGTTTTCACAGTCAGCGCTGTTTCAAGAACAGCAACGGTATCGGACGCGCTGTCGACTACCTTGCTGCTGCTCGGTCCGAAGAAGGGCAAGGAACTGATCAAGAGTATGGCAGACGTTTCAGCGATTTGGATTTCACATGAGGCGCAAGTTGAAACGGTGACCGGCGGTCCGCAGATTCTGTTTGGCAGAGGCTTATAGACTTCTCTCAGTCTTGGCACAATTCCATGAGCATTCGTGACACGATTCTCGTATGGGTTTTCGTCTTAGCATCCACCTCCGCTTGGAGCAATGTGTTCGTACATTGGACAAGGTCTGCGTTCCCCCCAGCAAAGGAACTCGGCTTGAACGACCTGGTACTCTCCTGGAACGACAGCTTTTCGCCGCAGGTGAAAGCGGCCCGCAGGCAAGGCTATCGAGTGTATGTCGAAGTTTCGCTACATCAGGCTGCAGCTGCAGCTGAAACTGCCGCGAGTGGCTTGGAAGGCATCATCTTGACTGTTCGTCAGTCTGAGCGTGCAGAGCTACGGAAGTCTCTTCCAAAATTACGAGCGGCTCACCCCAAGTTCAGATTCCTGGTCCTCAACCCCGATGGTAAGCAACCGGAGATGCGGGGCAGTCTGGTAATCAAGCGAGACTCTGTGCTTGAAGTATCCAGTCCCACCGCCCAACCGTGGATTGACACTAACCTCGCTCTCATTAAGATTGAACAGAGGTCTCTTCAGGGGCAGGTTCCAATGTACACCTTTTCGTGGGAAGGGCTGTCAGACTCCGGGCAGCAACAAGCAGCCCTTACAGCGACGGATTACTCGCTGGCAGTGGCTGAGGCAGGCGCGTTTCATGCTGATTTAATCCTGCAGCTTGATGAGCGCCTGCAGAGAGCTCTCAGCAATCATGATCCGGAGGCCTGGACACTCTGGAACCAGGTGCAGTCCTACGCAAAGTTTTACTCAGACACGAGCGCGCAACGACTGGAAGCCGCTGCCAACGTTGCAGTTGTGGTCGATGATCTCGACACGACTGACGAAGCGATGAATCTGCTGGCCCGTCACAACATCCCATTCAAGGTTTTGCGTCCCGCAGACCTAAAATCGGGGGAGCTTGAAGGCTTCGACGTTGTTGTGGTGTTCGCAAAGCCTGACAGAGGAGCTTGTGAGCGAATCGCCGACCTCGCAACGCACGGCAAGACCGTCGTACTTGTGGAAGCGCATGACTCTTATCCATGGCAGAACGATCATCCAGTCAGGTTGAATGAAGACGCGGTGGCCTATGCCGTTGGAAACGGAAAAGTCCTTGAGCTCTTGGAGCCTGTCACAGATCCGGAGATGTTTGCCCAAGACATCCGTCGGCTGCTCGGGAAGCAGAATATGCTGGTGAGTCTATGGAATGGCTTGACGACAATCGCTGTACCCTATCGTGAGCACGGCGGATCGGTGAAAGTGCTCGAGTTTGTCAACTACGCTGAAGCGCCGCTTCGCCTGCAAGTGCAGGTCATAGGGACGTTTACTTCCATCCGTTACGAGACGCCAGAACATAAATGTTGCGAGTCGCTCGTCCCCGTAAAACACGACGGATTCACCGAGTTCGTAATTCCGGAATTACGGATCACGGGACGGGTGCATCTTGAAGCTAACCACTTTAATGATTCCCGATCAAGTGGGGTGAGCCCCCGCTAGCGGAATCTTCGAATCAACTGGCGATAACTGTTAATGCCGGTGATAAAGGGAGCCATTTCTGCCGGTTCGGGCCGGAGCCAGTGAACCACCCCCAGAGAGCCCCGGTCGACGGGGACGCAGTAAGTACTCTACAGCAGTCTCTAAATTGCCTGCCTGTTTGAACCGGATGACAATCTTTTGACAAGCGAGTACGCGAAATACGTGTACAGTAATTGCGATTTCTCAAGCGCAACAGAGGGATTGCGTCCACAGAAATGGAAAAAGTCTTGGCCATCGGCGGTGTGTTCTTCCGCGCCCGAGATCCAGTGGCGCTGGGGCGTTGGTATCAAGAGCATCTTGGGGTCACACTAACGCCGTCAAACCATGATGAATTGCCGTGGCAGCAGGAGGCAGGGCCGAGCGGGATCAGCCCCTTCCCCGAGACCACGGACTATTTTGGCGATTCCAAGCAGATCTGGATGATCAACTTCCGCGTTCGTGACCTTAGCGCTATGACGGCGCAGTTGCGGGCGGCCGGTATTGGCATCGACGTGGACCCGCAGCACCATCCTAACGGTAGGTTTGCCCGCCTGCACGACCCCGAAGGTAGTCCCGTTGAGCTGTGGGAG
>QIAN01000510.1 GCA_003225005.1 Acidobacteriota bacterium | reverse complement strand
CGCCGGCATTCATCCAAAATGTTTACAATCCCGGCCAGCACCAGAATCATCGGCCAGAATCGCCACAGTCCACCGATCGAAACGATTCCCATGTGATCCAGCAGGAGTGCCACGCCGACAAATACGATCACGCCGCCCCACGCGAATCCCCAGCCATACGAATTCAGTGGCTTTCTCAGCATTACGGTCTCTCTTCCTCTGCCTGCGTGCTCTTCGCAGCGAACTTCCGCGCCCGCGCCGATTCTGCCTTGTGGATCAGTCCAATCCCTACGGCGATCACCAGTAGCGGGCAGCATAATACCAGCACCTTTGCCGCAACCGCGAGCAGCAGCCCGTCATTCCACACCAAAAATGACACTGCCTTTTGCGCAGCCGCTCCGAGCGCCGCCATCCATCCCAGCGATCCTGCCCCCGACCCTTGCCAGAACTCACTCATCTGCATCAGCAACATCCAAACTTCGCCCAAAAGTACCAACGCTCCGAGCCACAGCATCACCCGCCCCGCCGTCGCCTTCCGGTTCGCCTTTCTGTTCGCCTTGTCCCGCCCGCGCTCGCCCATCGCGACCTCCCGCCAACTTTTGCTTGCCGTTGTAGCGGCCGCCTTCTGAGGCGGGCCGTCTTGGCGTCGCATGTAGGGCCGGGACTTTAGTCCGCCCTCTCCGCTGGCATCCCCACACTAGGCGTCTCCAGGTGGCACTTCCCGCGGTTTTCGGCCAACACCTCCCCTCTACCGGCGAATGGCGGCCTCAAACGGTATGCGAAACGGCTTGTTCTGACTTTATCGGCGAAATTCGAGTTGAAAGAACGGATGTTCTAAGTGGGCCAGTTGGGGGACACTTCCTGGAAGGAGGGAACTCCTCAGATCAGTTTATATTAGGACGCGGTCGCGGCGCGATCGTTCGAAATCATCCGACTGCCTGAAACACGGAGCGTGGCCCGTCCTCGGTGTGTGAGGGCGGGTCTTGGGGTTGACTTTGACTTTGCCGTTGACGTTCGCGGCTTTGCCGATTACCGCAGGCTAGGCGGCACCAGTGTGTGTTGGCGATCGTAAGGGTGCTGGCGTGCGCGCAAATAGCCCGCAATCCACAGGCACGCGTACCAGAAGACTGAATACACCACGAAATTACAACTCACGACAAGCGCCGCAAAGAATTTTCCCCAGCCCCCTGTAGGAACGCCCGAAGGGAAGACCGAGTTGGCGAAGTGCATTCCCGGCGCCTCAATCACGTCAATGACTCTGCCCCAAAGCGGGTTATACCCCAGATTGATTTTCGCCTCAAACAGAGCGACAGAAGTGACAACTGCAAGAACGAAGCCCCAAAGAATCTTTGATCGAAACATGGAAGCCCCCAGACATAGAAGATCGAAAACGAGCTGGGAAATCCGAATCGCTGACACAACTGTTCCACTCGAAAAGTCGCGTCAAGCCAAAACAATTCACTTCGGCTGGGAATCGGGCTGGTATCAGGGTTGGGCAGCGAAACGCGAGTCCGCGCCCCGCTCACGGCCCTAGCTTAAACCCGCCACCAAAACCCAAGCAAGCCTTCTCTTTTTACGCACCGCCTCGCGACATTCTGTTTCAACGCGCGTAAGTAGGGCCACGATAACTTGATAACTTGTCCCGAGCGAGGCCTCTGCTTTTCCCCTCTTCCATACACCAACCTAATCGCCGGACACGTTTGTTTTCTCTTTTGAGCCGAATAGATATTGCCGGCCGCCGTCCATTCCAGCTAGTATTTTTTGCGAATCTGGAGAGTGTGCTCAGATGCTCAGCTTCACACTAATTCATGAATTTCTTTCCGTTCGAGGTTGCGCTAAGGAAATCTGCGCCGGGACTCGGCCGGCTGCATGAGCAACGCGCAACTCACTGTAATTCAAAGTGCCGTACTAAATCGCTTGCCTGCTCTCGGTCTCGCTCCAAAATCGAAAGTGCTCGATGCGCCGTGCGGCAGCACAGCAGCGTTGACTCTTGCACTTCGGGACCGCGGCTTTGACGCCATCGGCGCGGACATTGATCCCGAAGCTGCAATAGCTCTTGGCAACGGCTTCGTGGAGGCAAACCTTGATGGCGCTTTTCCGTGGCCAGATCAAACCTTCGATCTCGTAATTTCTACCGAAGGAATCGAGCACCTGGAGAATCATTATTTGTTTCTCCGCGAGGTCAACCGCGTGCTAAAGCCCGGCGGTACCTTGATACTGACCACGCCAAACATCACAGCCTTGAGGTCCCGTGTTCGATTTCTTGGTAGTGGCTTCTTCGGCCGCGACGCGCGCCCTCTCAACGAAACGCAGCGCCACCCGCTTCACCACATTGGTCTCGCAACATTCTCCGAACTGCGGTACGAACTGCACGTTTCTGGATTCCAGCTCAAAGAAGCCCGCCACACGCACATCAAACCTATCAGCTATCTCTACTCCATCTATGTGCCGTGGATTTGGCTTTACACCTTACTCGCATTCCGAAAAGAAAAGGATCCCAAACAGCGAGCGCGCAACAAGGAGATACGCGCAGCCCTTCTCTCCTTTTCTCTACTCTTCGGCGAATGTCTAATGCTCGTCGCCAGAAAATCGGGCGGCTGGTAATCTTGACCCCAATCTCCAAACGTTGAATGAGTAGAGAATCAGGGCACGCGGCACGCTCGGTCAGAATCACCGAAAAATATGAGTCACCAGCTCGGGGCGGCCTACCAGTCAAAACCCAACCCCTGTCATCCCGAATCGTGCTTATCCCTCTCTCGCGTAGCGCGCACGGCCTACAGTCGCGAGGCAGTTGTTCTAGATCACTCAATTCCCAAAAACACGGAGGGTGCCCGGGTTCCGCTGTTGCGAACCTGGGTCT
>QIAN01000509.1 GCA_003225005.1 Acidobacteriota bacterium | reverse complement strand
GCTGGACTCAATTGTGGCAGTAATCCGTACACAACAAGACTCGTCCGGGTGCCCACAAAAACCTTGCCATCGGCCTCGATGGGGCCAGCAAAATGAGCTAGCGGAGGAAGTACATCGCGTTGATTTGGCGCTTGGTTGCTGGTGTAGAGCATCTTGAGGGTCATCGGATCAGTCGCCTGCAACACACCGCTGCCAATCGACCAGTAAACTGCGCCAGCCATTCCGTTGGACGTAATCAACGCATGGCCACCGCCATTGATCTGAAGGGTTTTAGGAGACGTCAGCAGGACACCATTGCTCACTGTGTACGCCGAAAGATTGCTTCCTCCGTCAAAATATACCGTGCCGTTCCAAAACACCGGAGTACCGGGCCAGGTCCCCACCGCGTTCGGAAGTTCCTGAATGATCTGACTGTCGGTCGTTGTGCACGACGAGCAAAACTGTCCCATGTTGTCACGATTCAGGACGTATATAGTACCCTGTTTCCCGGTCACGATTAATTCATGCGGATAAGGACCGGGCTGATCAGGCAGCACAAGAACGGCATCGTTGAGGTCCCAATCACTACTGTAAAGATAATTGACGTTGTAAGGAGTAAACCAATCCGCAACGGTTAAGCTAGTTCCGCTCTGGCTCAACTTGATTACGCTGGTGCCGAAATTCTTGCCAGGAACGAAAGGCCCCTCTCCCGTTTCGCCGTAGATATTACCGTCACTATCCGCCGAGAGGCCTGCCCCCTTTTGCCAGACGGAAGCCCAATAAGTGCCTGGCTCGGTGTCGAAGATACCTTCCTGAGCCCCGGTCGCGGCGTTGTAGGACATGATCCAACCTTTATCAAGAACGTTGCAACCCGGGCCTCCCCAGGCAACATAAACGTGGCCATTGGCCAGCAACAGTCCAGGACGGTTCATCTGTTGCTGGTCGAGAAAAATATTGTTTTTCCCATTGAAGACGTAACTTGCCGTAATCGTCACCGGCCATCCGGACAATTCAAGTCCGCTCGCGATGTCCAGCGCGTGCAGGCGATGGACAACGTGATAATTTTCGTACGTCTCCCCAACTACATACATCGTGTTCGTGCTGGGGTCGATCACCGGTGTAGATACAATTCCTATTTCTGCCCACGCGGTGTCGTTATTGCATGGTTTAACGTTGGGGTTCACAGGAGTTGCGCCTGTCGGGCTGTAATCAAGAAGGCTTGTCTTCCACAGCGGGCCGAGGGCACCGTTATCGGCGTCGAAGGCGTAGACGCTGTCGTGCATTGTGGCCACAAAAGCTACATTGTGAACCCCGCTGTCGTGCACGTTGGGTCCCGGAACCACGCTGAGTCCCGGAACATAGAGCGGCTGGCCTACGATGTATCCGTCGACCGGTTGGGTGAACAGCTTGGCAAAGCTTTTTGTGTTCACATTCGCAGGTGTAAGTAGAGTCTCGCTCTGGTTGACGCTACTCCTTTGGTTGTCGTAATGCCAAGTGAGAACGCTGACCTGCCCACAGACAAACTGCACGGAAGCCAGGAAAATGGTCAACTGAAGAAGAACAAACAGGGGCAGGGAACCTAGCTTTACCCGCTGATTCGGCAGAGCGCGCACGGCATGCCAATCGCAGCTGGTTTTTTTCGAGGTCAGACCAGCTTTGGGCCTGGTTTGGAATAAAGTACGATTTCTCATGCTTCTCCCCTTGTGCTACCGACACTTGCGCTTGATATCTTCTGGAGGGAAAGCTGGGGATCTGAGGCCCGGGGCCGTAAACACGAAAAACACAAAGACTGGGAGAACTGCTCACGAGTCGCATCTTTGTACTCCGCGCAGCTCGCTCTCCCTCAAAAGCGAGTCGTTACTCCCGACGTAATAGTTCGGTGAGTATTAATACTTAAATGCGAACCCGTTACAATGGCCTGAAAGTGCTATTCGACTAGCTGTCCAAAGCTTGCGAAACCTAAGCCGCGATGTCCACCAGTGCTGCCAGCGCCTCGGATGCGGGCGGCGTCGACCTGCCGGATGTCCGACGCACAGATCGAGGGTTATCTGCCGGCAAATTCATGGCGGAGCGTCGCCGTCTGTCTCGCGAGTTCTGTCACTTGGCCCTGTGATTTCGATCGCTGAGGGCATATCGAGGCATAAAAGTGATTAACTCCATGGCCATCGACGGTACGTGTTGCCGGGACGACCCGGCGCAACTTACTACGAACGAACGATTACCAACACTCTTGCACAGGCCCCATCAGTCATTTGAAGCGTGATGCTAACTGTTCGCATATCACATCCCACGTAGCCCCCGGCGAACTCTCCTGCAACGCTCCGATCAACGCATCTAGCCCAGGACCTTCAGCAGAGGCTCTAGAACCTTGAGATGATTGGATCCCACCCGATATGCTTGCGGGCTCAAGTAGCCCATGGCGCACTGTGCTACGCGATGGAAAAGCTTTCGCCTCTGGATGAACTCGTTCAGTTGCGCGGGTGTTGGTGTGCACGAAATTAGCTACTGTCGTCAGCCATTCAATATGTTCCGAGTTAAAGGCATGGTCGTTCGAGGCAAGGATTTCCAGTATTCCAGTAACAGCTCCGTCGACCACGATAGGAACAACCAGGATCGACCGAATACTTAATGCCCGGCATACTGCCGAGTCGACGCGTTCGTCCGTTTCTGCGTCTTGACAATGGAGGACCTGAGCGCTACGAACACAGGCGCCGGTTATGCCCGTGTCCACATTCAGCACTACCCCGAGATCGGGAGCAATATCACCTTCCCGAGCTCGACACACCAGCTGGCCGTCGCGCATTAACGCGATAGCAGCACCAGCCGCTCCGGTTCCGTATACCGCGGCCCGCAAAGCAACTTTCAGCGCCACGTCCAGGTTCGGGTGATCAACCGGAGTCTCTGTGTGTAGAACGTCGCGAGCTGGCCGATTATCAGCGGTGTTGGAGAAAATCAGATGGGATCGGCGGCGTCTTAAAAACATAGCGGCTTCCGTGCGTCGCTGCGCCACATTATACCTTATCCCACGGAAAACCTCAGCTCCATGCTGAATTCTTCGTAGGAGTTGGAATGGGTGGGAGTCTGTTAAATGGTCCTCTATTATAAGGACGAATTCAGAACGCAAGCACTGTCTTAATGAAGCACAAGGAGCGATTGCCAAGCAGCGCGTTTTGCAGGCCTGGATTTGCGTTCTGAGAGCTAGTTCGAACGATGCACGAGATGGGCGATGACAGACAGACTTTTGTATTACCAACTCGGAACGACACGCTGTCGGTGCTCGACTAAGCAGACGTTACGGCGCTCAAATCGCTAACTCGCTACCCTTTAGATCCCGGCACAACGCACGCGCAACGTCGTATGGATGAAGGTGCCTATAAATGCTCCAAACCCGAGTAGTACGAGAGCTGTTGGTTCCGGAACGCCCACAGTTTTTAAGGAACCACCCAGAATGCTCGTGCTGTGCAGTTTTCCCGACTGAACGCCTCCCAAAAATTTAGATTGAGGCTCGCCAAATATGGGGCCACGCTGCTGATTCCAAACTGGTTGCCAAAACAGGGGATAAAATAACCCAAACCTGGCCATGCAAAGTGAAAGTGTTGGTACCGGTTTTGAAGAGTTCAGCGCTCTTGAAGCCCCCAGTGAGCAGTGTTCCTCTGAAATCTTTCTTGTCGAACTTGCCGCCATCGAGATCAATGTCGACACAGCCCCAAGACTTGACTTTTCCACCGGCCCCGAACAACCTCTCCTTCGGTTTCAGCCCAGACAAGTTACTCGTTGTAAACGAGAACCAACCGTCGCCGGAAATGTCTCGTTGCCAAACGTCATGTCGACCAATCGGATCATTCCTTGGACAGGTTGCGAGCCTCTGTGGCCCACCCTGCCAGCAGATCCGAGCTGCAAGCCAATCGAACCCGCCCAGGCGGGAAGTCCCAGGATTGTCAATGCGAAAAACACGCCCAACATACTGCGAGTTCGCGTCATTTTAGCTCTCCATACCGATCCATTAACAGCAAGAGAACGTAGCCGAAATGCTCCGAGCATTCTGTCTGTGAGAGCATGCGTTCTTTGTCAAGCATAATTTAGTCGTGCGCAGTACATGTCAATTGTGTGCAATTGTTGGCTATGCCTAAATTCTTGATTCGACGACGTTGCTCCGCTTAGCTTATGGCTAACTTCTGGTCTATTGCTAAAGCTCGCTGTAGATGCGACTCAGCCTCCGACAGATTGCCGATTGTCGAATAGGCTAGACCCGGCATCTCCAAGGGGTCCGATCACGAGCAGATTACATGCTCATTGTTAGATCAACTTGACACCGGTAATAAACAAGAGCATAGCCACAATTGGGCGCAGGGCGCCCTCAGGGATACGACCGGCAAGAAAGCTGCCTAGCCATACTCCAGGAAGGGATCCGAACAAAAGGCCGGAAACAGTGGTATGTCTACGCTTCCAAAATGCCAGTGTCCAAATGCTGCCACACCGACCAGCAACACTCCGTGAAAAACATCGCTCCCAATGAGCCTCTTCAGCGGTTCACCAGGAAACAGGAGCAAGAGGCTGGTAATAATCAAGCTCCCACTTCCTACCGAAGTAAAGGCTACCAGCACACCAACAACAAAGCCGATGACTGGTATCTGCCAACTTCCTAGGGCTTCATCGCCAATTAATTTTCCACGCCGATGCGGGTAACGACGCTGGATGTGTTCTCTTAAGACAATGGTAATTGTTTAGCGTAGAGATACTTCCCGCCAGAATGTTATTGGTCTTGGTGTGCAGAGTAGTTAATCTGTCGTGTGGGACAGGAAACTTCAGAAAAGATTGCCCGTCTAGAGCGAGAGATTGACGAGCTGAAGAAAGAGAACGAGCGACTGCGACGTTTGCTGGAAGAGGCGTTGCGATCGGCCAAGCGTCAAGCGGCCCCCTTCTCTCGGCGGGGTCCCAAGGCGCATCCGCAAAAACCTGGACGCAAAGCAGGCTGCCAATACGGGCGGCGGTGTCGTCGGCCCATTCCGCGAAGCGTCGATGAGGTAATCGACGTACCCCTGCCGGGGGAGTGTCCGCACTGCGGAGGGGGAGTGCAGGAAGAGGGCATCGTATCCCAGTATCAGACCGAGATTCCGGAACCACGAGTGGAGCGCATTGAGTTTCGCATTCAGGTGGGACGTTGTCGGCGTTGCCGACGACGGGTGCAGGGCCGGCATCCCCGGCAGACCTCCGATGCGCTGGGCAGCGCCGCTTCGCAACTGGGTCCGCGAGCGCTGGCCCTGGCCACGCAACTCAATAAAGGTTTGGGACTGCCCTACGGCAAGACCGCCGCCGTACTGGAAGAAGCCTTCGGACTGCGGGTGAGTCGGGGAGGATTGTGCCAAGCCGTGGCCCGGGTGGCGCACAAGGGGGAGCCGACTTATCAAGCGCTGATCGAGCAAATTCGCGGCAGTCCCAGTGTAACCCCGGACGAGACCGGATGGAGAGTGGGCGGACAGTTGTGGTGGATGTGGGCCTTCAGTACTTCGCAGGTCACGGTCTATGCGATTCAGCCGGGGCGTGGGTTTGAACAGGCGGCGATGGTGCTGGGGGCGAACTTTGCCGGCTTTTTGGTGCGCGATGGCTGGAGCGTCTATCGTCAATTTCTCCAGGCCCTGCACCAAACCTGCTTGGCCCATCTCCTACGACGCTGCCGGGAGATGATCTTGGTGGCCGGGAAGCGTGAGGCGGTATTTCCGCGCACCATACAAGCCATCTTGCAAGAAGCTTTGCGCCTGCGCGATCGTCGCGAGAAAGGCCAGATGAGCAATCGGGGAGTGGCCGTGGCTCGTGGCCGACTGGAAGCCCGGCTGGATCGGGGATTGCAACCTCGCTACCGCTCACCCCGGAATCGGCGCTTGGCCAATCATCTGTTGCGCGAGCGCGACGCCCTGTTTACTTTCCTGAACTGCCCCGGGCTGGAGGCCACGAACTGGCGAGCGGAACAAGCCATCCGTCCCATGGTCGTGACCCGCAAGGTATGGGGTGGGAATCGCACAAGCAAAGGAGCACACGCGCAAGGTGTCTTGGTCAGCATTCTGCAAACCTGCCGCCAACAACTCCGATCTGCCTCCT
>QIAN01000110.1 GCA_003225005.1 Acidobacteriota bacterium | reverse complement strand
CTCTTGCGCGCCTTCCTCGGTACTGTGAACCCCTCGGACTCCCTCTTGGCTCCGTGCCATCCGGCCTTAGACGCCCGGTCTTTGCCCCTGACCCTGACTCGGCTGCCAGCTAGGGTCTCTCCTGTTCCGCAT
Organism: Acidobacteriota bacterium; assembly: GCA_003225005.1. Classification (GTDB taxonomy): domain Bacteria; phylum Acidobacteriota; class Terriglobia; order Terriglobales; family Acidobacteriaceae; genus Sulfotelmatobacter. The sequence continues at coordinate 11,601 of QIAN01000110.1, read as the reverse complement.
TCTTCTGTGCAGACGTGCCGCCGGCTTCAACCCCGGAGAAGTCCAACAGGCGTTCTGGTCCAGCCTGCTGTCTGTTGCCTTCGCCGCGACATGACCGTCTCGGCGCTCTCAAACGCCTTTCGGCTGAAGAAATGACGCGGCTATGGCGTTCACTCTCGTTGCGGCCCATCTGTTTGCTCTCCACCCATAGTGGACTCTTGACACCCCGCTCTGGTCGGTTTGGATCTCTCCTTCCGACTGGGGTCTGCTACCGGGCGCTCCAGCGCTTACCCGGACAGGTCCTTCACCTGCTAGAAAAATGCGCCTTTCTGGAGGACGCACCATGCCTTCCTCGTATCAGATTGTTTTGCGGAAACAAGCCTAATTCTTGGTGCGGGAGTCATTTTCGTCTGATGGCTCCGATCAAGTCAGCTACACTCACCACGTGCACCAGGTAGACCACGCACCCGCGATTAGTCCAGCAGGCTGGCTAGCGTCATCGCTTCTATTCGGGATACCGGCCTTGACCTTCGCCTTCCTGTTTCACTGGGCTGGCCCGAATCTGTTGCGGCAGATGAGTTCGTAGTGGCGCATTTTCCATTTGCTGCTCATTTTGCCCCTTGCGCTCATGTTGATTGCCTCGCTTGTTGGTGCCGCCATTGATGTCTGATCCACGTCTTGGAAGGCACTCACGCAACGGTTACGGCTCTCGGCTCCCAACCCGACGGCTTGGATCTGGGCAGCTGCACTCTCGGGCTTCATGTATGGAGGTAATTGGCAAGACCTGTTTGCAGTTGCGGCATCCTGGCTTGCCCTTTGGAAAGAGAACAATCGCCAAGTCTGGGTATTCGCTGTGATTCTGATAGCCACGATCCTCAAGCGGAGTGCGGGCATGCTTCGACCAACTCTGCAGTCCATCAGATTGTTCGATGCATCTGGGTTCTACCACGAGTTTTTCGATCATTTCGGTCCGAAAGATTTCATGGGCATTCCTTTGCATGGGGCTTGGTGGATTCTCGTTTACTATGTCGTCGTGATCCTTGTGTGCAATATCGGGGGGGAGGAGCTGTGGTGGCGCGGTTATGTGCTTCCGCGCCAGGAACTCGCGTCCGGACAGGCCACGTGGGTTATCCATGGGATTCTCTGGTCGCTCTTCCACTTATTTATGCAGCCGACTCTCTGGGACACAGTCCGCATGGCAATCACAGGTATCGCGCTGTCCTTTGTTGCGCAACGCACAAAAAGCACCTGGCCGGGCATCTTAGGCCACAGCTTCGGAAACCTGGCCTTCTTCCTAAACCTGTTTAGGGGTGTGGTATCCCCTTGAGGTTCCCATTTCCTCCGACGGAGATCCTCCAGCCTGGACCCGCCTCTGACTGCGGAGTCTTTCGGCATCCTGCTAGGGAGCAGGGCTTGGTAGCTTGATCTGCATCGCGGGGTCGCCAAACAACGTGTATGTTCGACGAACCGCAGGATCACCAATGTGCGACTTCGCCTTAAGAATTGATTCTCCCAGAGTTGGCCGCTCTGAATTAAATGCATTTTCGACTATGAGTTTGTCGAGCTCGGTCTGGGGCGGCGCCTGGTTCAAACCGCTGGAAGCCACGGCGGCCACGCCCCCACCGTTGGGCGCGAGCAGTAAGGTGACGGCAAGCGGCTGATGAGGAATACGGGCAATCGTGAGCCGTTGGTGAGTGATGGGACCTTCGTGGTGTCAAACAGGTTTTCGCCCGACCATTGTTCTTCCGAGCCGTGTCCGATAAAGTTCACCAGCAACTGGCCGGAGTTGATCGCAGCGAGAATGTCCTGTCGGGCGGCTACGCCTCCAACCATGCTGGTGAAGACATCGGTTACCTGAAGGGACGAAGGTAACTGCGCCTGCACCGCGAGGCTATCTTGGCTGAAGTTCTCGGTATCGTTCTGATCGGCCACCATGAGAACTTGACTTGTCCACGGACCATTAGTGGACTGTCCTTCATAGGCGACGATCTTTCCAATTACGGTCTTCGCTTCATCCGCGCTGCCCACCGGCAGGCGACCGGTCGCAATGGTCGGCATGCCGCTGTCGTTGAAGTCAGAGAACCAGTCATCCGACGCCGTCATCAGGGTAGGGGTCGGCACAATCTTGGTCGGAACCAAGTCCAGGTGGCCGAAGCCGAGATAGTTGCGAGGATCAAGCGAGGCGCGCCCGTTGAGCAATAGATACTTGGGAACTGTCTTCCAGTTCCTGACCGCGGATTTCAGGAATTGCCGGATTACAAATGGGCTGCGTTCGCCGAAGTTGAACTCGTCATACAAGTCGCCGATGAGGGCTACTTCTGCAGACTTGCCGTATGCCCGGTGAGAGCGCACCAGGGGTTCGAGCGCTTCCACGAAATCTTCATGCGAAATCATCACAATCTCGGCACCGGGTTGCGCGCTATGCCAGTGTGAGGGATGATTCGCCCGCACCGCGCTTGGGGAAGCGATGCGATCGTCAGCCATGGCCAGTATCGTATGGCGAACCGGTGGGTCGACGTTTGTGGTTGACCACGGCACCGGCACCTCGAGTTCGTACTTCCCGTCCTTCGACGTGACGTGTGGTGTAAGTTCGACGGGACGCTCGGGATCCGTAATGTCGAGAACAATGGTCGGCAGGTTGTCGAAACCAGTCACTTTGATCTCATCACCCGCCCGTCCGGTAAATTTCAATTTATCGGAGTCCGCCACGTATGAGTGTGGATACGCGATCCGGATATGGTCCACCAAACTGCTGTCGTATGCTCCATTTTGCGCCGTGAGAGTGACAGTATTGTTCCCGTCCTGGAGCAGGCCCGCTGGCACAGCGATGCGGAAGCTCCCTTTGTCCTGCCCCGTGAAAGTGACGTCTCCGAGCGTAGTTCCGTTCAGCGCGACCGTCACATCGTGTGGAAAACCTGCAACCACACCCTGCAATACAACCTCAAGTCTTGCTGGCTCGGTCGAAGTCTTATCAAGGTGCGGCACATGCAAGAACTGATCAACCGGTGTCGAGGACACGAATGAACCGAAGAAGTTGTCACCGTTCGGCGTCAGTAATGCCGCAAAGTAGACGCTCCGCTGCTCGAGCTCAACCGCAAACCGGAAGCTTTCCGGGGGCTGGTTCGATCCCGCGGATGCCGCTATCCGTCGAATGCGCGCTCCGCTTCCCTCACCCGCCACTAACCAGTAGACTCGTGTGCCCGAGTACAGCGTATCGATGCCAGTTCCATAGAAGTTGATGGCCGCCTGTGGTCCGAAGCCGCCCGGGCCGGCGGTTGCACCCGTGATCTGAATTGGCTGTTCAACAGCTTCCGCGAACAAACCGAGCGACCGGGGATCCACGTTAGGGTCAAGTCCAGCTTTCACCAGGTCGGGCTGGGCAACCCGGTACCATCCCTCGTGCCTGACCAGGATCTTGACCGCAGGATGGGCAGCCAGTTCAAACTGCATTTGAAATTGATTGCTGGTCGGCCCAGATGTTTGCGGAAGGTTCTCGACGGGATGGCTGTCAGACGCTGCGGGAGGTTGCGCCTGGCTCAGTTGGCTGAGCATCGGCGCCGGAGATCGAACCGAGCTGTCGCCTTGCTGGGTACTGGTGGCGGCATTCGCGAAGACGGGTCCGTGCATTGTGCGAGTACCATTGACGTCCACATCTTCCAGCCAGTATCCGCCGCCGGCAGTCCCGGCGGAGGGATCAATCCAAGCGTATGTTCTGCCGGAGTGCTGGGGTAGAGCGCCTCGCATCATGAGTGCCGAGCCGGCAATCAACGAGGGATTCAACTGGATTCGGTTCCCGTTCTCTGCGCGATAAATATTGAAGCCAAGGTTGTGCGACTCTCCACCAGTCTTCCAGCTCAGCACGACTCGGTTTGCGCCGTTCTTATCAGTTCCATAATGGGCCGCGAACGACTGCAGATGAATGGCGGTCGCGGCGGTGATCGTCTCGTTCTGGCTGGAGGAATTATTGGCCTGGATCGGATCGGTCTGGTCCGCATTCACTGAGGCGGTGTTCGTTATCACGCCAGGTGCCCCTGCAATCGTGAGGATCGTAACCGTGGCAGTACCACCGTTCACCATTGTCCCCAGAAGACAAGTCACAGTCCCGTCCGCTTCGGAACACGCGCCCGTTGGGGTGGCCGAGAGATAGGTCAGGGTCGCGGGCAACGCATCCGTCACCGTTACATTGGTTGCGGAAGCTGGGCCATTGTTGGTTACGGCCAGCGTGTACGTAAGAGTGTCCCCCTGCGGCACAGTCGGGCCTGGCGTTGCCGTCTTCACAATCGCCAGGTCTGCGCTGTTCGCATTCGCGACAATCACGCTGGCTGTAGCGCTGTTCGTCGTAAGACCAGGAATTATGTTGGTTGCCGTCGCCGTAGCGGTTTCTGCAATGTTGGTTCCCGAAGCCGTGCCCGCGTTCACTTGAAGCACCAATGTGAAATTCGCGGTAGCGCTCAGGACGAGGCTGGCAATGGTGCATGTGACCGTACCTGTGCCGCCCACCGTAGGTTGAGTGCCACATGTCCAGCCTGCTGGAGTGCTAATCGATTGGAAATTCGTATTTGGCGGAGTCGTCTGCGTGAAGCTGACCGTTGTAGCTGCGGCAGGCCCATTGTTGGTGACGCTTTGGGTGTAGGTGACGTTGCTTCCTGCACTCACCGACGCCGGCGACGCGGAATTGCTGGTGATCAAGTCTGCCTGTGATGCAGTTGCAACGACATCGGTCGCGGTTGCGCTGTTGTTGCCTGCATTGGGATCAGTCGTGGCGGAGCTGACGCTGGCGGTATCCGTGATCACAGTTCCGGCAAGGGTTCCTGCATTCACTCTCACTATGACGGGAAAGCTGGCAGTTCCTGGCGCGAAGCTGGAATTGGTACAGGTGATAGTCGCGCCGAAAACACACGCCCAGCCCGGCGGGATAGGACTCAGAGAAATAAAGGTGGTGTTTGCTGGCACCGCTTCCGAGAAGCTGGCGTTTGTGGCGACGCTCGGTCCGGGGTTGGTTACCACTTGTGTGTAGGTAATGTTGGTGTTGGCGAGCACGGGAACTGGGCTCGCCGAATTCGTGACGGAAAGGTCGGCGGAGTCGGCCACCTGAACGCTGGCAGAGGCACTATTGTTGAGATTATTCGGGTCGGGGGTTGTGGCGCCAACGGTCGCGGTGTCGCTGATTGTAGAGCCTGATGCCACGTTCGTATTCACCTTCACCACGAAAGTAAAGTTCGCGGTGGCATTCGCGGCGAACGTAAGAATGGTGCAAGTGTAGGGTACTGAGGAGGTGCACGCCCATCCGGCTGGCCCGGTCAGCGACACAAACGTTGTATTAGCCGGAACAGTTTCGCTTAAGGTGATGGTGCTGGCAGCCGCCGGCCCACCGTTAGTTACGGTTTGCGAATACGTAATGTTTTGGCCGTCGTTCACCGGGTTTGGGCTGGCCGAATTGGTCACGCTGAGATCGGCTTGTCCAGCTGTCGCCACGCCGATACTGACGGTGGCGGAGTTGTCGTTGGGGTTTGTGTCAGATGTGGCGGAGGCAGCAGTGGCCGTATCTGTGATTATCGTGCCTGAGGCCGTACCTGCATTTACATTGACCACTACCGGAAAAGTGCTGGATGAACCCGGCGCCACACTGGGGTTGGTGCAACTGATTGATCCTGCCGTCGTGCAGGTCCATCCTGCCGGCACGGGGCTGAGCGACGCGAACGTCGTGTTCACCGGAAATCCCTCGGTGAAGGTTGCGCTCGTGCAATTACTGGGACCGCCATTGGTCACAACTTGTGTGTAAGTGATATTCGCGCCTGCGGCGACGGGACTCGGGCTTCCACTGTTGGTTACCGTCAGATTGCAGGCCATCCGGACATTCGTAACAACAGTCGTGTTGTTATTGCTCGAAGTGGGATCGGTCGTTCCGGAGGAAGAGACAGAAGAATTTGCAGTAATTGTCGCTACGGACACGGTCGGAGCAAGGTTTACAACCACGATGATGTCCGCCGATGCACCCGCCGCAACGCTCGGGTTGGTGCAGGTCACTGCAGCGGTTACGGTGCACGTCCAGCCCACGGGAGCAGAGACCGACACAAAAGTTGTGTTGGCGGGAACTGCCTCCGTGAAGCTGACCGGTGACGCCGCTGCAGGTCCATTGTTCGTCACGGTCTGCGTATAAGTGATGTTATTGCCCGCAATCACGGTCGGTGGTTTGGCAACGGTAGTGAGCGCGAGATCTGCCTGCCCCCCGGATGCCACCACGTCGGTTGCCGTGGCGGAGTTCGGTCCGAACGCCTGGTTCCCCGCGTTAACTGTGACTGTGTCCGTGATGACCGTCCCGCTTGCTGTACCCACGTTCACGTTGAAGACGACGGTGAACGTTCCAGTCGTACTCGCCGCCACACTCGGGTTGGAGCAGGGGGTTGCGGGGAATCCCGTACAGGTCCAGCCCGCAGGTGGCGTGACCGAGAAAAATGTCGTATTGGCAGGTGTGGCTTCGCTGAACGAAGCCCCGGTCGCCGTAATCGTTCCAGTATTCGCAACCACCTGTGTGTAGGTAATTTTGTTGCCCGCAATCACCGGATTCGGCGATGCGCTATTGGTAACCGTGAGCTCCCCGCCGGCAGTAGTCCCTACAACGGTGCTCACGGTCGCCGTATTGTTGGCGGAATTGGGATCATTGGCGGCGGAACTCACCGAAGCCGTCTCAGTAATAACCGTGCCGTTCGCGGTACCGGCATTTACCTTCACAATCAGAGAGAACGTGGCAGAGGTTCCTCCAACCAGGCTTACGATTGAGCACACCACATTGCTCGATCCAGTGGTGCACGTCCAACCCGAAGGCGCTGTCATCGAAACGAACGTCGTATTGGCCGGAATTGTGGCTACCAGGGTGGCATTGTCACCCGCGCTGGGCCCGTTGTTGGTAACGATCTCGGTATAAGTAATGTTGCTGCCTGCAGCGACTGGATTTGGCGATGCTGCATTGGTCACGCTTATATCTGCGCTGGAAACAACATTGGCGACGTCGGTCGCGCTATCGTTTGCAAGATTGATCTCGCCACCACCGGATACAAAGGCGGTATTGGTTACTGTCGAAGGCGCAGTCTGCAACACGTTCGCGGTGATAGTTATTGAGGAGCTGCTGTTCGCCGCCATGCCTGGAGCAACACAACTGACAGTCTGGGAAGCAATTGAACAAGACCATCCGGTTCCCACGGCGGTTGCTGGAGTAAGGCCAACTGGCAGAGTGTCATTGACCGTGACCAAGCCGTTCGTGGCACCGAACGGGCTCAGGTTTGAAACCAGGACGGTATAGTCGGCGGTTGAGCCGCGAACGAAGTTGCCTACGTGACCCTTCCCCAATGTCAGGTCGGGCACGCAGTTGGCGCCGGACTGAGTTCCCGAAATCTGCGTGAGCGACGCACTCGTAATACTGGTGCCGGCATTGCCGGCCGTCGCACCGTAGGGGACGCCCGGAGTCAACGTTAGCCCGCTCGTTCCCCCAGCGACGTTAATGCTGGCAGCGGCCCCCGAGAGGATCACCGCACCACCGCCGCCACCACCGCCGGGACCGTGGCGATCGGCGAGAGCAAATGGCCGAATGTTCCAAGCATCACCGCCTCGGCCGCCCTGGGCCTGCAGGGTGAGCCCACCTTCTCCGCCACCAGCCGAGAGCACAACGATGCTTCCGCCGGCTCCGCCTCCGCCGCCCGCATCGTTAAGTGTTGCCTGATAGGCTGCCGCGCCGTTAGCCGTGACGGTCGCAGTTCCCGACAGACTTCCGGCACGAATAATAACGATGCCGCCGCCAGCCGCTCCAGCGCTCGCTTGTCCCGACGAGTTGTTGCGTGAGCCCGCACCGCCGCCGCCGCCCATGGCGACGCGATTCACAGTCGCAGGAAACAGCCCACCACCTTCGCCGCCCGTGCTGAGATTGCTGCTCCAGGAGTCGCCGCCAAAACCACCTGATCCGCCGTTGCCTCCTCCACCACCTCCGGCGTTCTGGCTGTTGCTCGCCGGGAGCGCATCGGTACCGCCTCCACCGCCATTGCCCGGCGCTCCACGCGCCATGCTGCCGTCTGTGCCAGCCACGCCACTCGGATAGTATGTGGGCGTGTTCAGAGCCGTCGCGCCTGATTCCACCCACGAGGGAGTCCTTGCAATTCCCTCACCCTTCGGCGCGTCAAATCCCGGACCGACGGCTGCTGCAGGCGCGGCCTGCCGAAAATCAGCATTGCTTGCTCCCGCGGCGCCGCTCAACTGCATGCCGGCGCCGCCGCGGAAACCGAGCGCGTTCACACTCACAGTCTGCCCGGCTAGAGTCAGGGCTCCCGCAACATCGAGGACCAGAACGCCTCCGCTGGAGCCATTCCACGCTGACGCGGTTAACCCAGCACCCAAACTAGCCGTGGCGTACTGTGGCACACGGACTACTTGATAGTTGCTTTGTCCATTGGTGGCGCCGGAAACAGAGCTGTTGTAATTGAAAACCAGACCGCCGCCGGCACCCGCTCCTGCAACCGGGACCGAACCTGCTGCGACTGCTCCCGTAGCTTTTACAAACTCAAAGATGCCTGCCTGATTGAGCAACGTGAACCCGGCGCCAGTACTACCGTTTCCATACGCGACACTGTTGCTGGTGTTGATGGTCGCATCCTGCATCTGGATGACGAGCAAAAGGTCACCATTGGCGATAGGCGTGCCTGCGCCCGTCGGTGCGCCCACAGGGATGGACATCGCACCGGCGGCTACGTTGGCCGTGCCTGGATAGTATGTGTTAATCACTCCTGTCAGCCCGACTGCATTCCCTCCCGAAGCTGCCGTAGCGCAAGCTGCCGATTGCACCGTTGCAACCGCAGTGAAAAAGTTGTTGCCGGTATTAGGGTCGGGCGGCGTGCCAGAGTCCGTAATGGTCGCCGTGTTGGGATATTGTCCGGCAACACTCGCCGTGACCACCACAGAGACGGTAGCAGTCGCTCCGCTGTTGAGAGGAGTCGGCAGCGTGCAATTGATTGGTCCTGTTCCCACACAGGTAGTTCCCGCGCTGGGCGTCACCGAAACCAGGGTCAAACCGGCCGGAGCCAATGTGTCGGTAAGCGTGACTGCATTCGCCGGCGATGGACCATTATTGGTGACAGTAATGTTGTATGTCGTATTCTGTCCTAGAAAAACGGCACTTACGACACTGGTGGTGACTGCGATGTCTGCGGTCGTCGGGTTGACGGAAACTGCGCCGAGCGACCAATTCGAAGAAGTGAAAGTCTCTGAGATAGGCACGCTGGGAGCGCCTGATCTCGTACTGCCTGTACCACGGACATCTGGCGGTGAGACCGGCGCGGCGGAGCTGTCCGCGTTCCACCGCGAAACCTGAGGAGCCGATATTGCAACGGTTTGGTCACCGCCCGTGGCCAAAGTATCGATGACCATCCCGTTGACCACACTGGGCACATCAAGTTGAGAGTTTGCTTGGGCCGCGCCATTGGCCGACACGAAAGTGCCTATCGGCACAGTTTGATCCACGCCCGTGAACGTGGTTGCACCGGCGACCACACCAACCGTCTGGGCTACAGGAATGCTGACCGAGACCACGACAGGAAATGTGCCGTTGAGCGGATTCAAAAGCTGGAACATTTCAACGCGGCGCGTGTTGGCAGCATCATTGTGAGCGCCCACGAAGTTCATGGGCGTGCCGTTATAGGTGATTCCAACCAGGGCCGAGGTCGGAGCGTTCGTAATATTCAGAGAAACTCCAACAATCAAGAGCCGATTCGCAACGTTAGCTGTGGTGTGGTTGAAGGTGAGAGTCCTAGTTCCAATCCCGGTAAGTTGGCCAGTGCCGGAAGTAGTTGCATCCCACACCACTTGCGCGCGGGAATAAGGCGAGACAAGCAGCGACAGCAGGATCGCCGCCAAGGGTAATAGAATGTGATTCCTCGTCGGACTCACACCTACAGCAAGGGCCTCGCGCATTCGCGTGGCAATGGCTCGGCGGTTCAGCCGTGCGGCGAACTCCATGGCGCGTCCAAGTATCCGGCGCGCGCGCGAGGCTCTCCCGTCGAGCGTCACCGTGAACACTCGTCCCGCCACCTTCACTTCTTTTCTAGCTGCGAATCCCAGAATTTGCGCTCCCGGGACCGGCGGATCATTCTCCAATCCGCAGTCGCCCCTGGTGATAAACGTGTCCGCCTTGTGATCGGCAATCACAAGCCTGTGCACCCGGAAACCGTGATCACCTCTTGTTAGAACGATATCGCCCCTTCGTAATTTGCTTACGATTACGGGAGTAACATGGACAATCTCGCCGTCACGAATGCTTGGGGACATGCTCGCGCCGCGCGCTTCGAAACGGACGCACAATCCCCCATTCAGCAGTTCGCGACTGAAGGCCTCGAACATCTCTGAATCAGACCCGCCATTAATCATGGAAATTGAGAATTCTGTCGACGGCTCCCTCGTCGGGTTCGAAAGCGTAGCGACAGCAAGCAACCGAATCTGCAACCCGCTCTAAGAAGCTCAGCGCGGAATCCACATACTCGTGGCGATGAAAGGGCACGAAGCTGCGGGCAAATAATTCCGCCACCATCTGACTCCGGGAAAGGCGGGTGATCACAATGCCGCAATGCTCCAGAATGAACTTCTGTTGCAGCGGAGCACGATCCGGCAAAGTGAAAGCAGCCTCGCCATGCCACGGCGTTCCATACATGAAGATTTGGGTCGCGTCTTCGCGCAATGCGTTTTCACAAAGCTCGTTGTCGCCGTGTTCGCTACCCGGGGTTGGCCTTCTCCGGGCAGTCGAGCGGGCAGGGCTTGGCAGCTTGATCTGCATCGCAGGGTCGCCGAACAAAATATATGTTTTGCGAACCACAGGGTCACCAATTAGCGACTTCGCCTTAAGAATCGATTCTCCGAGGGTTGGCCGCTCTGAATTAAATGCATTTTCGACTATGAGTTTGTCGAGCTCGGTCTGGGGCGGTGCCTGGTTCAAACCGCTGGAAGCCACGGCGGCCACGCCCCCACCGTTGGGCGCGAGCAGTAAGGTGACTGCAAGCGGCTGGGCATACACATCCTGGAAGAATCCGTTTAAACAGTCCATGATGAGGAATACGGGCAATCGTGAGCTGTTGGTGAGTGATGGGACCTTCGTGGTGTCAAACAGATTTTCACCCGACCATTGTTCCTCCGAGCCGTGCCCGATATAGTTCACCAGCAACTGGCCGGAGTTGATCGCAGCAACGATGTCCTGCGGGGCGTTATTGCTTCCAACTGTGCTGATAAAAACATCCGTCACTTGAAGAGTCGAAGGTAACTGCGCCTGCACCGCGAGGCTATCTTGGCTGAAGTTCTCGGTATCGTTCTGATCGGCCACCATTAGGGCCTGCCGGGTCCACGGGCCATCGGTGGACTGGCCTTCATAGGCGACGATCTTTCCAATTACGGTCTTCGCTTCATCCGCGCTGCCCACCGGCAGGCGACCGGTCGCAATGGTCGGCATGCCGCTGTCGTTGAAGTCAGAGAACCAGTCATACGACGCCGTCATCAGGGTAGGGGTCGGCACAATCTTGGTCGGAACCAAGTCCAGGTGGCCGAAGCCGAGATAGTTGCGAGGATCAAGCGAGGCGCGCCCGTTGAGCAATAGAT
>QIAN01000507.1 GCA_003225005.1 Acidobacteriota bacterium | reverse complement strand
AATACCTGCCCAATTTCAGCCCAGGTTAGGCCTAAGGAGATGTTTTTGTTGATGATGGTGACCGGCAATCCCGTAATGGCCTCAATCTGCGCCGGAGTCAATAACTGCAAACCCGAAATATCCAGCTCGCGCGGGATTCCCGGCGCGGCTTGAGCGGCAAGGTAAAGCAGGGCCGGCGAGAAGGAATCAAAAATCACCTTGTCGGTCATGTTGGTCTTGCGCACCTCAGAGACCGCCGCCGACACCAACGGCTGCTCGAATTGATCTGCGGGATCGCAATGCGGCGAGAAAGCCTTCAACTCGACATCAAGATGCCACCCAGATCGTCGCCGGACCTGTTGTTGAACTCCCTTGCGACATTGATCACTTGGCGAAGCTCCGGCACGTAGGGCAGGCGCTGTTGAAGCTGGTCGAGCGTCAAAGAATGGATGCAGGTAAAGTCGGTGAGAAAGTCATCGTGGAAGACGGCCAGCCGGCCATCCTGGGTCAGCTGTACGTCCACTTCGACGACGCGCGCGCCCAAGTTGTAGGCCAGCCGCACCGAGTCGACAGTATTCTCGATTGGCAGTGCCGGATTCTCCCCGGTGTTGGGGCCGACTCCGTGGTGTCCGATAGCAATCGGACGCACGTTAGACCGCAGGAAATCCTCCGCGGTACTGTGTGGGTGATCCTTATCGTCATCAGGTTCATCGCTGGCTCGCGCGAGGCCGCCGCAGAGATTCAGACTGAGAATCAAAGCGCCCAGCCAAATGGGCGGGGTCAGCATTTTGAAGAGAGTTCGCGTCCGTTGCATAATTTGCTCCTTTCCAAATTCCCGGCACCGAAAATCGGCGTCACTGAAGAGCAGGAAACAACACTGATTCCTCGACGATCAACCGACAAGAAGCCACCTAAACTTAAGAGTTCTAACCGCAAAAGCTCCCATCGGCGTGCCATCGCTAGCTCGCATTTCTGCCTACCTGATTGTGGTCAACAGACCACCGCGCCTGCAGCGTTTCCACATACCTGAATCTCTCCATTGCGGCCGCATAACCCGGGTGGTTGAAGGGGCCCTGCTCGGAGGACAACGTACCGAACAGCCGGTCGAACAGAAAGAAGCCGATGCCGAAGTTCTCGTCCATCAATCCGGGGTCGTTCAACACCCGGTGATGGATGTCATGCCGCTTTCGTGCGCCCCGGAACCAAGCCTTGAGAACCGAATTGCGCTCCATCCAGAAGTTCTTCACATGCATCTGGTCATGCAGATAGCTGAACATGAGGAAGGTCCACGCCAAGGTAGTCCCGATAGACACTGTCTGATCGAATAAGGAGACCCTGAGCAGCCGGAGAACAACAACGACAGTAGTCAGAATCATAGAACTCGGGACAATCCATTCCAGCCCAATATTCCCGAGAGCGACGCTGCCAGTGGTTGCGTCGAGGTATTCCTCACTTGGCCGCTGCTTTTGCAGCGGTCCGTAAAGAACCATGTGGTGTTTCATATGGCTCATGCTCAGCCATGGAATCCATCCGGTATGCAAGAGGCGGTGAAGTAGGTATCCCAATAACTCGGCTACTGCGATCGAAGTTCCCACCCAAGCCGCGAAATGTAAGATCCGGAGCATGAGCTCTCCTGGAATTCAAGGCCATGGCCGTCCGCCAAGGGTCGTGAATTCTACTGCCCGGGAATCTTCCAGTGCTGCCCAGATTCCTGTCGGAATCTTGTTGGGGCGTCACGCTTAAGTTGTTGGTTCCTCGAGCAGAGTCTGTCATCAAAGCCAAGAACCACCTTAGTGAAGGACACGTCGGATGCCAGAAGGGAAGGACATGCGCAAGAGCGACCATCCATGATAGGCGGGGACCTATGGAGGGCAAACAGCACGCAGGTATGGACCACCGAGCGTAGGAACAAAGAATCTTCAGAGAGGTAGAGGGCTACTGATCAAGGGAACGCGAGGACCCTGACTTCACCATCTTCGCGCGAAGTCCTTCCCGGCTGATGCCGAGAATCTCGGCCGCCTGCGTACGGTTGCCGGCGGTGTGTTGCAGGACGACCTGAATCAGTTTCTTCTCCATTTCCGCAAGGGACATGGGTTGTATATCAGCTTCTTGCCGAATCGCAGCCTTGCGTCTGGCGATGCGCTCGTTGAGCGCACTTGCAGGAATCTCTTCTCCCGCCGGGCACATCGCTGCCAGACGGGCCATCTCTCCTTCGAGTTCCCGGACGTTCCCCGGAAAATGATAGGCCAACAGCAACTGCGTGGATTCATTGCTGAGGCGGGGGGGCAGCACGGCTCGCCTTCCGGCGTAGGCTCGCAGGAAATGGTCCGCCAGCATTACCACATCGGTGCTACGCTCGCGCAGAGGTGGAACCTTCAGGGTCACAGTGGACAAACGAAAATAAAGGTCCTCACGAAAACGCCGCTGTTCAACCTCCCTCTCAAGATCACGGTTTGTGGCGGCAATCACGCGCACGTCGACCTGTTCGGGCTGGGCGGATCCGACTCTGTTGAAATCTCCTGACTGCAGGATACGCAGCAACCGAGACTGGAGTTCGAAAGGTATTTCGCCGATCTCGTCAAGAAACAATGTGCCGCGGTTGGCTGAGCCGATGAGTCCAACGCGGTCGCGATCGGCTCCGCTGTAAGCTCCACGCACACATCCAAACAGTTCGGACTCGATCAACGTGGCAGGGATAGCCGCGCAGTTCAAAACGACGAAAGGGCCTTTGGCCCGTGCGCTGCGGCGGTAAATGGCCCGGGCCAGTAGTTCCTTGCCTGTTCCAGTCTCGCCTTGGCTCGATCTTGACTACAACGCCGAACGCGTCCAACGAGTCCGATGGGCCAAGGTCGGCCCCTACCTCTGGACCCGCCGAAGCAGGTGTTCAACAATGGATTTCTGGCATGGTCGCGGGACGGCCGCCGTGTGGCAGCGGTGTGGAGTTCGGCTTACGCCGCCTCCTCCATCTGGATCGTCGACCCGAGCGGACATGAGCCGCTGCGGAAACTTGGCGCTCTTCCAATCACAGTTCATCCTCGCGGGATCACGTGGACGCCCGACGGGTCCGGCGTTGTCATTACGGAGCAGGAATCCATAAGCGATATTGTGATGTTCGACGTCGAGCGGTGAAGTCACCATGGTGGACTGACTCGAAAACCGCGGTGGTCATTTCGTTGTTGCCGTAAAGAGTATCTCCGTGTCGCGCGGTAATTTTGAAGGGAACGGCGTTCATTGGCACTAACCGGAGACTACTGAACCGTGGTGTCATTACTGTGCGGTGATTCCGCCAGCCACCGAATGCTACCGCTGCCCACTGTGTCAGACGCCATGCCACTGCATTCCCCTTGGCGAAGGTGGCACCGAGAAGCCCCCTTCCCTTTTTTGGCCGACCCCAATCTGCGTACTCCTTCACTGAAGCAGATCGAAGATTCTGGCAGGATCTGAAGGACAGGCGCGCCTCATTCTGGGTTCTTCAGCATTAATCGGTGTAATTGATGCGATGTACGTCAACCATCCCCTTCCCACTTCTACGCTCATGCGGGCTCCATGCTCAGTCAATGCAGGATGTACAATGCTTCTCGTTTTCTAGTCAATGCTGCTTCGAGGAAAATCCCATGAAAGCGATACTGTCGGGTTTAGTAGCTCTGTCGCTTCTGGCTGGCATGGCCGCTGCAGCTAGCGGCCCCGCCGAGAACGATTACAAAGCGGTTCTCACAAAGCACTGGCAGATCAGCAAAGAGTTTACCCTGGCGGTGGCCGAAGCCATGCCCGCCGAAAGCTACGATTTCAAACCGAATCCGGACGAGATGAGCTTCGGCCAGCTCATGATCCATATTGCGCTTTCCAACTCGGAAGCTTTCGCGAACGCGGCCGGAACCGAAGCGCTGGCTCAACCCTCCGGCACCGATAAAAAGACTGCCATCAAATTTCTTGCCGATTCGTTCGACAGGTGTGCCAAAGACTTCGAGGCAATGACGCCCGCGCAGTTGAACAGGATGGTTGATATCGGGGCAGGCCGGCAGGCCATGGCGATTGAAGTGCTCTGGTGGGCCTTTACTGACACCGCGCACCACCGCGGCCAGGCGGAGGTGTATCTGCGCGTGAAGAACATCAAGCCGCCCAGATATGTGTTCTAGCGGACAAAGCGCTTCAAGAATTCTTGAAGCCTGCGCGAAGGCGGCAGTACGAGGATACTGCGAATGCGAGAGTTACGCTTACTATTGCCAAATTACTTTTCATAGCTCACGACCGTGAACGTCTACATGCAGACGATCGAGGGCAGCGTCAAGCAGACGCAAGAGGCGATCTACGCGGAGCTGACGGCACGGCCGAAACTGGTGGGAAGTATCAAGAAAGCGAAAAATTTGATACGCTTTGGTACGGTGGGTGTTTTGGACGGTCCGAAGTGATTGTCCCGCAAGGGCAGGGCGCTTAACTCAGCGGTAGAGTGCCATCCTCACACTTCTTCCATATCCAATACATTCAACAACTTGACTAGGCTACCGGGGACTGCCAAGTACCTGAAAATACGTTCAAGAAACGTGCTTCAACGGGTGCGAGTGCGGGTGCTGCAAAAAAGCGCGAAGTCGCACTCTGGAACCCGCTGAGGCGCTCCAAAAATGCTTCAAAAACGCGCCTCAAAAGCGTGACACCGGATAAGTCGCGCTCTGAAATGAACGAGCACCCGCCCGCCGCCGCAGCATCGCTCGTATTTCTTCCGGAAGCACAGGGACACGGGTCGTTCCGCCCGACCTTAACAACGACGCGCTGTGGCACGGGTGTGAACGTAGTGCCATTAGAGGCATGAGCCGAAGTTGCGGCTGAGACTGGCAGCGTTCATACTCCGACCATGACCCTCAAAAACGCGGCGTTGCTGGCACTGGTCGGGACGATATTGATGACGGCTCTCTTGGTGTGGACATTCGTCCTCACCTTCCTCAATGTCCTGCGGGACTTGGTTCCTGCGGTGACGCTGTTCTCGTCATTCATCTATGCGTTTTGCTGCTTCAGTGTGATGGTGTTCTTTTACGTGTTCCACAGAGCGCAGTAGTAATGATTGTTGCCCGCCGCCCCTCAGACTCGCCAGCAGCCCCGAATACTGCCGTTGCGGGCGGTCATTATGGACAGCGATGCCCAACGCCTTCTTCTGATCAGCACCACCAGCTTCTTGCCCCGCGTAATTCCCGTGTAGATCGGATGCCGTTGCAGCAGAGCCAGCGCCGCATCGCTATGTATGTAAAGCAGTTCGATGTGTTCCGACACGTAGCTGGTCCCGATGTTCCGTTCAGGCTTCCTTGTCCGCTGAATGCGGCCGATACTGCGGTCCGCGAAACCAGAGATCGATGGGTTTCTGTACGCTCTTCGCGGAGAAAGGCATTTGTATTTTTCGACCTTCTCCGGCAGATGCGTAAGCGGCGTACAGGACCTTCATTACGACCAACCCATCCTCTCCGGTTGCCTGGGGCTGCTCTTTACCCCGCACGCAACGTGCGAAGTGCGTCATCTCCTGAGGGAAGCCGTAGTTCCACAGCTCTTCGAAAACTGGATAGCTCCACCCTTTTGTGCTCGGCGCCTTCTCCACCGCGTAGCCATAACCATTCTCGCTATATGTGGGGAGCGCGTTGCCCATGTGAAGATTGGCGTAGGTCACGCCGTCCGACCCATGTACCTCGATTCGGTCGTCCATTCCGCCACGCCGCCCCCAGCTGTCCTCGATAATGCCTACTGCACCGCCCTCAAATTCCAAAATGCAAACGGCCTCGTCGTCTCCTCGCGTCTTGTCGGCGTGAACGTAAGTGCCCATTTGGCAGTACACAGACTGGATCGCGGGACGCCCAAGGAACCAGTAGCAGAAAGCAATCCCGTGGCAACCGAGATCCATAAGCGCGCCGCCGCCGCAGTGATCCACATCCCAGAACCATGGAGCATGCGGTCCAAAATGCTTTTCGCTTTGCTTCACGAGATGGATTTTGCCGAAGGCGCCATCATCCGCCATTTCTTTCGCCTTTAGATATTTGGGGGTGAAGAACAGTTCCTCGGCATACAGCAGCAGCACACCGGCCTGCCGGGTGACGTGAATCATTTGCTCGCATTCTTCGACCGTCATCGCAAGTGGTTTTTCACACACCACGTGCTTGCCCGTCTGGGCGCAGTTGGCGGTCATCTGCGCATGTAGTTTGTTGGGCGCAGCGATGGTGATCATTTCGATGTCGCGCTCCCTGAGCATCTCGCGATAATCGGTAAACACGCGCGGAATACCATATCTTTTTGCCAGTGCCGCCGCGTTTCCGGGAGTGGGCGAAGCAACCGCTACGACTTCTGCCTCCTCCGACGCGATCTTGAAGGAAGCGGCATGAATGTCGGCTTCGAATTGGGAGCCGATGATGCCGACTTTTACCTTGCCGTTCTTGGACATGCCGGGAATTTCCTCGGTCCTTGTATCAGAAAAGACTAGAGTTATTAACCAACGTTTCGCTGTGCAACTTCGGTCGAATTGGCTAGCCCGCGAGCGAAGGCATGAATGTATGCCGCGTTGCATCCGCAGCAGCCGCCCAGGAACTGAATCCCCTCCGATACCGCTTTCTCGGCAAAGCGCTCGAACGCGTTTCGCGGAAGCTGGATGGCCTCCATTTCGTCGGGGAATTGCTGCAGGCGGGTGAAGCAGGGAGTCGCATCAGTGGTTCGAAACGCGGCAGGCTGAGCGGCAACAGGAACGCTGACCGCTCTGCGCATCTCCCGAGTGATGGTCAACATGCGATCGGGTTCCTGCTCACAGTTGACGCCCACGGCGTCAGCGCCGGCATCCACCATGGCTCGCGCGCAGTCGGCCGGAGAGTGCCCGTCGGAACACTGGCTTAACGTCGGACGGAAAGTCATGGTGGCTACAATCGGCAAGTTGCATGCTCGACTGCACTCAATCGCGATCAGCATCTCTTCGAGATGAAAGAAGGTTTCCAGAATCAGAAAGTCCACTCCGGCGTCCGCGAGCAGACGAACCTGCTCGGTAATCAGGTCGCGCACATGGCCCGCTGCAGAAGGACCTTCCCGTTCGAAGAGTTGTGTTCGCGACACCGAGCCTGCAACCAGGGCACTGGTTCCCGCTACTTCGCGCGCAATACGCACGGCGGCGGTATTGATGGCTTCCGTTTGTTCGCCATACCCGGCTCGATTCAGCTTTTCGCGGGTTCCGAAAAAGGTGAGCGCCTGCAACACCTGCGATCCCGCGTGAAGAAATTCGCGGTGCAACTCGCGCAAGGCATCAGGGTGCTCGATGGCTACTTCGGGCGTGAATTGTCCGCTGCCTTTGCCGGTCCCGACCTTTTCGCGTCCAGAGCCACTGTCCACCCAGCCACGGCGCTCCAGTTCAACGAGGTATCCCCCATCGCCCAGTACAATGCCTTGCGCTGCGATTCGCTCCAGTATGTTGTCAGTTTGTCTCATAAGGGTAATTTGCTCTGCCTCCCTGCTGTTGCGCAAAGACGACGGCCGCGGCTCCCACCAGACCGGCATCAACTCCCAATGTTGCGGTGACGATCGGCAACCCACGACTGTTATCCGCGAAGATGTGTTCGCGGCAACTCCGCTCGAATGCCTCCCAATACAGGCCGCCCGCTGTCCCTAGACCGCCACCCACGACAATCATTTCAGGGTCGAGCACATTCACCAGAAATGCAGTACTGACTCCCAAAGCCTCACCAGCCGAAGTTAATGTTTCGATGGCGTGCTTGTCCCCATTGGACGCGGCGCGGAAGGCGTCCTCGCAGGTTTCGTTAGGCCGTTTCTTCTGGCCTTGCACGAATCGCTTCGCGATGGCCGGACCTGAGGCGAACTCTTCCAGCACCGGACGCAGCTTCGCGCCACAGTGGGTACACACCGTGCTTAGCGGACTGCTCGCCATCACAATTGCGTTGCCCTTCGCGCCTTTGAACGGTTGGGTGTCCTGCACCAGGCAATAACTGATTCCTGTTCCTACCGTCATATACACAAAAACGCGATGTCCACGGCCTGCGCCGAAGATGGCTTCGCCCACAGCTGCCGCACGAACATCCGAGTCCATTTGCGCGGGAGCGATTTCGGACAACCTCTGCTGAACCGGGCGGTCGCGCCAGTCAATGGTGCAACTACTGGTTACGTTGCCTTCGGGGTCCACAAGCTCTGCAACGCCGGCTCCGATGCCGGCTATTTCAATGTGCTCCCCTTGCGCCCAATCATTCAGTTGCCTCGCGAGGTCACAGGTGTCCTTCAGGACTGCTTCGCCACCTCGTGTCGGCTTCGTGGGAATAATCGTCCGTCGCAGAATCTCGCCCGAAGGCCACAAGACCACTCCTGCTGCGATCTTCGTGCCGCCGACGTCCAATCCGACGGCCCCGAGTTGTTGCTTATTGTTCTGCTTATTGTTCATCGGGAGGTCGCGTGTGATCGTGAAGGTGATGCCGGTCCTGCCATTCCTCCAGCCGAAGATCGAGAGGGCGAAAGCGTGACTGCACGGTGATGGCTCGCTTCTCCTTCGCCGCCCTGGTGCTGGCTTCTATCACTTTGAGCAGGTGAATGTCATGCTCGAGGCTGTGCAGCGGCTGGCGTTTTTCTCGCAGCGCGTTCACCATCTCAGCCAAGCCGTCCCCCCAAAGCCAGGTCGGATCGAGCGGCTCAAACTCTTCCCAACATCCCGCGCCGTTTCGCCATATCTCGAAGCCGCGCGGATCCCAATCATCCCCAAGCAAGTTTGCCGTTCCTTCGGTGCCATAGAATTCGAGGGCCGGACGCCGGTAACGCTGAATACAGTGACCAGAAACGAGTGATGACAATGCACCATCCGCATGCCTCAAGAGGACGTGTGAAACGTCAGCACCTGCCGTTCCCACGGCCTCACCGCAAATTTCCCTTTCGCTCACTGCAAGACTCTCGGCGCACTGGACTTCAACTACCGGCCCGAGAACTGCCGTCAGGCTCTTGAGGTTGTAAATTCCGACCTCGGCCAGCGGAGATACGCTGCCGTCGTGGTACCACCGCGCCCAACCGGAACCTGCATTACCATACAGGCCACGAGCAGAGTGAACCTTGCCGATTGCACCCTCATGGATCCGGCTCCAAAGCGCGCGAAACGTCGGTGCGAGTTGCACGAAGGGTGCGCACATCAAATGCAGACTGCGGTCCTGCGCCAGCTGTGCAAGCTGTTGAGCTTCGCAGTGGGTCGCCGCCGCAGGCTTCTCTACTACGACGTGTTTCCCATGTTCCAGCGCCATTTGCACGAGGGCCGAATGGCTTGCAGGAGATGTGATGATGAGCACGACATCCACCTCCGACTGCAAAACCTCAGCTGGATCCGCGACCAGTTGGACGCCGGGACGACGAGTCTGAAGGTCTTGCCAAGTTTCCTGGCGCCGGGCGCACACCGGTCCCAGCCGCGCCAGACCGCGAGGAAGTAAGCGATCCAGCACCTGAAAATAGGCCCAGATCACATTCCCGGCTCCGATGATTCCAACCGTTACTGGACGCAATGAAGTTGCTCCTCCGGCGCTGTGACCGGCGCCGGCTCATAAGACAACATCGCGCCTGCCGCCACGGCCAGTGCGATGCCGAGCCATTGGAGCGCCGTCGGCCGTTCCTTAAGGAACGCAGTTGCCAGGGCAACCGTGCATAGGGGATACAGAGCGGTCAGTGGAGTCGCGACGCTGGCCTTCGCCCCTTTCTCGAGACAGGCAAATACTGCCCAGTTTCCCAGCCCATTGACCGCTCCGGCGATCAGCCCGACGAAGATTATTCCGGCGCTGAGGCCCGACAGCGTCGTTGTCATCCACATGAAAGGAAGCAAAACAACGAAGCCCGCCGTGACCCAGATCACCATGGAGCGAGCCGATATCCGGTTGGTTCCCAGCTTCATGAACAAACCGTTGACTCCCCACAGCACAATGGCGAAGCTGGCGTACACCATCCAGTGGATCACGAGTTCCTCAGATCGAAAGGATTACGATAGACGCCAGGGCCAGAAGCATGCCCCCCATCTGCACCTTGTTCAACCGCTCCCGCAAAACTACGAACGCCAGCACCACCGTGAGCACGGGAAAGACTCCGGTGAGTGGAGTAACTACGGAAGCATTTTGTTCTCGCAGGGCCGCAAAGTATCCGAGAGTACCCAGCCCGGTGGCAATGCCGCACAAAAGGCCATACGTGACGCCGCCACGGTTGCGATCCAGCTTGCCGCGCATCGGCAACAGCATACCGAGGGCGACGGGCAGCATGCCGAGGGTAAACAAGATTTGCATCTGCATGGGGCTGGCTGCTGCCGATCCTATTTTGGACAAGAATCCCCACAGGCCCCACCAGAAAATGCAAAGAAGGGCGTACCAAAGCCAGACCGGAAAGTGCCAGCGCTCAGTCTGCATTCGGAGACGCCTCGGCTTTCTTCCCCAGCAGGCCGTGCTCATCTTCGACTACATAAGAGCAGATCCGAAACGAGTCGCAGTCCACGCCTGATAGCCTCGACAACCGTTCGGCCGCAAGCTGGATCGGTAGCACATCAATCACAAACTGCCAGTGTGGGGGAGAAGTTGGTAACAGGCATACCAGGTCCGCCGCATCTCGTGGCAGGTTCTCCCCGATGAGCATTACCGATGCGCCCAATTCCCTGAGGTCATGAGCCACAGACAAGTCTTGATCACGCATCTGCGCCTGATCAATCCACAGGCAAACCCGCATCCCTTCCCGGACGATCTCCTGAGGACCGTGACGAAATCCGCTAGTGCTCATTGCGGTAGCGGGCATTTTCACCCCTTCCTCCCACAACAGTCGCGCCTCATGGCAGGTTCCCAGACTGCCGCCACGCGCGAGGAAATAGTACGTTGCTTCACCTGTAAGCCAGCTAGATTCCTCCAACTGCTCCTGCCAGAACTCCAGGCTCTGTCCGCTCTCCCTGACCGCGCGAAGTAAAGGGTCGGCAACCGATGTAAAGCTCGTTGTAGCTGAGCTGGGCAACGCAGCGGCAGCGATCAGCAGCGTGGAGTAGGCATTTACTGAAATGGCGTGGTCGAGCATGGTCGGTACCACAATGGCCACGGCAGACTCTCGGGCGAGTGGACTATCGGCGGAGTTAGTGATGCCGATGACAGTCGCGCCGCTTGCTTCTGCCTTAGCAAGCAACCGAACAATCTCGATGCTTCGGCCGGTTCGGGATATAGCGATGACGACGGAGCCGCGGGGAATAATCGCGAAATGCAGCAATTCGCCGGCTTCCTGCATGTGCACAGGACGTCCACCCAAATAAAACAGGCTACCCGCGGAGAGAGCAGCATTCCAACTGGCTCCGATGCCGGTGAGAACGACATTCTGAGCCGAACGGACCAAAGAACTGGCTTGCTGCAAGGCCTTCTGGCCCGGCCCCATAAGATAGTCGATCGTCCGCTGCATTTCGACTCGTTGCCGGATTATGTCTTGCAAGAAACGAGTGGTCACGCTCGCCCTTCTTCAGGAATACAGGATCGACGCAATCTTGCGCGATTGGACGCAGCGAAAAACAGGGAACAGCGGCCGGGGGGCACAAGTAACAAATGCGTCGCAAACATCGTCAGGAGTCAGATCAGAAGTATATGAAACCGGTTCCAGAAACGGGGTCTACACTATCCGAGGGGCTCAGCCTTGTCAAGCTGCGTGGCCTTTCTGGCGAGGTCGTGATAGGTTTTCCCATCAAGCAAGTACGAGAACGAACTATGGCCCACACCATGCGTGAAGTCGCCAGGCGAGCCGGAGTATCGCTGGCCACAGTCTCGCGCGTTCTCAACCATACTCAATATATCTCTGAAGCAACCCGCCGGCGTGTGCTCGATGCCGTTCGTGAATTCGACTATTTCAAGAACGTGCATGCCAGGCGTCTGGCGACCGGACGCAGCGATTTGTTTGGACTCGTCATTTCCGAAATTGCCAATCCGTACTTTCCCGAGATCATCCGGGGTTATCAGGCAAGGGCGTGGAACCGCGGATTTGACGTCCTGATCTGCAACACCGAATATGACCGGGAAAGAACCAAGGCGGTCATGCGAAAACTCAGGGAGAGTGACGTTCGCGGCGTCGCGATTGTCACCTCGTCGGTGGACAAAAGCATGGCTTCCGAACTCACCGCCGCCGGAATACCGGTGGTCTTGTGTAATGCCGAACCTGCCGGTAAGCTGGTCGGGAACATCTGCATCGAGTATGAACACGGCATCAACAAAGCGATTCAGCACGTCGTCGACCTTGGCCATCGCCGCTCGGCAGTCATCGCCGGTCCCGCCGACAACCGCACCGCGGTGACAATCAAGAAGGCTCTGGTGTCTGGGCTCACGGCCCGCGGATTGAAGCCGGTTTGTGTTTTGGAAAGCAACTATCGGGTTGATTCAGGCGCGTCCGCAGTCCGAGAAGTTTTGTCGCGCCCCGAAATACCCACCGTAGTATTCTGCGGAAACGATCTGATTGCCATGGGCGCGATGAGCGCCTTGGAAGAGTCCGGAGTGCGGGTGCCGGAAGATGTTTCTGTCATCGGGATCGACGATATTTTCTTTGCTTTCCTAGCGCGGCCTCCCCTTACAACCATCAGCGTTCCTCGCGAACAGCTCGGGGTGAAGGCGTTTGAGGCATTGGAAAGGATGCTTAAACTCAAGCGCCACAAGGGATCGAATTACATGTTGGAAACTGATCTTGTGGTGCGCAAGTCAACCGCGCCAGTAAGGCGGTTGAGCCTCAGAGTAAATTCGTAGCACTTCGAATCCGTGATGTCATTGCGCAGCAGCGGCCCCCTGCAAATATCCGACAGATTTGTTATGCGTTCGGTCGCCCCATTCCTGTTTGTGATACTTCTCGCGATGCAAGTCGTCACTGCGCAAACCTTGCCCGCTCAAAATCATGCAAGCCTCGGGATTTCACTTGCCAGAGAAGGGAAGTTGTCTGAGGCGGAGCAGGAACTGCAGGAAGCGGTACGCGCCGCTCCCGCGGTTGCACCTTACCGCGCTCAGTTAGGATCCGTACTCGGGCTGCAAGGGAAATGGAAAGAGGCAATGGACAGCTTTCAGAAGGCAATTAATCTCGCTCCAGAAAACCTC
The DNA here is from genome assembly GCA_003225005.1 of Acidobacteriota bacterium. GTDB lineage: Bacteria > Acidobacteriota > Terriglobia > Terriglobales > Acidobacteriaceae > Sulfotelmatobacter. The sequence goes on along the minus strand of QIAN01000507.1, from coordinate 3,109 downwards.
GATTTCCGGCGAGAGACCGCAGCCGTGCAATGGCAACTGGGCCTGATGCCTTCAGCCGAGAAGAATCTTCAGTATGTTCTCGCAAGACATCCTGGCGACTCTGGAGCACTTCTGTTGCTGGGCCTGGTAAAAGAGAGAACTGGCGACTACGCGCAAGCTGTGCAGTTGCTGGACTCACAGTTTGAGTTGGTGATTTCGCAACCCAATCGCACAGTCGCGCTCTTCCATTCCATCGTCCAAAGCGGTCAACACGACAAGATTACGAAAATCGTTGACGTTCTGAAACTGCACGCGAACGATAAGGTGTGGGCGGACGCCACAGGCCGCTGTACACAGATTGCGGCGATGGGCGGCGACCTCCAGACTTCGGAAGTGCTGTTTGCTCTGATCCCGGACGACGACTCAGGGCGACTGACCGCTGGCTTGCAGCTGGCGAAACTTCTCTATACCCGTGCTCAAGTGTCGCAGGCCAGGGAACTTCTACTGCAACTGGCAGAGAACGGCGTGGTGAGCGCTGATTTACAGGCTCTTCTCGGTAACTGCTTTGAATCGGAACGTCAGCCTAGCCTTGCGCTCCAGGCCTACCAGCGTGCGATCCAAGCGGACCCTTCGCGAATTGATTATTACGAAGACCTGATTTCGCTGCTGTTGTACTTGCGTAAAACGAACGATGCAATCCGCCTCGTGAATCATGCGCTCGAGATTGCGCCACATGATGCCCGACCCTGGGTGTGGAAAGGAAATGTGGACCTGCGAAGCAACGCACAGAAAGATGCGATGGAGAGTTACCGGCACGCTGCTAAGTTAGACAGCTCGAATGCCGATGCAATAGTTGGCGTCGCTGCCGTTTATTTCGCCACCGGTCAGAGCGACGCCGCGATTGCGGAGTACAAAGCTGGAATTGTCCGATTTCCGAACGATGCACGTTTTTATGTCGCGTGTGCGGAAATGTTATTGGCCTCTCCCGATTCCCTTAAGCTGCAGGCGCAGGCGGAAAGTCTGCTACAAAAAGCGGTGAAACTGACGCCGCGATCGGCGGAAGCTCACTATCTGCTTGGTCAATTGGCCATGCAACAGAGTCGATTGAAGGATGCAGAAACAGAATTCTCCCTCTCTCTCCAATCGGATCCTGATCGGAGCAAGGCGCATTTTGCATTGTCAGTTGTCTACCGAAGGATGGGACGGACCGACGATGCGACTAAGGAATTTGCACTCTATGAGGGTTTGAAGCAAGCGGAAGAAAGTGGAACGGCAGCTGGGATGATGGCGTCGGGAAAGCCATGAAGCCTTCCCACATCTCGCACAGAGGAGCTGATAGCCCGGATCAACTGCCCGCCACTTTGTCACGACGTCACTTCCTTTGTGCACTCTCAGTGGCCACAATTGGTCAGTTCTTTCCTCGCGTTCTGATTGCATCTGACGCACGTCCGAAGCCCATCTTTTCGGAGGTTACTGCCGAGGCCGGTATCGCATGGCGACAGTTCAACGGCATTTCGCCGGATCGCTATCTGATCGAAACCATGGGCGGAGGAGTCGGCCTGTTCGACTTTGATGACGATGGCTGGTTGGATATTTTCTTGTTGAATGGGGGTGAGACGCCTAGAGGTAAAAGTGAAAAGCCTCTGCAAAACGCTTTATATCGCAACTTGGGCAAGGGAAAGTTTGTTGATGTTGCTGCGGAAGCGAGACTGGGTCAAGTGAAGAACTACCAAATGGGAGTCGCGATCGCGGATTTTGACAACGACGGCCACCAGGATATCTTCATCACTGGATTTCCCGGTTGCACGCTGTATCACAATAACGGCAATGGCACATTCACGGATGTCTCGGCAGATGCAGGGGTTCAGAACACAGGTAGATGGGCCTCGGGCGCTGCCTGGTTTGATTACGATCGCGATGGATTTCTAGATCTTGTCGTCTGCAACTATGCGGAGTTGTCGTTCGAGGGTATCGCCCCGAACTGCGAGTTTGTCAATGTTCGAACGTACTGTGAGCAGCGTGTCTATAAAGGGATGCCTCTAACCATCTACCACAACAATCGCAATGGTACCTTTACCGACGTCAGCGGACCGTCGGGCCTGGGTCGGTTTGTCGGACGAGCGCTCGGGGTCGTCGCGATTGACATCGATTCTGATGGCTGGCCGGATCTATTCGTGGCACGCGATGCCTCACCCAATCTTCTGCTGCTGAACAAACATGACGGAACTTTTGTGGACGTCGGGTTAGAGGCGGAAGTCGCATTCGACAACAACGGCAATGCCAAGGCCGGAATGGGCGTGGACGCGGGCGACGTAAATGGCGACGGGCGTCCGGATGTTGTGGTCACGAATTTCAATTTCGAATACCCTTCCCTATTTCTCAATCGTGGAGACCTCCCTTTTGAAGATTGGACACGAGCTTCACACTTGACTGGCCCCACGAGATTGGACGTGGGATGGGGTGTGCACTTTCTCGACTTTGACAATGATGGACTTCTCGACCTGATGATTGTGAACGGCCATGTCATTGAGGTGATTGAATCGTTGCAACCCCAGGTGAAGTACAAGGAACAACCTCTGCTTCTGCACAACTCAGGCAACGCCGTCTTCGAAGATGTGAGTTCCAAGGCAGGAACCGCATTTTCACGAGGTTATCTGGCACGCGGACTGGCGATCGGGGATTGGGACAACGATGGTGCGCCGGACGCAATATTCACGTGCATTGGCGACCGTCCCGTGTTGCTGCGCAATAACGTGGGCCAGAGAAATTCCTGGATCGGACTGCGTCTGGTCGGCGTCAAGAGCAATCGGGACGCAATCGGAGCGAAGCTGACGCTTCGAGTTGGTGTTAAAAAACTGACACGTTGGCTGACTGGCGGTTCGAGCTATCTCTCTTCCCATGACAAGCGCATTCTATTTGGTTTGGGAAAGCTGACCGCCAGCCATACCGTGGACGTTGACATCATCTGGCCAAATGGGGGGACGCAAGTCGCATCTTCGCTCGAGATCAACCGTTATCACCGAATCGTTGAGCAGGTGACGAAGTAGAGTTGCGCTCGGAATTTACCGCGGCAAGGGCACGACCGATACTTCCCTGAAGTCCTATCAAAGGGGATGTCAAGCGAAAAACA
>QIAN01000109.1 GCA_003225005.1 Acidobacteriota bacterium | reverse complement strand
AGTTCAGCAAAACTCGTCTGACTCCTCCACGGTGATCCGGGCGACGACGCGGCTGGTACAGGTAGATGTCGTGGTGACTGACTCTTCCGGGCGTGCGCTCAAAGATCGTCTCAGCGAGAAGGATTTCTCGATCTTCGAAGACGGAAAACCGCAAAAGCTTTCGTTCTTCTCTTTTCAGCAACTCGAAGGGCAAGAAAAGCGGCAGATCCCACAGCCTCCGCAGCTCCCACCGCACGTGGCCACCAACCGGCCAGAGTACCAGCACCCCTCGGGGCCGCCGATCATCCTTCTTCTCGATGGCATTAACACACCGGCGGAAAACCAGATGGTTGTCCGTCAGCAGATGCTCACATTCCTGGCCGATCATTTCGACCCCCGCATGCATATCGCGGTGTTTCTCCTGGGGAACGAACTGAAGGTTTTGCAAGATTTCACGTCCGATCCGGCGCTGCTGATCGCTGCCATGCAGAAGTACCGTTCGCAAGCTTCCGCCGCGGGGAGGCAGGGGGGCACGGATGTACAGTTGCAACCGCCGTCGTTTGACGGACCCAATCTTCCGCCACAGGCCCGGGGCGCGGCCGTGGGCGCAGGAGATTCCAACTCGCGGTCGCTGATGAATATCGGATATGCCCTGGCCCGATTTGAGAAAGAGAGCAACGCAAATACCATGGAGATGCGGGTTGCGCACACGGCGGAAGCTCTCGCTGCGATTGCACGCCACCTGGCGGGGTTCCCGGGGCGCAAGGTGGTCATTTGGTTTTCCGCGTCTTTTCCGCTGAACCTCTCCGTTGTCGATCCGCAAGATTTTGACGTTTATCGCTCTTATGCCGACCGGCTCCGGGCCACAACGAACCTGATGTCAGATGCCCAGATCGCGATCTACCCCGTGGATGCCCGGGGACTGACGGGAAACCTGATTTCAGATCCGAGCGATACAGGCCGGGATGCGAACGGCAGGATGCAACTGACCGTCGACGCCCATATGAACGCAAACAGCAAGGAAATATTCGAGCGGTTCAACAAAGAAGAGAGTTTGACCAAGGTGGCCGAGGAGACGGGCGGCCGCGTGTTCCTGAACACCAATGACTTCGATCGCGCCATTGTCGAAAGCATCCGCGACAGCAGCACGTTCTACCAGGTCGGCTACTATCCCAGCCATAAGCAATGGGACGGTAAGTTTCACACGATCAAGGTGAAAGTTGCGGGAAGTGGGTTAGCTGTGCGGCATCGCCGCGGATACTACGCCATCGATCCCGAGAGCTGGCGCCGCAGCGGATCAGGAGAGATGAAGGCCGCCCTGGAAAAAGATTCCCTTGCCTCGACCGGGGTATTATTTTACGCGCGCGCGATGCCGCCATCCGGCAATGCAGACGTGAAAGTGGAGTTCTTAGTGGACCCTCACACCATCACTTTTGAGACGCAATCGGAGAACCAGCACGAATGCAATCTGGAATTTCAGGTTCAGGCCTTCACGCCGGGCGGCAAGCTGGTGAAGGCGCAGGTGCAGCAAGCCGAGGCCCCGCTCAAGCAAGATACTTACGACCGGATCCAGAAAAGCGGTCTTCCGATGCCCGTCTCCATAAAGCTAGCGCCCGGTCAATACTTGCTTCATCTCGGCGTTCGCGACAATCGCACGGGACAGTTTGGCACGTCGGAACTGCCGCTGAGCATCACAGAGACTCCTGCTCACTAAAAATTTTCCGGACTACTTCGAAGGACCCTCACCTGAATTTTGCGGCGAATTTTTCTCCTTCAGTTGCTGGTAGGTGCGGAGAGCTTTATCCGCATCCTCGACCCGGCCGACGCGGCGATAAGCAAGACTCAGCTGATAATAACCGTAGGATTGGGCGGGCTGCAATTGAGTTGCGGTCTCGAGGTGCTGGATCGCCCCTTGCGTCTCGCCCTTATCCAGCAGCGCCTTTCCGAGCTGATAATGCGCATCGCCGTAAGAAGGCTTTTCGGCCAGTACCGCGTTTAACAGCCGGATGGCCTCTTCCGTTTGGCGCTGTTCCAGATGGACATAAGCAAGCTGATACATCGCTGGCACGGACCGCGAATTCACTGACAATTCGGCATTCAATTCCTGCACAGCCTCATCAAGCTTGCCCTGTTTGAAATAGAGCATGCCGATGAAGTAGTGCGCCTCAGCCAAATTTGAATTCAGATCAAGTGCGCGCTGAAACTCGAGAAGCGCCTCGGGAAATTGCGACTGCCCGTAGTATGCCTGTCCTACCATAAGATGGACTTCCGGGGAATTGGCGCCGTGCTCCAGCATTCGCGTAAAGAGGCGGCCGCCAGCTGCTGAATCGCCGCTGCGCACCAGCGCGACCCCGGCAGCGTAAAGCAGGACCGGATTGTCGGCCAATTCATTCAGTATCGGACGGAAGGTCTCCGCGCTCTTCGCGAACTGGTCGGTCATATAGTAGCTGAGACCGAGCATTTGGCGGAGGTTGTTATCCTTGGGCGACTGGCGAAGCAGGCGCTCGATAGGACCAATCGCGTGCTCGTAGCGTTCGGCGCGGAAAGCGGCTAAGCCCCAATTGCGATCCAATTTTTCGATCCTGGGATTCCACCTTGCAGCTTCGGCGAATTCTTCCTCTGCGTTGGCGTAGCGAGAGGCCCGCGCATCAATCACACCTAGATTGTGATACGCCTCTCCTAACAATGCGGAAACGCTCGTAACGAATTCGGACTCTTGAGTGCTAGGGATGTCAGATTCTTGCGGTGCGTGCAGCAACATGGAGCGCAGCTCTTGCTGGCCGGAACGGCTTAATGAGGCAGCTTCGACGGATCCAGATCCAGAGATAGCGTCTGGGATCTGCCGTGAACCGGGCTCTGGCTGTTGGCCGCGAAGTTGTTTAGCTCGCGACTGTTCGGACTCCGCCTCAGCATGCCGACCCAGCTTTTTCTGCGCCTTACCCAATAACTCGTGCGCCTCTGCTGCATCCGGAGTGTCCCCCGCATGTGGAGCGAGTGAGAGCGATTTCTGCAGCGCGGCCACGGCCTTCACCAGGTGCCCGGCATTGAA
>QIAN01000108.1:76431-100012 GCA_003225005.1 Acidobacteriota bacterium | reverse complement strand
TTCTCAGACCTCAGGTTCAAGAACCTAGAGCTTCCAGAATCCCCTTCATTACTCCGGCGCAAACCCATTGTTGAAACCGCCGATGGCAAGTTTGGTAGGACGGATAACGGTCCGGAACATCGGCCCATGGAGCACCCGTCCGCAACACCCACAGAATGCCGTTTAAGACGGCACGTCGATCCTTCCATGGACGTCCCCGTCCATCTCTACGGAGCGTCGGTTCCGGAATGAGGGTGTCGAGAATTGCCCATTGGGCGTCGGTTAGGTCTCGATGGTGGCGAGGAGGCATCCACGGTCGCATAGCGCTGGGTCCCAATCACGCTGCTCATCAATGGCAAAAGACGGTGCAAGCGCTGAAAGCAGCGCATCACAACTAGTGTTTGATCAGAAGGACGTTAACCGCTTTGACGATCACTTCGACGTCGTCGCCCTTTTTGATGCCCAGTTCGTCCAGAGACTCAAGCGTCATGACAGATGCCATTCGGGAAGTGGGTGGGAACCTCGAGCTTGACGAGACACATCAGGTTCCCCTTCTTGATATCTGTGACTTTCCCGGTAATACGGTTGCGTGCGCCTACCCTCATCGCTGGTACCTCCAAAGTCGAAACCATCCTAATTTATCTGCCTTCTAGAGTGAGTTTTACTTTAGTGATAAGCTTTCGAAATCCCTGACTTTCTTGGCGACCTCTTTTTTCATTTTGGATTACCCGGTTCGCACCCGTCCAAGGTTCAATCAAGAATGCGAAGCGGGGGTATGAGAAAACGTAAGCAACGATCTGCGCGGCGAAATGTGACCACAGGAAAGGAAATGCACTTAAACAACAAAACTGCTTTGACACCGACCAGTCTTTCAACGGGAAGGATTAGCAGATTCGAGACAACTCTCGTTGTTATGGAGCGGACCGGTTCCGGATGAACGTGAGCATCGATACTCGAAATCAGCGGAGGACCATTTTTTGGAATCGTAACGATAGTAAACGGCGGACCAACTTGTTCTGGATTAGCTTCGGCTTCGACTTCCAGAAGCGTTCGAACCAAGTTGCTGGCTTGATTGATCGAAAGTTCTCTTTTTCCACTTAACATACGACTTTCCGAAGGAGCTTTGGATATCACCCTCTGATAGAGGTCGCCCTGTTCCTGCTTGAGTTCTTGAAGGACACCTTTCGACCCAGCGCCATAAATTGCGAAGTCTTCTTGGCCGTTCCGTTCATGGTGCATTAGAACTCGTTGGATCCCTTTGAGGTGTAGGTGTTGCCAATCAACCTCGACATATATGGAGTAGATCGTAGGAACTCCGGCCTGATAGCCCGCAATCAAATACTCGAGAGGGTAATCTCCAGGGGAGTCCTCCTGTTGAAGAAGCCCACGCTTCAAATACACGTCAAACCAAGAAGAGAATTTCTCAACCTCCTCTTTTACGATTTCGGAGACTCGGGACACAGATGCATCGGCCGGAAGTCGAGCTTTTATTTGGCCAATCAGGGCTGGGAAATAGTACGGTGCGACGTTGTGGGCATCTCCAAGCACGGCATACAGGCCGACACTCCCCACGGCGACACGGTCCTGAACAAGAACTATTGTCTTGGATTCTCTCGATGACGGACACGGTCCAACGCAACGATCTACGGACTTGTCGTCCATGCCCAAAATGATGCCTCGCGAAGTGATAATCGTGATGGCGCTGGAGCTGAAGCTGGATGGGCAAAATGCAGCAACTATGAAAAACCAGCGAATGATGTTCTGCTTTGAAACCAATTCTGCTCACCCTTTTGCGACCGCAGCTGCTCAGACTGCGTTGGTTCCCCTCGGCCTGTCAGCTAGGTAGCATTATTGTCGAATGGTGGGGTTCCGGGAGCATTAAATTTCTAAAGGCGTGGCGCGAAAATCACCTCCGTGCTCTATTTTGATGTATACTTCCGCGCGCAAGACAGTTCTCGAATCGACAAATTGCCAAACTGGCCCTCAGGGGCTTCTATGTTGCTGTTGCAATCCCGGCCGCAAGCCCATTATGCCTGGTCTCTCCAACTTAATGAGGTGCTGAAATGACAAACCCATGTACCTGTCGATTCCGGCTTCGAAATGCGGTCGCTGTTGCACTCGCAATCCTGAGCATCTGCGCGCTTCCTACGCTCGCGCAATCGCCGAATGTCGTCGTCCAATGGAACGATGCAGCACTGCAGGGCGTGCGCGATTCAAAAATTGGACCGCCAATGGTCGCACGCGCACTGTTTATTGTCCACAATTGCGTCTACGACGCCTGGGCGGCTTACGACCGGACGGCTGTGGGAACCGTGTTCGGCGGCTCTCTTCGTCGTCCAATATCGGAACGAACCCTTGCGAATAAGAACCAGGCCATCAGCTTCGCTGCCTATCGTGCGGCGGTGGACTTATTTCCGGGCGATAAGGGCGTGGTCTTCGATGCTTTGATGGCCAGCCTTGGGTACGACATCAATGACAATTCCACCGACACGACGACAGCGACCGGAATAGGAAATGTGACCTGCGATACTATCCTCGCCATCCGCCATAACGACGGCTCCAACCAGCTCGGGAACCTGACGGCGAGTGGTGTGCCATACGCCGACTACACAGGATACAGTCCGGTAAATCCTGCAACTACGGTTCCACTCGGGACAGGTTATGACTACGCCAGCCTCAACCCGAATCATTGGCAGCCGCTAACTTATTTCAACGGGACGATGACCGTGACCCCGTCGTTTGTCGGCGCACAATGGTATAAGGTCACACCGTTCGCGATGAGGGCAGCAGATGAGTTCGTTCCTTTCAGCGCTCGCTTCGGACCCGCCCTCTATCCGTCTGAGATTTACAAAAGCCAAGCTCAGGCTTTAATCGCAATCAGCGCTGGTCTGACCGACACGCAAAAGATGATTGCCGAGTACTGGACCAATGGCCCGCGCACGGAACTGCCACCCGGGCACTGGGATTTGTTTGCGCAATTTGTTTCGACCAGAGACCACCACACCGTGGACGATGATGCCAAAATGTTCTTCGCATTAACAGCGGCCATTCACGATGCCGGCATTGCCGCATGGGTCGCGAAACGGCTATTTGATTCTGTTCGGCCCGTCACCGCAATACCTTTCCTGTTCCACGGACAGACGATCATGGCCTGGGGAGGACCGTTCATGGGGACTGTAAGCATGGATGGCGGAAACTGGATCCCTTATCAGCCGTCCACTTTCCCCACTCCCCCTTTTCCGGAATACATCTCCGGACACAGTACCTTCAGTGCTGCGGGAGCTGAGATTCTGAGGAGGTGGACTGGCAGTGACAACTTTGGCGCATCGGTCACGTTCGACTCGGGTAGCTCTGTAGTGGAGCCGGGTGTGACTCCTGCTACTCCCATAACGCTTTACTGGGCCACTTTCACCGATGCTGCCAACCAGGCAGGAATTTCACGTCGGTACGGTGGAATCCACTTTGAAAGAGCTGACCTAGTCGGACGAGCCACTGGTAGGCTGGTGGGTGCTCAAGCTTGGGGAAAAGCACTGCGGTATTTCAGGGACGCTAGACACGATTCATCTGCCCCGGGCCCACGGTAGTCGGCAGGTTGAGTTCAACATCCACCTGCCAAGCCGCTCCAGACCCGCTACACACCAGACGGTCCAGTCCCCCGCTTTCCGGAATCGCAAGCGAGGATGCCCGGACCCATTGAAGGGCGAGGGTAGGATGTGCAAGTTTTTGCATATTGACAAGGGGCGGTGTTTAGGTCCAGCATTGGCGTCAACTCCGAAGAGGTAAGCCTCCCGGGGTCCCATCAATTCAGCGCAATCTGTCGCGCTCAGATGTAGGAGGACACTATGAGTATCTCCCGGCGCAACTTTATTCGAGCTTCGGCAGGCGCTGCTGGTACAGGTCTTGTGCTCAGCTCGGCGCTACCGAAGCCTCTTCTCGCAGCTGAAGAAGCCCACCGGGCGTGCCCGGTAGAACCACAACCGATTCCGCACACGATTGCTACTCCGTTCGGCACGACAATTCACCACTTCTTTCCTGGTCCCGTGGAAGGCGTGGATCCCGTTACAGGTCATGACCCTTCAGAGATCTTTGACTTTAGCGGCGTCATCGCGCAGGCCGACCTCCTTCTGAGTGGCACAGGGACAGACCTGAATACAGGCGACAGTGCCCCTTATGACTTCCATACCGATATGAGGTTCATGAGGGGCCAGTTCGTCGCTGCCGATGGAAATACGCATAAAGGCGCGTTCGCCTTTATATGACTTGACAGCCTCCCGGCAGCAAGCCCGTTGGGCTTGCATTCTTACGACGCGGCTATTTCGCCAACTCTGGTCACGTGGGTGACTCCCATCCCCGAAGGCGGAGCAAAAAGTAATTTGGATGACGGCACAGCAGAGCTTCATGCCACAAATATCTGCTCGGTATTCGACGCCTTTGCGGTTTCGAATAGTCTCGACCCCACGCACCCTCTCGGAAACGTTGTGAGCGCACTCATCGAGTCCCTCGACCTTAAGTGGAGCGGCGTGACAAGGAGCATTATCGGATTCAGCGACCCAATCAATCAATTCTCCGGCGACTTCTTCGAGACTTCCGCGACCATTCACGTGTCGGTAACAACGAAGAAGAGCACAGGACACGGTTTCAGGTTTGTTTCTTCGGCGACAACGAAAGTTAATTTCGCGCAGATTGGGCGCGAGACCAACGGCGTGTTCTTCTGACAAATCCACCTCACGGCGGCTCGTGCACAAGCATCCAGCAGAGCTGCCGTGACGATTACTGTCGCTCACTACCGCGTAAGATGTGTCGGTGGTCTTCACCGTGAGATGGACCACGCCCGGCGTGCGCGCCTACAAGGTTTGGCATTCGATGCCGAAGATGCCATAACGCTCTCTGCTGCTCACACGAAGAACTTCACGTAATGTAATGTCTTTTGGCGTCCTAAAAACGCCCTAACGCAGCATGCCGAAGTTTAGGCGCAGAGCTGTTGAGAAGTTTCCCTCGCACAACCTCACTCGAGCGGAGTTCCTGTCGACAGTCGCCATGTGTCCGGCTGCTGCTCCTACAACGAGGGGCCTCTGAGAGGGTAAGAACCCCGTGTGAACTACCCCGAAGGATAGATCGCAAGTCATTTATGAGATGAGGAGTAGGCTCCTTTCAAACTCCCGAATGCACATCCAATATGTCCAGAGCCTTATCCATTTCATCCTGAAGTTATCGTTAGTGGCGGCGTGAGCGTGATGATGTTCCCCATGGTTAGTTTGAAGTTCAAACCTCTGCATAGGGAGCTGTACATGACTTGCTCGGCTGCACCCACGGCACGACAAGAATTGTTTTTACGACCGGCGTGGCCTCCATCATTGTATTTTCCGTCATTTGACTCCATTTGAGCTCGCGTGAGATAGTGGCTCGTTTTTCGCCCACCGCACCTGAGGACCGCAACAAATGTCTTGGAATTTATTCCCTAAAAGGGTGCAGGCCGCACGCTGGTATCTCGGCGCCGCCGAGCAAGGCGATCCCGACGTCCAGTACGATCTTGCAACCCCCTACGCAGCCGGTCGGGGTGTTCCCCTAGAGTACGAAAACGCCTATGTCTGGTATAGTCTCGCCGCCTTGTCAGGCCATGCTCGCGGCGCCAGCCGGCTCAAGAGCCTGAGCAAAATCATAACAGCGCGGCAGCCCGAGCGGACGCAGGCCAAACTCGCCGACCAAAAGAAGCCCGCTGAACAATCCGACAAATCGCAGGCTGAAGGCCTCTTGCGATTGCCAGAAGACAAGTGATGACGCTTCTCAGCGCTTAGCAGAACAAGCTCATCCACGAGCAGAGCTGTGCTGCACGTTTAGATTTTCCCTCACGGGATCGCCTCCATAGCGACCGACATCATGCGATAGCTTTAGTACCATGGTAACTTCGCGTAGCGCGTAAGTAGTTTCATACTGCTGGGATGAGCGTGGCGAGCTTTGTGCTCGATTTCTTGCGGCGAATAGCCCTAGGCCTCGGATCGGTGTTGGGCATGCTTGCGATCATGGGGCTCGGCATACCCCGCCGTATCGTGCGAGCCGTTCGCCCACGATACCGTTACTAGATACCGCTACCGTAATGTAGACCCCTGACGTAAAACCCCTTCAACGACCACTTCCGCATGACCCTTTCACTCTTGATATCAAGTCCTGTGGGCTGAAGGGCTTCGTCACGTACTCATTTGCACCGCTCTCGAGCGCTCGTTTGCGCTCCATTGCCGTGGTTCTCGCCGAGAGGATGATGATTGGAACCTTCCTGAGCACGGTATTCTGTCTAATATTCCGGCAAAGTTCAAAACCATCCATGTCCGGGAGCATCAAATCCAGAAGGAACAGCGCAGGGGGCCGTTTCTCTGCTTCGGACACGACAGGTGTTGCCCGCGAGAACCTGCGAACCAGGAATCCGGCAACTTCTAGGTTGTGCGAAATTAAGCGCGCGATATCGTCGTCGTCTTCCACGACAAAAATTGTTTTTGCGACCCGTGTGGCCTTGTGGCCTCCATCACTTTATTGTCCTGCCATTTGACTCTATTGAGTTCGCGTGAGATAGTGGCTCGTTTTTCGCCCACCGCACCTGAGGACCGCAACAAATGTCTTGGAATTTATTCCCTAAAAGGGTTCCACTCATTCCGAAAGATATCAGTTTTTTCGCAATGTTCGCCGAAATGTCGAACAATCTGATCGCTGGAGCTAGTGTTTTGGCAGATTTGTTCGCCGACTACCACGAGGTCTCGGGAAAGATCAAGGAAATCCGCCGGATCGAACACGTGGGTGATGACTTGACGCATTCCATATTGACCAAGCTCAATCAGACATTCATTACGCCGTTTGACCGCGAAGACATTCATAAGCTTGCCTCGTCGCTCGACGACGTTCTCGACTTGATCAACTCCGCCGGAGCCAGGATCGCCATGTACAAGATCACCCAGCCCCCTCCGGCCGCAGCCGAACTGGCTCGAATCATCCTCTTGCAGAGTCAAGAACTTGCGAAGGCGGTACCTCTTCTACAAAAAAATGGCGACGTGCTGCTGCACTGCATGGAGATTAATCGCCTCGAGAATGAAGCCGACCAAGTCTCTCGCGAGGCTATCGGTGAGCTGTTCGAGCGTGAGAAGGATCCAATCAATCTGATCAAGATAAAGGAATTGATTGAAGTCTTGGAAACGGCTACGGACAAGGCTGAGGATGCAGCGGACGTCCTAGAAACCGTAGCTCTGAAGAACGCTTAAAGCGACAAGATTCCACATTCGGGTGCGCTGTCGGTGAAATCTGACCTTCTCCTTCTCGTCATCACCGTGGTCGTGGCGCTGATATTCGATTTCCTAAATGGATTTCACGATGCCGCCAATAGCATCGCTACGGTTGTGTCCACTCGCGTCCTGTCACCTAAGCTAGCTGTGCTGTGGGCAGCGGTTTTTAACTTCGTAGCAGCGTTTTTTCTCGGGACCGCAGTCGCCAAGACCATTGGCCAAGGCATGATTCGTATAGAGTCTGTCAGCCAGTATGTAGTGATTGCGGGTCTACTGGGCGCCATTGCGTGGGACCTCTTAACCTGGTGGTGGCGACTGCCCACTTCTTCCTCCCACGCCTTGATAGGTGGTTATGCTGGGGCGGCTATCATGCGCTCCGGATTCGGGGTCATTGTCCCCGCAGGCTGGCATAAGACTCTGATTTTCATCGTCGTCGCTCCGATCATGGGTCTCTTCCTCGGATTAGTACTCATGGTTTCTGTCTTCTGGCTCTTGCGGAACAAAGCTCCACGACGGATTGATGTTTGGTTCCGCCGATTACAACTTCTTTCTGCCGCTGCCTACAGCCTTGGACATGGTGGGAATGACGCGCAAAAAACCATGGGAATTGTTGCGAGCGCTCTCTATGGCGCGAAATATCTCACGTCCGCCGAGCTTGCGGGCAACTGGGGACATTTTCACTGGCCGATCATTCTCGCGGCCCATGCTGCCATTGCTCTTGGAACCTACTTCGGGGGATGGCGCATAGTTCATACCATGGGATCCCGCATCACCAAGCTGAAGCCAGTCGGAGGCTTTTGCGCCGAGACTGCCGGAGCCATCACTCTGTTCTCGACGGCGCTTGCAGGTATTCCGGTAAGTACCACCCATACGATTACAGGAGCGATCGTCGGAGTGGGCGCTACGACGCGATTGTCCGCAGTTCGCTGGGGCGTAGCTCGACGAATTGTTTGGGCCTGGGTTCTTACCATCCCGGCTTCTGCGATCGTGGCGGCTCTCGTATTCTGGGCCTTTCGTCTAGTTAAACCGGACGCCTAGGTTTGAAAGCCAATCGGGAGAAAGTCAGGCGCGATTCGCGACCAGCAGGAATTCGCGAAAAATCCCCGCCCTTCTTTACACGGGCACGAGAGCACTGGCCAACGGGTTGATGTTTGGGCGGAAGATGCAGACGAGGCCAGGCGCGAGTGCCACTGAGCCGTTTTTCCCTGATCCTTTGGAAGGCGCAGCAACGAAGACCACGCGGCGCCTTTTTTGTTTTGTGGGAGCAACAAATCAAAGCCGCTAAAATGCGAACTTATACCCGAGATGAGGTATTGTTCGGAAATGGGTCGGACAGCCTGGATCCTTCTCCAACTTGTGACGGAGTGCCATAAGGTGATTGTCGATGCTACGGCTGCTCGTATAGCCGTCTCCGTAACCACAAACTTGTTGCAGCAACTCTGTGCGTGTGATGATCCGATCGGGGTTCTGAACGAAAAACCGCAAAGTTTTGAACTCATGTGCTGTCAACTCGACCGACGCTCGGAGGCGACTCTGTTTGTTCCGGCATCGTCGGTCGCCAGGACCACAGAAGCGACCTTTGTGGTTCGAATCCACGATAGGACAGCTGAGTGGGTGAACGTCCAAACCGGTGAAGTCGATGGAAAGCTAATCGAGGTTTTCGGGGACCTGCA
Source organism: Acidobacteriota bacterium (assembly GCA_003225005.1). Taxonomy (GTDB): domain Bacteria; phylum Acidobacteriota; class Terriglobia; order Terriglobales; family Acidobacteriaceae; genus Sulfotelmatobacter. The sequence continues at coordinate 91,095 of QIAN01000108.1, read as the reverse complement.
CCCCGGCGATGAGGCCGCATCGCGGGCACCACGAGCTGAGGCCAGGAACTCGCGTGAGTGCGAAGCCATCTGCTGCGCTCGCAAGGTTCGCCAAAATGAATTTCCCAAGAGAAGTGTACTTGTTTGAATTCGTTTACCAATAAGGAGCTCATCATGACTGCCAGACTACGTTTCCTCACCTTCATTTGTGTCTTAACGCTTCCAACCCTTCTTCACGCTCAGGGAGTAACGACCGCCCCGATCGATCAGGCTTTAGGTAGGTCGGGCCAGAAGACGGGTGACGCTTACAGGGTGAGTTTTCCCAGGACCGATCTCCACGTTTCCGTTAACGGATTGGCGATCAAGCCAGGACTGGCGCTGGGCTCGTGGGCGGCTTTCCTCGGAACCGACGACAACGCCATGGTGATGGGCGACTTGGTGCTGCTCGAGGAAGAACTGAATCCCGTCATGGCGAAATTGCGGTCGTACCACTTTGACATTACCGCTGTGCACAACCATTTGATGGAGGAAACCCCAAAGGTGCTGTACATGCATTACATGGGACACGGTTCAGCGACGCAACTGGCAACTTCGCTGCGCGCTGCTCTGGCGGTTTCGAAAACGCCGCTCGAAAAACCCGCCGCAGCCTCTGAGGAACCAGCGCCGCCGGCCTGGGTGAAAACCGTCGAGGACGCGGTCGGACGCAAAGGTTCTCTTAAAGGCGGCGTCCTGTCCTACGGCGTTCCGCGCAGCGATACCATCACGATGGAAAGAATGACCATTCCGCCCGCCGCAGGTGTAGGGGAGGCCATCAATTTTCAGGCAGCGGATTCCGGCAATGTCGCCACAACCGGCGACTTCGTGCTCACCGCAGACGAAGTTAACCAGGTCCTATCCGAACTGCAAGGGCGCAATATCTTGGTGACGGCGCTCCATAGCCACATGCTCACCGAGCAGCCTCGCTTGTTTTTTATGCACTTCTGGTCGGTCGGCAGTCCGGAATCGGTGGGCGCCGGGATCAAAGCGGCGCTCAGCAAAGTTCATACGAAATGAGAAATGGGCGACCAGGGACTGCTTCAACGATGTAGTGCTGAAGAACCGCTCCAGGATCGAGAATATGAAAGCAGACGTTCATGCCGAACCAGTCCATGAGGGCGACAACCTCGTTCCGCGGGTTGAAGACGTCCCTTTATCGCGGCTAGTTGCCTATTTTCTTCGTCTGGGCACGGTTGGGTTTGGCGGACCCATCGCCCTTGTGGGCTATATGCAGAGAGATCTAGTGGAAGGCATTGGGGTGTCGACCGAAGACTATTTGCAGGGGCTGGCCTTTTCTCAACTCAGCCCCGGGCCTCTAGCCGCACCGCTCGCAAATTATCTCGGGTGGGTACACAGTGGAACGCTAGGCGCAAGGCTGGCTGGTATTGCGTTCGTTTGGCCTTCTCTTCTGATGATCCTGGCACTGGCGGCAATGTACTTGCATTTTGGACAGCTTGCGTGGATTCAAGGAATGTTCTACGGAATTGGCGCGGCTGTAAGCGCCATCATCGTGCGCAGCGCTTGGCGGCTCATCCAAAAGACCCTTGACAAGCACTACCGGCTTTGGACTGTGTTCGCGATTTTGACGGTTGCAACCGTGTGGACCGAATCCGAAATTCTCTCACTGTTTGTCCTTTCTGGAGTTGTTGCGATGCTGATCAAAGCTCCTCCTGGGGGTGAGGGTACTCTTGCCAAAGCAGTAATACCTCCATTGGGTTTCGTGGGAGTGTATGCCCCTGCCGGAACCAAAACTGTGATGACTGTCTTTCTCTTCTTTCTCAAAGCAGGTGCGTTCGTGTTTGGGAGCGGTTTAGCCATCGTGCCGTTTCTCTACGGGGGCGTCGTGGGTGGCTTTCACTGGCTGACCGAACGTCAATTTCTGGACGCTGTAGCGATCGCGATGATCACCCCGGGGCCGGTCGTCATCACTTCGGGATTCATCGGTTATTTAGTGGCGGGTCCCCTCCGTGCCTTCGCTGCAACTCTTGCGGTCTTTCTGCCGCCCTATTTGTTAGTGGTTTTCGGTGCGCCGTACTATCGGCGGTTTGCAAAGAATCGTCAAGTCAAAGCATTTGTTCAAGGAGTCACAGTGGCAGCGGTGGGAGCTATTGCCGGCGCAGCAATCATTTTGAGCAAACGCGCGGTAATGGATTTGACGACTGTCCTGATTGCTGTGGTTTCCATTCTTCTATTGCTGTGCTTCAAGAAAATACCCGAACCAGTCATCATTCTCGGAGCAGGGATCGTGGGCATGACTGTGAAGCACGGGTGGTTGTGACTTGTCTGGGGGGAACATGAAAGAAAATGTGTTTTGTGTTCGGTACCTACGTCGTGCCGCCCTGCTCTTTACAGGGCTGCTGTCAACGATTGCTTCCGGCCAAACCCTCAAAGAGGTCGCAAAATTCGACCTTCCGGGCCCACCGGGCAAACGCTTCGACTATCTAACGATCGACACCGACGATCGATATCTGCTCTCGACGCACTTAGCGGCGGGGCAAACATACGTGATCGACTTGGGCAGCAACAAAGTCGTGGCCACCATCGCAGACACGCCCGGTGCCGAAGGCATCGAATACGCGCCGGAGTTCAAGAAGTTTTACACGTCGAACGCCGGTGACAACACCATTGGCGTCGTGGATCTGAAGCTGATGAAGGTTGTCAAAAAGCTGCCTACGGAGAAGAAGCCGGACGGCAGCACTTACGCCGGCCCGTTTCACAAACTCTACGTCTCGGATGAGCGTGGCAAGGCGGAGGCCATCGTGGACGTCACGAAAGATGCAATTATCAAAACACTGCATTTCGACAGCGAAACCGGAATGCCGCAGTACGATCCGGTCGCGCGCAAAGTCTACGTCAACCTGCAAGATCAAAACATTTTTGCAATCATTGATCCGGCAAGCGACGAGGTGATTGGACGGTACCCGGTGGGACGGTGCAAAGGCAATCACGGCATGGCACTCGATCCCGAGCACCATCGCGCTTTCCTCTCGTGCGAGGGCAACAACCTGATGGCGGTCTTTGATCTCGATAAAAACCAGCCGGTCGCGTTTTTGCCGATGGCCGATGGACCGGATGTAATCCGTTTTGATCCCGGACTAGATCGCATCTACGCGGCGTGCTACAGCGGCGCCATCTCCGTTTTCCACCAAGACGATCCGAACCATTATCGGAAGCTTGAGGACTTTCCTGTGCAGCACGCGGTTCACAGCCTGGTGGTCGATCTGGAGACGCATCGGTTGTATGCACCGGAGCAGGAGGAAGACCACAAACCTGTGGCGCGGATGGTTGTCTATGACGCCGTGACCAAGCCTAACTAATTGCGATGACCGCCACTGCCTTACTACCTGGCGCGTTTAGGGTTCTGACGCGCGATGGTTATCTATTATTTTTCACACGATTCATGCGCCTATTCGCGTACGGGTCGTTATCTGTTGTTCTGGTGTTCTACCTCATCGGCCTGGGACTGAATGCATCTCAGACGGGACTACTTCTCACATTGACCCTCGTCGGCGATACGGTGATCTCTCTTTATCTCACCACGCGCGCTGACCGGAGTGGGCGGCGGCGGATGCTGATTGTGGGAGCCATTCTGATGGCCGCGGCGGGACTCGCCTTCGCCTGCACAAGCAATCTGGTGCTGCTGATCATCGCCGGCACGATAGGCGTAATCAGTCCCAGTGGCAACGAAGTCGGTCCGTTTCTGTCGATCGAGCAGGCGGCGCTCTCGCACGTCGTTCCCAACCGCTCAAGGACAGAAGTATTCGCCTGGTACACGCTGGCCGGCTCGGTGGCGACCGCGATGGGCGCACTCTTTGCGGGTGCGCTCACGCGCGTGCTCGAGAGAACCACAATGACGCCGGTTGGGATGTACCGGGTTGTGGTTATCCTTTACGCGGTTGTGGGCGTTCTACTGGCTGGTTTGTTCATTCGACTTTCCCCTGCAGCGGAAGCGCGTTCGTCCCAAGAAGCGTCGGCTCTGCCGAGGACGATGAAGAGTTTCTTCGGCATCGACCGATCTCACCGCGTTGTCCTCAAGCTCTCAAGCCTGTTCGCGCTGGACTCGTTCGCGGGCGGTTTTGTAGTACAGAGCTTCGCCGCGTATTGGTTCTACCTTCGTTTTGGCGTGAACCCGGCCACGCTCGGTGTCATTTTCTTTTGGGCAAATATCTTCGCTGGAATTTCCGCATTATTGGCGGCGCGACTGGCGGCGCGCTGGGGCCTGATCAATACAATGGTCGTCACGCATCTCCCTTCCAACATTCTGCTCATTCTGGTGCCGCTGATGCCAACTCTTTGGCTCGCCATTCTTGTTCTTCTCGTACGATTCAGTATCAGCCAGATGGATGTTCCCACCAGGCAGTCCTACATCATGGCAGTAGTGAGCAGGGAAGAGCGATCAGCGGCAGCGGGCATAACCGGCGTGGCACGAACAACCGGTGCCGCCATCAGTCCGTTGTTTGTTGGCCTTATGTTTGCCCGGCCGTCTTGGATCAACGTTCCATTTTTCATCGCCGGCACGCTGAAGATTCTCTACGACCTGTTGCTCTATAAAGAATTTGTGGCTCTTCAGCCGTCCGAGGAGCGCTAGCGTCCTCATGCGATCAAGGGCCTCGCAGGGTCCGAAAGGACGATATAACCGTCACGTCAAATCGCTTCTTTCTTGGGCACTGGTTCGGGAAGCCAGGCGTGAAGAGCTCTCGAAAAGAAGTTGTCGGCGCTGGCTATGGGCGCCACGAGTATGTGAACTTGATTGCGAAGCGGTTCTCGTAGAACTGCGGCGGGTTCACGGCCACCAAACTGGCGAAACGCTGGCCCGCGGTATAGATGACGTACAGATCACTGTCGGGACGGTAATTCCAGCGGAGGCGAATGTTCGCGCTGGCGCCTTGATTGTTGGCGGTGTCCATCTGGAGCAGCGTCGAGAGCGTGAGAAAGCGGGAAAAGGAATAATTCGTCTGGAAGCTTCCGAACACGACAGAGAAGTTTCCCGAGCCCACCGGGAGGGGATTCCCCGCAGGATCGGTCGTCGCGCCAAGTGCGAAGCGGTTCCACTGTTCGGCGAAGTTGAAGGACAATCGTTCGCTGGCCCGATAGGTTGCGCGCACGCGCGCTTCATTCAAATGCCCGTTGTAGTAGCTGCCGAAGCGTTCGAACAAATTGACCGTCAATCGCCGATCCTGAGGCGATCCGTAGGTCAACTGATGGCGCGTCCAGTGATATTCGCCAACGGGAATGGAGACATTCTTGTAGAGGTTGAAAGGAATGATCAGGCGTTGGGTAAAGACGTCCACGATGTCGTCGTCGCTATATGAGCCGTTGTTGAAGTCGATACGAAACGTGTTCTGCCACTCCTGGGTTTGCAGCGTGTGGTGAGTATCGGGCGCGTGCAAAATGAAGCCTTCAAAGTTCAGCTCACGCACTCGCTCAATCCGGGGTCGGACCTTGAAGTTGGCATCGAGGTAGTCGCAGATGCAGTCCTGCCGCTCGAGGAAGCCCACCTCCGGGTTGAAGTGCGGGCCAATTTTGCGATGGTCGCCGATGAGCTCCAGCCAGTTACTCTGGTAGCGGAAGCCGCCGCCGAAATCGGTCTGGCCTGAAGAGAAACCCGGCGTGCGGGTCTGCGCCGCGAACGCATTCACGGCCAGGTCCTTGAAGAAGACCAGGCGGGTGTCGGCGCCTTCGGTTTGATTGAAGCTATCCAACGGATTACCGGAGCGCTTATCAATGCCTATCACGCCGACGTAGGATCCTCCCCATAGTGCGCGTTTTACGCGCGCGACGGCATAGTTCGCATACGGATTGGGCCCGGAGTGGCGAGTATCCACATCCATGATGCCGAGTTCGAACTTGCCCAGCGAACCCGTAACCTTGGCGCCGCCGTTGATGGGAACCTCCTGGCCAGTGATGGGATCAATGCCGATCTGACGGCTGAAAAAGAGCGAATCAAGCTCGCCGCCCAGGGGAAAGTTGAATACGCCGGCATTCTCCAGAAAGAATTGCCGTTTCTCTGGAAAGAAGAGCTTGTAGGGTGTGAGATTGAACTGCTGCGTGTCCACATCGGCGTCGGCGAAGTCGGTGTTAGCGGTGAAATTGGCGACCAGATTTGAGCGCAGGCCGAGTTTGACGTCTACGCCGCCGGTATAGAGCCCGGTTGTTCCCGGGGTAAAGCCGGTCCCCGCAGCGCTCGGCGGAAAATGACTGAATCCCCCCAGTCCGTAAGGCTTGACGATGAAGAGGCGTCCGCTGCCGATATCGGAAATGCCATGCAACTCGCCTGCCCGGCTGATCCGCCACGCACCATCGACGCGCCGCCAGGCCGACCACAAATCTTCTTCATTCTTGCGCCGGAGGAAGCGCTTGAAGTTGATTCCCCAGATCACATCGTTCGACTGCATGAAGTTCAAAGTCGAAAACGGAATCGCGATTGTGGCGCTCCAACCTCGTTCGGAGGTACGTGCTTCCGAGGTCCACACTCCATCCCAGCCGGGATCGCCGTCACCCGCGCCGGAGTCCGTGCGCTGCTCTTCCGTAATCAGAGCGTCTCGCTGCGTGCCAAGCGGGTTTACTTGAAACACGTACGCATTGCGGCGATCGTAGGAGGAATCGATAATGATCTCGAAATAGTCATCCAGTTCCTGGCTGACGTCGCGGCGGAGTTCAGTGGCGAAGATGCCCTTCGGATGGGAGTCGAAGCAGGTAATGCCGAAGTAGACTTCGCGCTTGCTGTAGAGGACGCGAACTTCCGTCTGCTCCGTCGGCGCGCGCCCTTCAAAGGGCTCGCGCTGCCGAAAGTCGGTAATTGGAGTTGCTTGGAGCCAGAGTGGATCATTTAATGTGCCATCCAACTTCGGGGCACGATCAACGCGCGTTGCTTGTGCGGTTCGGAGAGGCTCCTGGGGCGCACGTTGAGCTCCCTTAGTCTGCGGACCAGCTTGCGACTGGGAGTACAGCCATCCAGCAGAAGCGTATACCAACGTCAAAAGGAACAGACACCTCCGGAGTTTGAGCAACCCAGTGAGATAGGTTCCCATGTGTCGATTCTCAGTTATGCTTGCCCAGCCTTTCCCAGTTCATCGACGGCCAGCTAGCTTAGCTTAGCTAAGCTAGGAAGCCTCGACTATTTCGCTGTGACCTTCATGTCATGGAAATAGGTAACGGAATCGGCACGTCGGACAGAAGATTATCTCAGCAAGATGAACATTTGCTGAAAGTTCTGGTTTTCGTCAGAATTTCAGGTTCAAACTCTAAGATCGGCCAGGCTGACGGTTCTTATGCGGGTATCGACTATCGAAGACGAAAGGAACATGGCATGAACAAGGTAGCGGCGTTTATGGTGGCAAAGACGCTGGAAAAGACTTCGGAGAAGTCGGAATCATCGATGCCCAGAGACAAGATAGTCGGTGACATGTTGGACCGCGATTGCAAAAAAGCTATCAAGGAAGGCCGATCCGCCTAAGCAACTGAGAAAAACGCGAGTCGGGGCGCAAGGAGTCAAAATTGGGATCGAGTTTGAGATCGAGCAAATTGCGGGAACGCTCGTTGTAGGCGCGATCCAACCATTCGAATGCGGCATTGGGGTTCCCAATCTGGGCGTAAAGTTGGACGAAGGCCATCGGCGAGATATAGTTTTGCCCGGCGGCGCGGTCGAACCGTTGCAATTGTCGCTGCCAGACAGCTTTCAGCGCTCCGCCGACGCTTGACGATGAGGCGATCCATTTGGGGCCGCTCACGGTTCGTTTCCTAATCACCGGAGAAAACTCGAGTGGCAGCATAGCGGCATTTGAGCTCATTGTCCCGGGCGCGCAGCGCCTGGCGGCTCCGGCCCATAGGCACGACCATTACGAAGAGACCATCTACGGCATCGAGGGGGTGTCGACCTGGACTGTCGACGGAAAACAAATCGACGTCGGCCCAGCACAGGCACTATGCATTCCGCGCGGTGCCATTCACCGGTTCGATAACAATGGAATCCATGAGGTGAAAGCACTCTGCGTGATCACGCCAGCGGCGATAGGGCCGCAGTATTTCCGCGAGTCTGCCGAGGTAATCAACGCGACGGCCGGTGGTCCGTCCGACCGAGCAAAGTTGGCGGAAATCATGCGTCGCCACGGCCTCACGCCGGCTCTGCCCGCAGGAGGTTTCTAATAGGATGAACAGACTTGGAAAGACGTTGGGGTGGGTGTTCGCCGCGCTGGCGGTCGTTTTGGCGGCGGGGATCACCTTCACCATCGGATGGCGTCCATTCCTCGGACCACGGACGCGCGCTCTCACGGCGCGGAAGTTCGAGAGCACGCCGACACGCCTGGCGCGGGGCGAGTACCTGGTCCGGAACGTAACTGACTGCATGGGTTGCCATGCAGAGCACGATTGGACGGCGCGCGACGCGCCCGTACTGTCGAAGACGCTGGGTGCGGGGCAGGACATGAATATCCTTAAGGGTTTCCCCGGAAAGGTGTATGCACCGAATATCACTCCGGATGCGGAAACGGGCGCGGGAAGCTGGAGCGACGATCAACTGGCGCGCGCCATCCGCGAGGGCGTCAGTCACGATGGGCGGGCGCTGTTCCCGTTCATGCCGTACCCGGATTTCCGGGCCATGTCCGACGAAGACCTGGCGTCGATCATCGTGTACTTGCGGTCGCTGCCGCCGGTGCGCAAGCAGCAGCCGACGACCACCCTGATTTTCCCGGTGAAATACCTAATCCGCAACGTGCCGCAGCGACTGGACGCGCCCGTGCCTGAACCCGATGTTTCGACTCCCGAAAAGCGCGGGAAATACTTGGTGACAATTGCTGGATGCGCGGATTGCCACACGCCGCAGGACGCACATGGGCAACCGTTGCCGGCTATGGACTTTGCCGGCGGGTTCATTCTTGATGGACCCTGGGGCCGCGTGGCTAGCACCAATATCACTCCCGACCCTTCGGGGATTTCTTATTACGACCAAGGCATGTTTACTCAGGTGATCCGCACGGGATTTGTCAGGGCAAGGAAGCTCAACCAGATCATGCCTTGGCACACCTACCGAGGGATGACGGACGAGGATATTGTCGCGATGTTTGCCTATATTAGGACGTTCAAACCGCTGCGGCATCACGTGGACAACACAGAGCCGCCGACGTTTTGCAAGGTCTGCCGTCAAACCCACGGGGGCGGAAACCAGAACGTGGGGGCAACCGCAGTCGTGGCGGGATCGATTCCAGAAACATCGAAGGGCCCTTCGATGCTCCCGCATAAGACCATGTGGCAGTTGAAGCGTTCCAGCGGTGTAGTAGCGAGCCACTTTCAAGATAACCGACCCACCGCCAGCTGCGGACGCCGCGTTGATCGCGGCTTGAATCGCCGCGGTGTCGTCGGTGTGGCCATCGCCTTTGGCCGAATATCTCCACTGGAAAAGCGTCGGCGAGGGCGCTGATGTTAATCGAATGCGTGCTTCCCGCGATGGGAGCACTCGCGACGTCGGTCGCCGTGATCGTTTGCCCGCCGGCACTCGTGAGCAACGCCGAGAAATTTTTGCTGCCCGATACTAGCGTCGAATCGCTGGGAATCTGCGCGTGGGGTCGGTGGTGGTGAAGTGCACTGTTCCGGAATAGTTCGTCACCGGATTGTTCGACGCATCGAGGGCGGTCACGGTCAGCTTGAACGAGATTGCCGATGGGATGTTGGCCGGTGCGCTCACGGAGAAATGGGTGGCCGGTCCTCCCACCGGCGGAACGCCACCATCTCCTCCTCCGCCGCCACACGCAACGAGCAGGCTCAAACTGGAAGCGAGGAGTAGAACCATCGGGACTTTCTTCATTCCTTTTCCTTCCCGTTAGCACGTTCCTGCGAATGTGCGGTTGCGGGATGCTGTCGAAGGTCGGAACCGAACTGCGTTTGGGAAGTTGCATGCAACGCCGATGCTGCGCGGTAACGAAAACCCGGCGAACCAGGAAGCTCTGAAATCAGGGCGTGAAGCAGCACTGATCGATCGTCAGTGGATTTAGAATAATTTGTATACCGGCTACACAGCAGCCTAATCTAAAGTGGCTTCCTAGTCATGGAAGCCACACCTCAGCCCGCTCTGAGAGGTTTTCCGGATGGCAACAACTCGGCAGCTCAATGTCAATGGACGCACCTACAACGTCGATGCGGAGTCAGATGCCAGTCTGCTGATGGTATTGCGAGATCATCTCGATCTGACGGGCAGCAAGTACGGCTGCGGCGAAGGCCAGTGCGGTGCGTGTACTGTTCTGATCGATGGCAAGTCTCGGCGATCCTGTATTACCCACGTGGGTGATGTTGCCCAGAAGAAAATTACGACCATCGAGGGCCTCGCCCAAGGCGACCGCTTGCATCCCGTGCAGCAGGCATTTCTGGATGAGGGCGCCATGCAATGCGCCTACTGCACTTCTGGAATGATCATGACGGCGGTATCGCTCTTGAATACGAGGCGCGATTCGAGTGCCGCTGAAATTGCCCGCGCGATGGAAGGCAACATCTGCCGCTGTGGAACCCAGCCTCGTATTGTGTCAGCGATACAAAGGGCCGCAAAAGCCATGAACGAGTCTAGATCATGAATCACGAATTAGATTTGTCGAGTCCTCTGGAACCGGAACGCTACGAACTCAAGGCACCGCCTATCTACCACTTCGAGGTGGATCGGCGAGAGTTTTTTAAATTTTTGGGCGCCGGCGTTTTGATTGTTTGCGTGCTGAAGGATTCGCAGGCGGAGGAATCGGTCAGCGACAAACCAGCCCAGAGCGTATCCCTGCCCAAGGAGGTCGCGGCGTGGCTCCACATCGGCGAAGACGGAGGCGTAACCGTTTATACGGGCAAGGTGGAAATGGGGCAGAACATCCGAACTTCTCTTACCCAGGCCGTAGCTGAAGAACTGCGCGTGCCGGTCGAAAAAATTCAGATGGTCATGGGCGATACTCAGTTGACTCCTTATGACCGCGGAACCTTCGGCAGTCGGACCACCCCCGAAATGAACTTGCAGTTGCGTAAAGTTGCGTCTGCCGCGCGCGTCACTTTGATTGGTTTGGCGGCGGCTCAATGGCAAGTTGACCGCAAGCGACTCGGCGCCGCCGACGGGAAGATTTCGGACACCGAGAGCAAACGCACCGTTGAGTACGCGGCGCTGGTAAAGGGGAGGCAACTCACCGAGACCATTCCGGCTGATGAGGCGCTGATTCCTGCGACGCAGTGGACGGTCGCTGGCCAAGCGTTGCCCAAAGTCAACGGACGGGACTTCGTTACGGGTAAGCATCGTTATCCATGCGATCAGAAGTTGCCGGACATGCTGTACGGCAAGATTGTGCGCCCTGATTCCTTTGGCGCCACACTGGCATCGCTCGACATCCATGATGCGGAACAAATTCCTGGCGTAACGGTTGTGCACGATCGCGACTTTGTTGGAGTCGCGGCGTCAAGTCCTGAGGCGGCTTCCCGTGCGGCGTCCGCAATTCGAGCGGAGTGGAAACGTCAGCCACAGATTTCGAACAAAGAACTCTTCGACTATCTGAAGAAAAATCCAGTGGAAGGCAGCGGGCCGTTGGAGTCCCCATTCCGGCGCGAGACAGGCTCGGTCGAAAAGGTATCGGAGTCTGCCGATCACCGGCTGCAACAAAGTTATTTGGTCAACTACATTGCGCACGCACCTCTGGAACCGCGGGCTGCACTGGCACAGTGGTCAGGTGACAGTCTGACCGTGTGGACCGGCACCCAGCGTCCGTTCGGCGTGCGCAGTGAACTTGCCGAGGCCTTTCGTATGCCGGAAGAACGCGTTAGAGTGCTGATGCCTGACACGGGCTCTGGCTACGGAGGCAAGCACACAGGCGAAACCGCCATTGAGGCTGCCCGGCTGGCGCGGGCGGCGAAGCGGCCGGTCAAAATAATGTGGACTCGCGAAGAGGAATTCACCTGGGCTTATTTTCGGCCAGCGGGCGTGATCGACGTAAGCAGCGCCGTGCGCAACGATGGCAAAATGGTGAGCTGGGAATACCACAATTACAATTCCGGCGCGGCTGGCATCGCAACGGTTTACAACGTTGAGAATCAGCGAATCCAGTTTCATCCCGTGCGCGCGCTTTTGCGTCAGGGCTCCTATCGCGCTCTCGCGGCCACGGCCAACCATTTCGCCCGCGAGTCACATATGGATGAACTGGCCCATCTGGTGAACAAGGACCCGCTGGAATTTCGCCTGAAGAATTTAACGAATGACCGCCTGCGCACTGTTTTTGAAGCAGCTGCAAAGAAGTTCGGGTGGGGACAAACGAGAGCACCGGGGCATGGCTTCGGCATGGGAGGTGGATTTGAGAAGGGCGGTAATGTCGCCACCTTTGTCGAAGTCGCGGTGGACCGGACCTCCGGCGATGTCAAGGTGGTGCGCATGGTCACCGCTTTCGAATGCGGCACGATCTTAATCCGGACGGTCTGCGCAATCAACTGGAAGGCGCCAATATTATGGCCCTCGGCGGCGCGCTGTTTGAGGCGATTGAATTTGAAAATGGAAGGATTCTCAACGGGCGGTTCTCGGATTATCGACTGCCGCGGTTCAGCGATGTTCCGGTGTTAGAAACCGTACTGATTGATCGCAAGGACATCCCTTCAGCCGGTGCGGGTGAGAGTTCGCTGGTAGGTGTAGCGCCGGCTATCGCCAACGCTATTTTCGATGCGACCGGTACGCGACTGCGTTCGCTGCCGCTGGTTCCGAATGGGCTGAAGGCCGCCTGATGTTGGGCGGCAGCACTTTCACAATGCGGGGCGACGAACTGACGCACTCCGGCTCCTCGCGGAATTGAAAAGGCGCAAGCAGGCTGGTTATGTTCCTGCTGGTGCCTTTGTAAACGCTTATTTAGGACTCGGCGAAGACGATCAGGCATTGGCCTGGCTCGAGCAGGCCTACAAGGAACAGTCAAATATTTTGCAATTCGTTAAAGTGCATCCCTTTTTTGATCCCCTGCGCGACGATCCTCGTTTTGCGGACTTAGTCCGCCCGCGTCGGGGTGGGCTAGGCCCCGAAGCTGGATGTCAACCCCTGTACGTGGCGGAGACTGATCGGATCGCTGGGGAGCGCAAGATCGACGTCGTCTCGGGCCACGTGGACTGGTTGGAATGCCGACTCATACGGTACTCTCCACCCCAGCGTTTTGATGGGTAGTTTCCACGACCATCGCCAAGGCCGAGAGGACGATCACGGAGTGGTCTCCAAATCCCTTTCCGGCACAGGCAAGGGATCGATTGAAATCGATGTCGTCAGGGGCAGCGTAGACCCCAAAGACTGGGACTGACTACGTCTACACAACCGAGAGTGAACTGATGTGTGCCCGTCTCTGCGGACCAGTTCAAGTTGGGAGAAAAAGCTATTGAGTCAGACATTTTTAACCCTGGCCATGCTTGTGGCGGTCAGCATTCCCCTGCCAGCGCGAGAACCGCCAAGTATCAAACGACTGGACCGCAGCACAATCACGTCGGCGGAAGTCGACGAAACTGTGTCACGGCTGATGAAGGCTGCGGAAGTCACGGGTGTGGGAATCGCGACCTTCATGACGGAAAAGTAGCATTCTCGAAGGCCTACGGCTTCCGGGACAAGGATCAAAATCTGCCGCTGACGGTCGCCTCGGTAGTGTCTGCGTTACACGCGCAGAATCATGACCTCGGTGGCCTTGATGAGAGCGGCCGCAGCCTGACCGGGTTTGAGTTGCATTTCTCGGGCCGACCTGGCAGTTATGATTGATGTGATCTGCTGGTTCCCAATCGAAAGCGTTACTTCGGCCATGAGTCCGCTGATCCGCACATCTTCGATTCGGCCGACGAGTTGATTGCGTCCACTGACGCGGCGGATGAGGTCCTGGCGCTCAGGGGCAGTTTTTGCTCGTGTCCGGAATAGGAATCGATCCACCTCGCTCCGTGGGATTCGATGGTGGCCGCCCGGAGTCGTCACGCTGCGGATTTTCCGCGCGTAAATCCACTGCTTAATGGTAGGAAAGCTAATTCTCAGCTGTAGCGCGGCTTCACGCGGCCTTAACAGCCCTTCGTGCTCGTGTTGCTGTTCCGAAGACTTGTTTTTCATAAGGGTTCCCGGCGGAATCGTATAGTGCACGCTCGGCCTTGGTCAAAAGTTGATTGAGCCTGATTGGCGACCCTAGCGCCTCTCGGATTCTTGACGAAGACGCAACTGCGGCCACGTCGGCCGTGGCTTCACACCCAGCACAAAAAAAGTAGAATCGTATAGAATCGTATATTATTTTCGATTGTATTAAATCTGCATGTACAATAAACATCTTTCAAGCAAACTTGTCTTTGGAGGTTGAATGCGAAAGGTTGTTCTGTTGTGTGCGCTCGCCGTACTGTGTCTGGTTCCGACATTGACATCTGCGCAGGATGGATATTTTGCCGACTGGTTTGCCCGTGTGGACAAAACCAAGGATGAGCAACCTCACTGGGTCACGCCCCTGGCGACGACCACCCCTCGCCTCGAAGAGGAATATCGCTACGAGCAATTGTGGCAAACAAATGCCAAGGGGATTACCACCGACAACTTCGATGGTGGAAAAGGGCTGGAATTAATTCCTTTCGAGAAGGTCGAGGCTATTTTCAACGTGCCTCCCTATCTCGTGCACAACGATCCCACGGTGCCCGATGGATTCGGCGACGTTGCATTCC
>QIAN01000108.1:0-76419 GCA_003225005.1 Acidobacteriota bacterium | reverse complement strand
AGAACATGGCAATTACATTCTGACAGCGTTTGTGAGCTGGAGCCTCCCGACCGGTGACCACAAGAACGGAGCTCTACACGCGGTGATTACCCCGACGATCGCGTATGGCAAGGGGTTCGGCAACTTCGACCTGCAAGGTACATTCGGGGTTGGACTTCCCACAGTAGACACGACGCTCGTGCGACGAAACTACGCCTGGAATAACACTTTCCAATACCGTGTGTTCCGGAAGTTCTGGCCCGAAGTGGAGCTTAACTCAACATTCTTTCAGGATGGAAAGAATGATGGCCAAAAGCAAAATTTCGTGACACCGGGTTTGGTGATGGGCCGATTTCGCCTGTGGGGCAGAGTTGGCTTTACGGCTGGCGGCGGATACCAGATCGCCACGACTCACTTTCATACAAGCAACCACAACGCGATTCTTTCGATTCGCTTCCCGTTCTAGAGTAAGACGCAGGAGCGCGGGAGCGCGCCGACTTCCTCAAGCGATGGGGCCTTGTCTCCTGGATCTAGTCGGCTCACGAATGCGTTCCATTGTTGTCCCTTCTGCGGATCGTTTAGGAAGTCCCCGGTTTAGGGCGAATGGGACAGCCGTGGGAATCGCTGAAGTCCATTGCCGTTGGCGTACCTTTGGTGAGAAGAGAGGCCCATGCCTCTAATATTTGGATCAGGCCAGCAGCGGAGCAGCGGTCAAGGACGCGCGTTTTATACGCGCCGAGTCAGCGGTCGTGACACCTGACGGCTGGGGGAGAGAAGGCCAGACCCCGGTTTCGGTTTCCGATTTAAGGCTTTCGATCTGCGAGATCAGCTCGGATCACCTTCAAATAGTCGCGGGCGGATTCGAGCGCTTGTCAATTACCTGCGCTTCGACGGGGGTCCCGAAGACGCCGACCCTCTCTATGGCCTGGCCGGAGATTAAGACGTCACCGCAACTGGGTGGCGCCCCCCGTGGCGTCGATCACCGTACCGCCCTTGAAGACAATACTGTCCACGTAAATCTGATTCCAATCTAACCACGATTGAGTCCGTCGGGTTCCCGTAGTGTTAGTGCTTGACGATTCCCGTCCCCTCCTTCACTGACACGATCTGATTAGGCGGAAGGTCCTCCAACTTCTCCAGCAATCCACTGGGCCATCGAATTTCCAATACATCAATTTTCGTCGCGGAGCCGAGGCCAAAATGCAACCGGAAATCACTTTGTGAGATGTAGCCGCCGCCGCTGCGGACTTCTTGCAATTGTTGGTGGCCGCCCGTCCACACCCGCACTTGGGCGCCGATGGCGTCACGATTAGACTTCGTCCCGACGAGCTTGACCAGCACCCAGTTACCATGTTTGTCGTAATTCTTCAGCAGGCTCGGCGGATCATGGCTGTTGTTCACCAAGAGTTCCACCATACCGTCATTGTCGAAGTCGGCGGCAGCCACACCGTGGCTGTTAAAAGGCTTGGTGATACCCGGACCGGCATTGAGCGAGATATCCTTGAACTTGCCATCATGCCGATTCCAGTAGAGCAACTTGCGCTCCCGGAAAGTACTACCCATGGCCTTTCGATCTAGTTCAGGATAGACGTGTCCATTTGCCATAAACAGGTCGGGCCATCCGTCATTATCAATATCTACAAAAAGCGTGCCCCAGCCCAGGAATTGTGTGTTGCCACCAAGACCCGCCTCGTAGGTAGCGTCGGTGAAGGTTCCGTCTTGATTGTTGCGGTAGAGGCTGGCCGTTTGGTCAGAAAAGTTCGTCTTGATGATATCTAACCAGCCGTCGCCGTCGTAGTCCGCGGCATCGGCGCCCATACCGGCTTGTTCATGGCCGTCCTCGTTGTAGGCGACACCAGCGCGAGCGCCGATCTCGCTGAATGTCCCGTCGTGATTGTTGTGGAACAGAATGCTGGGGGTGGAATCGCAGGCTACATAGATGTCAGGCCAACCGTCGTTGTCGAAATCTCCGGCGAGGGCCGTGAAGCAGTAATATGGTCCCGCTCTGGCCACTCCGGATTTATCGCTGGCGTCGCTAAACGTCCCGTCGCCGTTATTGTGGTAGAGTTGGTTTCTTGTGCCCTTCAAACCGCGGGGGCCGCACATGACAGGAATCCCCTTCCAACGGCAGAAACTGCTCTGCCCCGGAATGGGCGTCTTTGCGGGATCAAAATCGATGTACTGGGAGACGAACAGGTCCAGGCGGCCGTCACGGTCATAGTCGACGAAGGCGCATCCGGTGCTCCAGCGCAAATCGTCATGCCACAGTCCAGATTTCCTTGTGATGTCAATAAAGGTCCCGTCACCATTGTTGTGTAGCAGTACGTTGTGGCCCCAGAAAGTGATGAACAAGTCCACCCACCCGTCGTTGTCGTAATCGCCTGTGCAGACTCCTTGGCCCCAGCCCACCAGTGCGACATGAGCTTTTTGAGTCACATCGGTGAAGGTCCCATCGCGATTATTGTGATAGAGGTGGCTGGTGGGCGCCGTGTCCTTCCGAAAGCCCTCCAGAGTAGTCCCGTTGACCAGAAAAATGTCCGGCGACCCATCATTGTCGTAGTCGAAGAACGCCGCGCCGCTGCCGGTGGTTTCGATGATGTATTTTTTCGTCCTCTCGCCGCCATCCTCCGTCCTGGCCGTCAATCCGGCACGAGCCGCGATATCTACAAAATGGACACTCGGCGGAGTGGCTGAGAAACCTTGGGGAGCGATTGTCGCCGTGGGCCAGATCACAGAGGTTGAGAAAGCGAGCAGAAGGCACCAAAACATGAATCCAGCGACTGAAAAATGTGACGCCTTCACATCAGACCTTTTCGTCGATACGTCATTAGTGCTCCAGCTTTATCCCCCAGCTCCGATCATTGAGCAGGTTGGACAGCATCCAAGGTTTGCAGAAAGTTCTCGCGTAGCATCTGAATCTCCCGTCCTTCCTTATTAGCCTTGAGTTCTTGGAACTGATCTTGCGCCCGCGATGCGTCGGCGCTGCGGCCCACACGGCGATACAGAGAAGCTAGGCGATACCAAGCTTCGGGAAAGGTCGGATCTAAGCGAGTGGCAATTTCGAGATCAGCAATGGCCGCTTCGAAGTTCCCTTGCGCCTGATGTGCTTTGCTCCCCGTGAAGTAGCACAGACTGCAGGAGGAAATCTTACTTTGGGCAATGCTCAGTTCCTCGAAGATCCGTTTGTACTGCCGCGATTGAAGCTTCACCAGAATAGAAGCGTCAAGGTAATACAAATAGGGAGATGCACGAGTAGAGTTCAGGCCCTGGCGCGCAACCTTTTCGGCATCCTCCAGCTTTCCCTGCGCAGACAAGACAAAGGTCATGAGAACTTGGGCGGGAGCGAAATCCGGCTGCATAGAAAGAAGCTTCTTTAAGGTCGCTATCGATTGCTCATGTTGCCCCGCAAGGAATCGGGAGAGGGAGAGTCCGAGAAGAAGAAATGACGAACGGGAATTAAGCCCAGCGGCGCGTTCAAACACTGTGGCCGCCTGGAGGTACGCACGCTCGTGGATGTAAAACAGGCCAAGGTCCATGGCGTAGGTTGGATTCTGCGGCGCACCCGCAAACGCGTCCGAAAGATCGCGCTCAGCTTCGCGGGTTTTTCCCTGCGAATCTTCTACCTTACCGCGTAGATACGAACAGGCCAAGACCTCAGCTCTCGATTCCTGCGGCGCTCGCTCTACGATCGCAAGGGCTTCATCCCACTTCTGCCCGGCAATGTCCGCCAAAGCAAGGTTGTAATAGGCCTCAAAAATCTCAGGATGCTCCTGAATGCAGCGTTGGAAGGCCTCGCCTGCCTCCCCATACAGTTCTCGTTGGGCGAATTGTATTCCCACTCGTAATAGAAAATCAGAGGTGAGATGGGGACGTTTCAAGATCTGGACTAACAGATCATGGGCTTTTTCGGTCTTCCCATCGGATAAGGCTCTTGCAAGCGACTCAACCACCGCATCGGACGAGGATTCCGTCACTTGTTCGCTTTGTGTCGGAAGCAATGTTTGCAGGATTGCCGCGCGTGGAGAACAGAGTGGTGAGTGCGAGTCCCCACCCTCGCCAGTTCTGATGCTTGCGTGCCCAACCGCAGTCGTACCAACCAGAAGTGTGACCACTAGAAGAGCCGCATCACGTCTTGGGCCAGTCCATATCAATACCCGTCCAGCCCTGCATGGCATTGTGGCTATCAAGATACAAACAGTCTCCCCCCTGCACTCTGCTACCCTGTGCTCCGCCGTTCGAGACCCTGCTTCCGAGCTTCACGTTGTTTGTCGGAGGCTGTTCTTTCGACCGTGCCGCCAATACAACTCCCATTCTCCTCAGGATATTTCCGAGCCAGAGCCCTGACGTCATAACTGAATTTCAAGAAACGCTTTTCCCACCTTCTCGCCTGGGCGGGCGTGTAATCGTAAAAGCCTCTGGCGTTCGCAACGCCTTGGGCCCCGGACTCGACAAGTCTCGTCATCAGGGGTGGAACCTGCTGGCTACAGTCGAGCTCCGGCAGAAGATCGCGCATGACCGCACAATAGGCAGGGATTCCGGTAAGATCCATGAAGCGGAATGGTCCGGCAAAAGTGATCCAATAGCCCAGATCGTTCCGTAACGATCGGTCCACGTCGGCGATTGAAGCTACTCCAGACTCGACTAGGTGAAATGCCTCGCGCAGCATCGCATACATAATTCGATTGGTGATGAACCCGCGCACATCTTTGCGCAGAAGCGACGGCTCTTTGCCCAATTGCCGCGCCAATGCGAAAGCGCGCTCAGCATAAACTGGCAGCGTGCCCTCTCCGCAAATGATTTCCATAAAGCGCGTTATGTGGGCAGGTTCCGCCCAATGAATGCCCAAAATCCGCTCAGGATGAAGCGCATCTTGTTGAAGCGCGGTGGGTGGAATCGCAGAAGTATTACTTCCGATGACGGTGCCGGGAGACACTGCCTGCTCGATCCTCCGGATCACCTCCCTTTTGACATTAAGATCCTCGGTGACGCATTCGACGACTATCTGGCTTTGCCGCAGGGCGGAATAGTCCTGAGAAATGGTCAGCCTTCTCATAATCCTTCGCGGGTCTGATCTTAATAAACTTTCTTCTCTTAGACCCTTAAGAAGTGACAGCACTTGACGGGGAGCTTTTCTGACTCTGACTGGATCTGCCTCCACTGCAACCACAGTGTGTCCGGCGGCGAGCAGGCAAGCAACGATACTGCTCCCCATCAGCCCCATTCCAACAACGCCGGCATTGCCGCAGATAAGAGTTTGCGGCCCAGTCGGGTTGCGCCCTGCGCCGGATTTGCCTGAACGATTGCTTTTTCGACTCCGCATCATCTTGTCCTGTCCGAATCGAGATCCTGATCCGCTCTCACTCTGAGGCTGGCACTGCGTTGTATCTCCTTGACGCCTCTCTGTTTTCCCAGACGGTGATCAGTAGTGTGCTACCCAAAATCAAGACTCCGCCGATAACCGCCAGTGACGTTAACTTCTCTTTTAGCCAGATGGCCGCAATGGGGACCCCAAAAAACGTAATTAAGTAGTTTGACAGTGCGGCTTGGATCGCATCGAGCTGTTTAAGAGCCTTGAGAAACAGAACCATTGACAGATAGTTATGGAAGAAGGTGAGCAGGACCAGCCCGATCCAGGTTCTGAGGGAGAAATGAGGAATTGCAGCGAACACTCCAGGTTCCTGGGCCAGGGTCAATGGAGTCATGATGACAAACATCGCCAGGTAAGTGAAAAATAACATTTCCGTCGGCGAGTAGCGTTCCAGTATCTTTTTGCCGTAGGAGTTGTAAAAGGCGCTACCCAGCGTGCCTATGAAAATCAGGGCATTCCCGTAGAGATAGCCTTTGCCAAAGTTCAGAGTTCGAAAATTGATATCGGAGCACATAAGGACGCCGATTATTGCCAGTCCAAAACTGACCCACCTTACAGGTGTCATTTTTTCATGCAAAAACATAAATGCCAGGAACGCAGTGGACACCGGCAACGTCAACATGAGTAGGGCAGCATTGCTGGCTAGCGACATGCGAGTGCCCCAGGTGATGAGCACCTGTCCGGGAAACACTCCCGCTATGGCGAGTAAAAGGAAAATTAGAATGTCGCTGATTCGCCTGTCCTTGTTTTCCGCACTTTTCGCTTCCAACCTAACCAACGGATATAGCATTACGGTGGCCAGAGTCATTGGACCCCAGACGGTAAACAGGGAACCAACCTGATCCTGAACCAATTTGATACACGTAAACTGCAACGCCCACATAAAGTTGCAGCTAAATAGAAGCAGCCAGGAGCGCATGAGATTCCTCACCTCAACATTTCACTTAACTGATTTTGGATTTGCTCCAACGTGACTTCGATGTCTTCTTCCGTGTGTGCGAAAGATATAGAACATTGCTTCGTCGCTGCCGGAAAAAAGTAAGTACCACAGCCGATCAAACTTCCGCGCAACTGCTGATCCAGGCCAAAGTCGTGACAGGTCGCCAAGTCGTGCCAGTCCTTTGGGCAATGATCCATGAAATAGATACAGAAAGCTGAACCTTGCCTGGCGACTACTGCCTCGAAACTCAGGTTGTTAATGATTCTTTCTAAGCCTTCCTGCATCTTCTGCCCTAAGAATTCGACATGGCGGTAGACTTCTCCATCGTTCATGAGCAGGCGTTCTATTGTGGCAATTGCGGCCGCGGTTGGGACCGGATGCGCATTGTAAGTGCCGGCCAACAGCACTCGTTTCGAAGGTTCAGGGTGGACGAACCAATCCATCAGCTCCTTCTTGCCACCCAGTGCGGCAATGGGATAGCCATTTGCCAGAGCCTTGCCATAAACGGCGAGATCCGGCATCACACCCGCAATCTTTGCATAGCCGGCAATCCCGTGGCGAAACCCGGTCTTGACCTCATCAAAAATGAGGATAAAGCCGTGCTGGTCGGCCAATCGACGGAGTCCGTCCAGATATCCGACCTCAGGCTTGATGATCCCGAGATTTTGGAGAATCGGCTCCGTGATCAGTGCCGCTGTGGAATACTTCTGACAGACATACTCTACTGACCTAAGATCGTTGAAGTTAACCGGGTGAACGAGTTTTTGATGCTCGCGGGGAATTCCCGCGCTAATCGGAATATAAGGGTATTCACCCGGAGAAACCCTTGGGCCGATCACATCAAGGGGCGTCATCAAATTACAGGAAACGTCGTCATGCCACCCGTTGTAGCCACCCTGCATGACGATGATGTGATCCCTTTGGGTGACCGCCCGGGCTAAACGAATTGCTTGGTAAGTAGCTTCGCTGCCAGTGTTCAAGAATTGAACAGATTCTACTGCTGGTATATGTCGGCAGATGAGTTCCGCCAGCTGCCCTTCCAGCTCGGTCGTTCCTGAGCCGTAAAGACTGGCTCCTTTTCCCAGCACGGAGATGACTGCGTCAGTGACATATGGATCGTTGTGTCCTAAGAAGTGCGGAGCAAACGCTGCATGATAATCAATGTACTGATTTCCGTCTGCGTCCCATATGTGCGCGCCTTGACCTTTGATGAAGACGATCTCCGGTTGAACGGCCCGGTTCACTGAGACGACGCCGCCGGGTATGAAGCGCCGATTATGACTGAAAATTTCCGCGGATTGCGGATAGGCAGCAGAGGCGTCCGTGTCCACGGCGGCGGCGTGACGAAACTTGTCCGGAGCCGGTGGACTAGCGGAAGCGACTTGGCCGTCGAGCGCTTTGTTACTATTCTGCGTAGTCATTGTTACTCCTAAGCGAGCTTCTCCAGCGGCGCCAGGACGTCTCCTTCGTGTGAGTGGTCCGAAAATTGCTGCAATCGCTTTTGGAATTCGCCAATACTCCTATTCACCATTCCGTCTCCGCAATGCCAAAGCGAGCCGGTAGGAAGAATATTCGTCCAACCAAGCGGCGTAAGTCTGGGCATCCTGCTCTTCATGATCATAATTCCCCGTATAACATTCGCGGGTTTTCGGGCCGGGCGAAATCAAGACCTTCGCTGTCAAAGAGTCCATCGACAAAACAACTTTGCCTGATACGGTTTGTATTCCCGCCCCGGCCGCGGGGTTGCGGCAGACCTCTTCAGGCCTTAACGAAAATCTTCCGTTTGTACATCCAGAACAGGATGACCCATTCGACTGCAAGAATTGCGACCTGTTGGAAGAGTAGTCCGGAATTGGGCCAAAGCTTCACCATGGGCCGAGTAAAGACGCCGACCATCGGATCAAGGTGAATAAGGCTCGTAAACATGTAAATGAAAATGGCGTTCATCCCGATGACGCTCAAAGGAAACGCCCACTTTCGGTACCCTCGGATGTCAATGAACCAATAAAAAAACAGAAGCAAGAGGGACGCCCACCCAGCAGACAAGAGACCGTAGGAAGTAGTCCACATCTTCATGACCACCGGCACTAAAAAGCTTGTTCCATAGCCAATCGCCAAGCACCCCAATCCTATACCACCAATGAACTTGGCCTTGATTCCCTTCGAGCGTGCGCTCATCAGCAATTCGCCAATCAGTAGGCCGAGCAGCGTGGTTGAGATGGTTGGAATCATGCTCAACACGGTCCCCCAGCCTTCGTCTGCATAAGGCAAGCGGTCCCAGTGAGCTTGGCCGAGCAAAGCAATATCGACCAAGTGAACTAGGTTGTGATTAAACTCATAGCTACCCGCCGATATGCCTGGAGCCCGGATGAACGCTAAGACAAGCGCATAGCCAGCGAGGATCCCAGCGCCCAGCAGAGCCTGAAAACGCCAGGACTTGCGGACTACCAAAACAGCGACGAAATAAGCAATAGCAATGGGCTGCAAGGCGCTGCTCAATTCGATCAGGTACGGCGAACCGAGCGAAACCGATTCGCGCACCGAGCCGAGCAAGAAAAGGACTATCGCGCGCTTTGCGGCGTGAACCAACTGCTGATGATAGGTCTGAGCAAGGGAGCGCTTTGCAAACGAGAGGGGCACCGAGACTCCGACCATCAGCATGAAGCACGGCCAGATACAGTCGTAAAAGCGCAGCCCCTGCCAAGGACTGTGGCTGAGCTCGTAAACGATCGTGTCGATGACGCGATTGTGTCCCAGGGCCGCTAAGCCTACCATCAACCCCTCGCCGCCGATAATCCAAAGCATCACGAAACCGCGGAAGGCGTCGAGCGAACCTAGGCGCTCGGGGGCTGCAGGGACAGCCATTCGCTTACTCTCAGGCTCAGCGGCCAGGGAGCTCGTGGCGTTTACAACGGGAGGCGAAACAAGGTTTGCCATTTCTGTCTCCAGTCAGGGGGCGCAATTGCTGGCGGCGATCTGACTTCCCAATTGCTCGCGAACTGATTCCAACAAGCTATCGTCTCTGGTCCAGTGGGTCCAGTATCGCCGGATCAATGAACGGCACCAGAGGGTCCGGAAAAGTGTTCTGGTTAGTTATTGGGAGATTGGGCGGGCCGCCGCCGGAATTGGTTGGACTGTGCTGCTGGACCGTTATGTATTGTTCTCGGTACCTGATCAAATCCGTGCTGGGAATTGACGCACCACCAGGTCCCGTTAAACTCGAAGCGCCAAAGTTGATGTTAGTAAGCCCGCCCGCAGGGGCGTGTGTGGCCACCTGAAAAGCGCAGTATTCTCCGCGGGCACAGTTGATCGTTGCCGTCGTGCCGCTACCCGGAGCGTCCGTTGGGTACACTCGCACCAAAGAACTCGGGACAATCCAGACGATCGGTACCGCGCCAAAAGTCGCGCAGCAAGTTATTAAGAGCCACGCGATGATGAACGGTGTCTTTGTCAATTTTTTCGCTCTTCGCCTCATTCCGCTTCCACACTCTTCAACCGGGCAGCTCGAACCGCATCAATGCGCTAAGGGAACACGGTGAACAGCTCACTTCTTCTTCTTAAGTGGTAGGAAGAAATCGCCCAGATCATTTGTGCCCGGGTTAGCGGCGCCTCCCAGCAGCGGCGTAACGCCGAAGATTTCCTGGAACGTTTTCAGCATAGAGCTATGGTCGTAGTGAATGGTATTCTGATAATTTGTCTTGGCAAACGGTGAAAGCACGAACATGCCAATCGGGCCGTCGCTAAAGGTGCCGCCGTCTTCAGCTTCATCCCAGAGGATGAACAAGGCTCCATCGGTCGTGTAGACGCTGGAGCCGGTGATGGCGGGTACACCGATATTCTTAAGCCAGGTATCGCCGCGCAGCGTGTTATCTGTAGGATCATTAGGATCGCAAGAAGTAATGTTCTCGTGCCCGTCATGACACAGGTTTGGCGTAATGAAGTTATATTGTGCGTAACACGGGGTCCCAGAGTTGATGAGCGCAGGCGTGCAAGCCGTTCCGGAGGCCAAATCCGTCGCCAGATGGGAATATGGCCTGACATGCGCGATACAATTGGGGGAGGACGAACTGAAGCCGTTTGTGGTATCCGAGAAGTAGACAAACGCCACATGGTTCACGTCGACTTCGCTGAAGTTTAGCGGGCAGTCGGTAAAATCGGGGTTGGGAAAGTCGGGTTCAGCGTAAGCCTTCCAGGTGACGGCCGGAAGGTGATTCACCAACTGGGTCACCAGATGCGCGGTTGTGGTTTGACCGTTGAGAGGATGCCCATTTTTCCGTGTGGGAAGGTTGTCATTAAGGACACCGAAATTTGTCCCTGCTTCGAGCCACAGGTAATTAGGCAAACTAGGATGGTTCCCCGGAGGGTTAAAGTATTGCTCCGCATGCGCCCGCAACGGTATCAAGCTGTTGATATATGGCGCCAACGGGCTGCCTTTGATGTCTGGGGCACCAAATGAAGCACCGCTGTTGTCGCCGGTCCAGTTGTGATTTTCCATCAGTATGATAAAGACATGTTTTACATTGCCCATTTGTGTTTGTGCTTGAGTCGCGATGGGTCTAGCAAAAAGCAGCGACAGCACGGTTACGCTGAGCGTCAGGATCTTCCGCAAATGTTTCATAGCACCCTCCATAAAGTTTTGTTCTAACGACGGCCTGAATCTCTGAATCATTGATCGAAAATGTATAGAATCAGATTCTTGGCTTGCTCCGGTTCCGTGTAACAGCAAAATCATTCGAGTTCCCGCGAGTTATGATGTTCGCTATCTCGCCTCAATCACCAGACGAACTTGAGAGCGAAAGTCATGTTTCTCGGGTCGGTTTGGACGCCGGTAATACGGCCGAACGTACATCCGTCTTGATGGACCCGGTCGGGTATGCCGTCCGGTCCGAGCGGTAAGCAGAATGTTGTGTTGGGAAGTGCTAGATTCTGATGGTTAAGGGTATTGAACACTTCCCAGCGGAATTCGACATACCTCTCCTCGGCAAGGTGGAAATCCTTCATCAACGATGAATCCAGGTTCCAGAAACCAGGACCACGAATGGCATCCGTCCGCGGCTTCATATTTCCGAACGTCCACGCCCGAGGATCGGTTGGATCATAGTTCGCCCAGAAGTTTGGGTCGCTTCCAAAAGCGGGCTCGAAAGCCGCGGGATTGATCCAATCCGCGATTTTCTGGGATTTGGAGCGGTGCCCAGCGAAATGAGGATCACCAATGAGGTTGCATCGCCCTCCTGATACATCGGAAACAACACCCTGATTCGGAAAAACTGTTTCTTGCAGCGTACTGGCCGGGCATGAAATGGGCAGCGGCAGGCCTCTCTGGGCGTTGAAGTTGCCGCTTAGCTTCCAACCTCCGAGAATGCTACCTAATTTGCCTTTTCGGTTCAGAAGGGCTTTGCCGCTGCCTAACGGGAGTTCGTAAGTGGCGCCGATGTTGAGCATCTGGGGTATGTCATCGACCGCTATGGCGCGATCAGCATTCCTGTGGTCCGGATCCTGAAATGTCTCCGGGCCACCGAAGGTGCTCTCCAATTGGCCGCCGCGGCCGCCGATAAGCCCGGTCCGCGTGAAATGAATCGGATCTACTGCTTCCACGCCTGCTCCGCCCACGGACCAGTTATCCATCTGCTTGGAGACCGTATAAGCAGCGATGAAGTCTAGGCCGTGAGAAGCCCGTTTTTCTACCTTCAGGTTCATCCCGTTATAAGTGCTCGTGCCGGTGTACGTGCCGTTCGTCGGAACCGAGGGGAAGAAAGGGTAAGGAAGCAACAGAGTTGTTAGCTGCAGACTGCTCACAGGTCCATTAACCGGATCCCCATACAGTAAACCCAACTGTGAGGCGGTCTGGCCGGAATAAAACTGCGAAATAGGGTAATTATTGGAAAGTTGGGATTGGTACTTGAGCGCGTTCTTGGTTGAGACATAGTTGAACCAGTTCCCCGGCCCGCTTCCCGCCAAGTGAGATCCATGAGTGCCTACATATGCCAGCGAGACCGCCAGTTTGCCAGGAAACTCCTGTTGAATTTCGAAGGTATAGCTTTGCACCATGGGATCACGATTCGGTTTGATAAAAGCGTAAGTGCCACCCAGGAAATTTGCGCGAGTTTGTGCCGGGAACGACCCTGTTATGGACGGGAAGAGCAGGCTCGTCTTGTCGCTGGTCGTGTCGCCTAAAGAGAAGGCCACGCAAGGTCCGTTGAATGCGATGCATTGCGGAAAGAAACTCTTACTCCAATCTCCACTTAGGCCCCAACCAGCTCCGTTGACGACTGACTGGCCAGGTGCGTTAATGTTTTCAATCGCATCGCTATAGAAAATATCGTATCCGCCGCGAATGACGGTCTTGCGATTGGTGAAGGGCGACCAAGCAAAGTTGAAGCGCGGCGCAATGCTGGTATGGTTGGCCGGTAGGATATCGCCCTTAGGGAATCCCGGGTCGCCTTCATAAATGTTTTGTCCTTTCAGGCCGGTCAACGGATTGAGGCAAGTGAAACAGAAGTTCCCCATTGGATAATAACGAGCTTTGAAGTAACCATTAAGGTCGTAGCGCAGTCCCAAATTCCAGGTGAAGTTGGGCCTCACGTGAAAGTCGTCTTGTATATAGAAGCTCCAGCCGCGCCAGCGTATATAGGGCGGCTGCAAACGCCCGGCAAAGCCGCTGCCGTCCGCTGGGACCGCTCCTAACATGAATTGCGATAGGCCATTGCCCCCGTTGCCAGTATTCGGATCCTGAGTCAATGAACCGCTGAAGTCGAGAGTGGTGGGATCGCCGCTGATATAACTGGCATGGTTTAGACGATAAATAAAGCCAGTTTTCAGGGTGTGCTTCCCAATAATTCTGGTTACGTTGTCGAGAATGTTATAAGCTTCCGTTCCCGTCGCTATATTGACCCAAGCTGTGGGACCGAAGTCAATGAATCCGCCTCCCGGCGTGCTGTCGATCTCAAAATTCGGGGTGGGAAAGAAAGGATTAGTGGGCAGAAGGCTCGCCGCTAGTTTCTGCTCCACCGCCGACTGAGATGTAACCCCGTCTGGGTAAGGGTGCTTCAGAGTTGTGAGGAATTGTCGGGTGAAGCTGGCGCGAAATTCATTGATGAGTTTAGCGCTGAAAGTGTAGGTGTGACCCAACGCAATAATTTGGCTGCGAATGCCGAAATTATAATTCGATCCAAACCCGATGAGTTCTTGAGGAAGCGTGGGACCGGTCCAGGGCACAGCGTAATTGCGATATTGGGTAGGGCTAAATAGCCACTCAAAGAAATACTTCCCCTTGCCGGTTTGATGGTCAACCTTGATCGAGAGATTAATGGGGTCCTGGCTGCTTCCCGTCCTGCCCACGTAGTTGTTGCAGATACTGTACGGACCGTTGCTGGAAAGCGGGCAGCCCCCCAAGGTGTCAATGTGATTCGGCAAGGGAAAGGAATTCATGAAGAACATTGCCGTGGGGTCCAGCCTGACGGTCGGAATTTGGGTGCTGAAACTGCACGTTTGCACCGGTACTGGTTGCGCCGCTCCCGCCTCTACCGACGTATTCAAACAGCCCGGCCCGTAAGTATTGTTGACGGGTGTCCCGAAGGCGGTGCGCTGGAAGGTGCCATCCGATTGCGGTCCCGCCGTGGTAACAGGGTCCCAGATCCCGTTACTAACGACGCTTGGGTCTTCGCTGAAGTCTCCCTGGCGCATTAACGGGGTTGGAACGGTAAAAGCGTTGTTGCCGCTCTGGTGAAGAATCTGTGCGTCAAAGGAAAAAAAGAAGAAAGTCCGGTTCTTGCCATTGTAGACATGAGGAATCGTGACTGGCCCCCCAAAGGTCCCGCCAAAATTGTTAAACTGCACCAGGTTCTTGCCAAACCCTCCCTGGGAGCTGAACGGGTTGGTGGCATTGGTTGCGCTGTTGCGAAGATATTCGTAAACGCTTCCATGGAAATTGTTCGTGCCTGACTTCAGGACGGTGCTAAAGACGGCCCCCCCGGTGTGCGAGTATTCGGCGGAAAACGCGTTGGTGATCGCCTGGAACTCCGAGACGGAATCCGGAGATGGGTTCACCACTATGTTTTCCCCGAAGCTGGAAATGTTAAGATTGCCGTCGAGGTACCAAGCGTTCGCTCCACTCTGCCCGCCGTTCACGGCAATCGCCGAACCCATGAGGTGGGTCGGATCTGGGAAGGTCCCGAATTGGCTGTCAAAACCGAAATTGCTTCCCGGTGGGCCTCCTACGTTGTTAACTCCGGGCAGCAAGAACGTTAACTGCTGCAGATCCCGGCCTGCCAGGGGGACATTTTGGATGATGTCGTTTTGCAACGTGCTGCTGAAGTTGCTGGCGTCCGTCTCCAGCATGGGCAACTCGGCCTTGACTTCTATTTTTTCGTTGATCGACCCGACCTTCAACTTGGCGTCAGCCCGAATCACCTGCGCAGCAGGTACTTCGATGGCTGTAATGTCCAGCGAAGCAAATCCCTTTACTGCGAAATGTGCACGGTGGGTGCCTGGTACTAAACCCTCCGCTCGATAGTAGCCGGAACTGTTCGTCTTGGTGTTTGTTACAACATTGGTCGCAACCGCGGTGATGGTGACATCCACTCCCGAAAGCGCCGCCCCTTGAGGATCGGTCACGGTGCCTTCGATCGCGCCTCGATTCAACTGCGCTAGCAGAACCGTTGTGCAAGCTAGCAGCAAGCCAAAGTGTGCAGAGAGAAAAGACAACCGCCGGAGAGCCATGCCAACCTCCGTTCATCCCAGTCCAGGGATTCCCGCCTATGCCTTCGAGTCGCCTGCTTAAAGACACACGGCCCCACGTTCGATCCAGCAGGCAATGAAGTAGTTCCCCTTAGCCTCAGTTGTCAACTGATTTACGCCGCTGAATTGGTTTTTCGTCCAATTGGCTGGACGGTGAAATGGGTCAGTAGCACGTATGTGAGGGAGACAGACATTCCGGTTGGCGGCAACGGACGAATTCTGAGTTCGGATTCCGGCCGTGCTCACGTAAAGTCGTGGCACTCAAGAAAAGCAAAAAACTTCTGCCCTCGCTCGAAACTCCGCTGAAATAGAGCGATGTATGTATCCTTGCGTTTCACATAATTTCGGCCCCGTTTTGAAACACCTGAAACACATGATACCCCCCCGTCTGTCGCAAGACCAGACCCTCCGGTTGATCGGTTCAGAGAAGATCTGGGAGCGCTGACAGCGTTGCAGTTGCGTCTGCACTGGTTCGAGACCGAGGTGCTGAGCCAAGACGAGAACCTGAAAGGTCTGAGCCGAATCAATCAGCAATTGCCGGCGAAGGTGGAGGCCATGGATCCACGCCAGCGGGTGGTGCTGGATATGGACCGAAGCGACCCGTTCGTTACGGTATTGGCGTCAACTCCCACACATGGGTGCCAAGGCCTGCCGGAATGTCAATCACCACATGTTCATGGAGTAAATCAGCCGCGCTCAATTGCCCGGCCGCCTTACCATCAACAGAGACCAGGAGTGACCCCGAATTTCTGAGCGAGTCACGTAGCTGGTCGGAGAGCCATAACTGCCAGGAGGAGGCATGCTTTCCGAAATAAGCGCAGTAATGACCGTCAAAATTGAACGCAAGTTGCCACCCTTTCTCCGGTAATGAATCAATTTGAGTGTGGATGAGTCCAATATACTGGTTTGTGGTCATTGTCTTGTAGCTGGCCGGCAGGGCTTCCAAGAGCTGTTCGAGGAAGTCCGACCGCATCGCTATATCCCGATCGTGAAACAGAAGCATCGCTGGCCCGTCCGGATGAGCGGGCCAGCTTTCGGGGTGCAAGGCAGCGAGCCGGTCGTAGCTCGTGGTTCCCACTTGCGGCGAGACGCCTGTCATATCCAAGACCAGATCCGGATCGAGATAATAGTAGGAATCCGGCTCGGCATGGAAGAGTCCAAATCCTGCCTGGGCCGCCACTCGACCAGTATTGTTGAACTGAGACTTTGACCAGCCGGAACCACCGGGCCTCAGCTCCAGCGCCTGCTGCCCGAAATCTTTTCGCAAATACTCCAGGCCACGTCTCATGCGAAATAGCTGTACGACAGCGGGGGACTCCTGTCTTCGGCGCTCGTCCGCAAACTCCTTGTACCAGCCGTCGGCCGAGCCTTCTCCGGCTAAGTCGGCACTCCACCACGGTCCAGGAGGAGACTCGAGGTCGGGCTGCATGTGCGTCCAGCCGTGACATTCAATCTCCACGACACCTGCCTCCACCGCTTCCTTTAATCCCCTTCGGGTAGAAGCGTAGTCCTGCTGTAATCCATAGAGGTCCGTGAATTTCTGATCCCAGGGAGTGACAATTCTTTTTGTCTTCCGGTCCACGTACCCCGTAATAACATTGGCCGCAACGACGAACTGTCTCTTCTCGAGTGGGGCAATCAGCCCTTTGCGAAGGGTTTCTTCGCTCGGTTCCAGATAACGCCAGTAGGAAAGGTAGCCTTTGTCGGACGTCCCCCAATCATCGATCTCAATCTCAATGCTGTGGGAATAGTCGATGTTGGGTTGGACGATATACCCCAGGCTCCAAACCAGCGAACGAAAGAACAGGCTCCTCCAATATCCTGAGTCGCGAAGCATCGACAAATTCGGCACTCCCATCCAGATGGCAGAAGTTCTTTCTCCCAGTTGGCGGACGGTAAGGACCGCGTGGTGATTCTGGTCGATGAGAACCTCGCCACCTCTTGGTTCCACCCACGGTCCCTCAGAAAATTGCCACGAAACATCCAGCGATTCCATTTTCTGCCGGACGAGTTCCTGCGTTATGAAATGCGTCTGGACGACCTTGAGAGGGTCGGTTGCCGAGTAGATTTCCTTGAACTTCAAACCCAATAGCCGTTCGAGTGCGGGATCCAGAAACCGAGATCGGCAAACCAGAAGACTCGCTCCGCCCTTGGTCGCTTCTCCAAGAGAATCGACATCCTGGTTGGCGTACGAATCAGAATCGGCGAGCCAGATAATCACGCCGTAGCGCGCTTGTCCCGACCGGTCCAACAAGTAAGTATCATCGAGGTGCTGCTGGTCTAATCGCAGGATATCAAAAGGAATGGACCAGGCTTTGAGCAAGGCAGCGACCGGCTGGAAGGCATCCGTTGCGTGGTCCACCAGAACGCTAGACGGATCGTTCCACTTTTCGACAACCAGAAGAGCGCGGTAAGGCTTTACGGGCCAAGGCTGGGCTAGCATTCCTAAGCAAGCAACAAAGATCATGAAGGAGGAACTCAGAAACACTCGCAAGCCGGAATCTCCTTGTTGAGTTCAAAAACGGCAACCATTGTAAACCTGACGTAAAGGCACACAATCTGCAATTACGCTAGTACTCCATATCGTCGCGCACCGGCCGCTACTCGACCACGATCGGGTTGTGGGGAAGTCCAAGCCGATCGAGGAGGTTGAGAATTTGCCGGTTTAGAAACAAGATCCGATCCTCGAGATGTTTGTCCGGCCTCAACGTGAGTTGGCGCACAACAGTTTCTCCTACGATGCCGCGAGCTGCGAGCAGCCGCTTTTCGGCGTGATGGAACAGCTCTAAATGTTGCAGGCTGAAAACAATCTGGGGGAGAACTCCTTCAAAGATTTTGTGGGCCTCTTCCATCTCGTTATTCGTGGCGAGCTGAAATACTTTGACGAGCAAATCCGAGACGGCAAGCCCAGGCATAACCCCGCAAATGCCGGCCGGTATCAGGTCCAGCATGTACGTGCCGCCCCAGCCTTCGAGAACGCCGACTCCGCCATTTGTCGCTTCTAAAATGGAGCTCACTTTCGACGACATCATCGGTTCTTCCAGCTTGATCCAGCGAAAGTGCGGATGAACCTTATGCAACTCTGACGCGAAACGAGCTGTGATCGTCGGCCCTGAATGGTTGACATCCTGAATCAGAAGCGGAATGTCAATTGAGGAGAGGATCCGGTCGAAGTACCGGTACAGATCAGATTCGCCGAAAGCAAACATGCGCGGCACGGCGATCGCAATTGCCGATGCCCCGGCTTTCTGAGTTTCACGAGCCGCCTCCACTGCCTGCACGACCGACGCGAAGTTCACCTGCGCGAAAACTGGCAGACGGCCAGCCGTCTGCCTCACAGCCTCGGACACCACGCGCGACCTCTCGCACTCCGAGAGTTTATAGAACTCGCTGGCATATGACGGCAGGCATATGGCGCAAGCGCCCACCGCGCACGCGAAATCTAACAGGCGCCTCATGGACGGCCAATCAACCTGCTCCTCTGCCGTGAAAGGCGTCGGAATAATCGGGATGATACCGTTTACGCGAAGCTCGCATGCATTAATCACGCCTGCTCCTCCTTAAACTTCGTAAGAAGCCGCCTCCCGCATCCGCTCGCTTCGTACAATCTAACCATAATGTCCAACGAATACTACCAAGCTACAGAGCTGCAATGGTGCCGTAATCCTTTGTCCAACGACCTCGAAGCAAATCTCGAACACTGATAACCGATCGATGGGTAATATTGTTTTGCAATCTAGCCTTTGATCCCGCAGCATCAGCATTGGGATGATCTGCCCCGTACGGTCACAAATTTCCGGCTCCTTGCCGGAGTCGCCATCATTTTCCCGCTTTCCGTTATCTGTGGTAGAAGCCACATCCGAGCAACGTGATTGAGCCCGCTGCGACCGGTTTAACCGGCAATAGAGAAAACTTGCTATCCGCATAATCACGCAAGCTACGTGGCATCATCCCTCCATTCTCGATTGATCTGTCAAGCGGTTTCTGGTAGGTTTGCTGCTGGTCGTCCACCTGATTGGACGAATTCCTTAATTCATCGTGGAGGTCCATGGCCCCGCTTAAGGAATACTCCGTACCGTCGATCGAACGGGCACTTTCGATGCTTGAATGTCTCGCCCACTCGAAACACGGGTTTTCAATTTCCGAAATCGGTCGAAGGCTCAAGATTCCGAAAAGCTCGGCTCATCTGATCTTAACAACCTTAGAACGAAGGGGATTCCTTCAGAAGAATACGCAAACTGGCAAATACCACTTTGGGCTGCAGTTGGTTAGCTTGAGCAGGAGTGCGCTCGAGAACCTGGATCTTCGCGAAGAAGCCCAACCTTTTTTGCGGTGTCTAATGCAAGAGAGTGGGCTCACCGTCCATATGGCAGTGCTGGAACGCGATGAAGCGGTGATCATTGAAAAAGTTGAGGCGCCCGGATTGGTGAGGCTAGCTTCATGGATCGGCCGCAGACTGGATGTCAATTGCACCGGAGTTGGAAAGGTTCTTCTGGCTTTCCTCCCGGAGGATGAGCTTACTCATCTGCTTAGAACCAAAGCCTTCGCCCGACACAATAGCCGCACGGTCATTTCAAAAAGCGCTTTGAGGCGAGAACTTACGCTCGTAAAGCAGTCAGGGTACGCTCTTGACGATGAGGAAGATGAACCCGGACTGCGTTGTATTGGAGCTCCCGTATTTGACGAGAACCAGAAGGCTGTGGCCGCAATCAGCGTAGCGGGGACTGCAAGCCAAATTACAATCGATCGTGTTCCGATCCTGGCGCGCATGGTGACGCGGGCTGCAGGAGGAATTTCGTCGCGTCTGGGTTATACAGCACAAGAAAGAAGTATTGCGAACTAGGGTACATCGAATCAAGACGAGAGCCGTCTTCCAGCAAAGTGCCTCACTTAAGTCACGAATGGTGAGCACTGAGAGCATCTAACGCGAGCTGATTCGTGAAATCGGTTATCATCTGCAGCATGCGCCAGTAGTCGTGCTTATTCCTTTCTTGGAAAAGAGAGCGCATCACCGCGCCGGGAGCCCAACGTTGCAATCGCCGGCATGGGCCCAACCCCTCCCCACACTCTCATCGCGATGGGAGCGGGATGCGTTCAGTTCGAGAAGTTCTTCTCGGCTCTTCGTCGTGTAAAGAGCAGCCCATTTCTCCACACGGTCGATGTACGCAACATTGTGGTTCGTTCGTAGGCCGTCAGCAGGCCTATGAACAACGTAGCTTCGCTCAAATGTTGTGTTCAATAGGCTGGATGCGCCTACTAGCTTGCATACGCGGGTTGTTTGCGGCCTGCTGATGGAGGCGTCCCACGTCGGCGTGAATGAGACAATTTGAGACCGGAAGTGAAGCTACGGACTTCTGCGCAATCAATAGGTAGCTCGGCCGCCGCTCAAGTCAAAAGTGGCGCCCGTTGTATAGGAGTTTTCTTCGGAAACCAGCCATGCCACCATCGAGGCGATCTCCTCAACCCGTACAAATCGACCCCTCGGAATCTTCGATAACATGTAATCGATATGTTCTTGAGTCATCTGCTCGAACAGGCGTGTACGTGCGGCTGCCGGAGTAATGCAGTTTACCGCGATGTTGTTTTCCGCTAGTTCTTTGCCCAATGATTTGCTAAGCGCAATGACTCCTGCCTTGGATGCGCTGTAGGCGGAGGCATTCGGATTGCCTTCTTTGCCGGCAACCGATGCGATGTTCACGATCCGGCCGTAGCCATGCTTTAACATCAACGGGACTACGGCCCGGCAGCAGTGAAATACCCCGTTCAGATTGACATCGATGACCCGCTGCCATGCATCCACCGGATAGTCCCAGCATTTTGCGTTCGGGCCTGTAATTCCCGCGCTCGCCACGAGGATGTCAACTCTGCCCAGAGACTCCTCCGTCAAATCGGCTGCGCGTTGAACTGCTTCTGCATCTGTTACATCAACCGGACAAAATTGCACCTCACCCTTTGCGCTCAGCTCATGGGAAGCACTCCTCAGCAACTCCTCATTGGCATCCCATAAAGAGAGGGATGCGCCCGAAGCCAGCAGCCGTTCGGCAATGGCGAATCCAATCCCTTGAGCGCCGCCGGTGATAACCGCACAGCGGTGCTCAAGATCAATCTTGTTCATCGCGTCTCCTTGTTGAATTCGGTGGAAACGAATACCCGTTCTGAGCAAATCAGAACTCTAACTTTACCGCTAACTGAAAATTTCTGGGTGATCCACTGGAAGAGATTACGCCTGCCGTGCTGGTGCCGATGACGTCCCCGGTATACCAAAGTTCGTGTGGTTGAACGCATTGAAGAACTCTCCCCTGAATTCCCCGTCGTCCCGCTGCTGATATTTGCCTTCTTGATGAATGCATATCCTAGTTTTGCACCCCGGCTGTATTTAGGATATTGCGTGCCGGAGTCTCCCGAACCGCAGCGTCCGATTCGCCAAAGCCTGTGCTAGAGCTGCTGTTTCAAAGCAGCTGTTATTGAACCACTCCGTGATCTTCTTCGGACCGGCTCCGTTGCACATGCGATCCGGTCGCGGCGAGGGTGAATTCGTATTAGAGTAATCCTGCGCGACACGTCCCCATAATTGCTGTCCCGACGTCACGTCATGATGGTAATGAGCCACCGTAGAACAGGGTAGGACGAAGGTCGAACACTCTCTATGGAATGCAGAAGAAATGAGTGCAGCCTATTGACCCCGTAGTCGTGCTCGGCCTCGCATCCCTGTTCACGGTCGCGACCGGTGCGCACCAGGAGGTATTTGCATTGTGATCACGGAGGAACGTGATGCACATGGGGTTCCCAACGGGCTGATATCGCCCGTAAAGGTCAGCAGTCCGGTCTTCCTCTCGACACGGAATAAGGTGATCTGATCACTGCGCTGATTGCGTACGTATAGGAAATTCCCATCTGGATCGAAGTTGAATTACTTCGGATAATCACCCTCCGTCAGGGGCTCGCCTGCGCGATTCAGCTTGCCTTCCGGGGCAATTAACCGATGCGCCTTACCGGGACGTCACTCCAACAGCTTGAGGCAACGGCCCGGCTGCGTCAGGCTAATGAGCCGGGGCCCAGAAAGGACGGGGGCTTTCGATCACCTCATCCAGGGGCGGCAGGGGATCTCCCGCATGCGTGCTCTCATTGAACTCCGTCAGCTTCTCGTGTACGCCCCGCCAGTACTGGTATTCCGCGTCCCACCGCCCCAGCGCCGCGCCCAAACGATACGGCGTATATTCCTCCAGCCACTCCGCCCGGTATGCTGGCTTCAGGTCCGTGATCCGGTCCATCAGATCCGTTACCGATGAGTGGTCATAATAGGTCACCCGCGATCCCCACTCATTCCACCAGCGCTCGGCGTCGGGTCGGGTCGGCCCGAAGTTGTCCCAGATCGCCTTCAGCTCCAGCGGCGTCTGGAACTTCTCTCCCGCATAATCCAGCAACTCGCTGCCGATCATCAAGCTATTTACCGTCTCCGGGTCTACGCCCAGATTCCTGGCATGGATGAGCGCCGTCTCGGCCTCTTCCGCATGCATTCGGGTCGCATGCAAATCTTCCCGGTGCGCTGCCAGCTGCTTGTAGTAGGGCGGGAAGAACGGATCCTCCCACAGCGCAAACATGGACTGGTCTCCAAGCAGCTTCTTCACATCGGTTTCGGCTACAGTCATATTGCTCAAAGCCGAGGCAATATCTGGAGCCATCGCCGCCGGATACATCAGCCGCGCATAATCGGAGAAGAAGTTGGCCCTGTCCATGGGAAGGGATTGCCACGGAGCCGCCGCCCCATAAGCCATGCCAGGCAGCGACATGCGAAGCAGCAACTGTGCATCGTCACTCCAGACCGAATTGACCAGGCCAAGCGCGCCTGAGCGCCGCCCCGCCGCCAGAAAGGTATCGATGTTTTCAAATGTCGTGTCGAAATCGGGAGCAATGTCGTCATAGCTGGTAACTCCCGGTTGCACGACATGCGGAATATGGTGAGCGATTAAGGGATCAAGCCAGCGCTTGTATGTCGGGTCTTCCGAGGTGTAGTACCAGGCGACAGCGATCAGCCCCGGCGGAAGCTTGGGGATGATCTGCGGATACTTCACGATGATGTCGTCATAAGCCATCACGTGCTTCCCATGCTTCACAAATAAGTCCGCCACGGTCGTGAGCTGCTTCACAAACAATGCCGTCGGCTCCGCCGCCGCTCCCGTCGCATGCGTCGCCGCTTCGATTTGAAAGGTCTCATCGAACCCGATGCTAACGAACGGACTCGGAAACAGATCCGCGAATTGGTTCACCCAATCCGATAGCAGCGGCGTTACCTTCGGATTTCTAGGGTCAAACTCAGTCCCGTGCGGCTCATCCGATAGCTCCGAGTACTTCTCGATCCGGAACAAATCATGCTTGTGCCCATACAGGTCAAAGTTTGGAATCACATCAATATGCCGCTGCCGGCCATAGGCCACGATCTGCCGCACCTCTTCCTTCGTCAGGCGCGCCCCCTGGTCCAGCAGCGGATACCCCGTCAACTCAATGCTGTCTTCGCTGTAAAGGTAATACTGGTTCGCCTTCCACTGCGCCAGAAATTCAAGTTGCCGCTCAATCTCCTTCTCTGTGGGCAACGGGCCGTGGCTTATATCCACCATCGTTCCCCGGTATGCCAGCGACGGCCAGTCATGAACCTCCACCACCGGGAGCACTGCCTGCGAGCCCTCACCCTCGATGAGCTGCCGCACCGTCCGCACTCCATAAAAGATCCCCGCCGACGACCGCGCATCGATCTTCACTCCCCGCTCCGTCACCGTCAGATCATAGGCTTCCCGCGAGTTCGGCCCAGGCTCCTCTCCCGGCTGCGCCAGAGGCTCATCCTTGGCCCCTTTGCGGTCCAGAAGGATCGACAGTTCGCCATCATCCCCGTTGCCATACGAGCCGATCTTTATCTCCAGCCCTGTCCGCTCCCGCATCCAGGATCGCAGCTCCTCGGCCGCAAATCGGTCCTCCGCATCCGGAGCGGATGCAAACATGATCCGCATCCCGCGCAGCGCAACCCTCCCGCTTCCGTACCGTACCTTCTGCGGTCGCGGCAGCAGCGGACTGTTCTCCGCATGTCCTGCATGGCATACCACCACGCTCACCAGCAACACAATCCACTTCTTTGCGATCATGAACTTCCTTTCATGGCTTAGCTTCAATCGCATTCGCTGTGCGTACTCAGGGCACAACAGTTGCTCAGCAAGACAAGCTAAGAAACAGCGAACACAGTTTCTCCTCAGCGAATTTCAAAATCAAGACCAATGCACATCCTGGTTCCGATTTGCGTCCAGCCTATTGGATGTGGATCAGATGCCGCAGCCATGTCGGGCCGGGCTGGGCCGCAACTTTCCATTGATCACCAACCTGAGCTCCGGAAACAAGAAATACATCATCCTGCCTCCCACCAAAGGTTACACAGCGCCAAAATCCGCTGTGCACTTTCTATCGACCGGCAGTCACGGGATGGCTGCGGCGAGCGTCTTCAATGTATGCGGATCGAGCGCAAGGTTGTGCGTCCTGCGATCACTCGCCATTCTGCGAAGATTGCACTCGAGTGTGTCCGCGTCGATCAGAACTACAGGAGTCTGTTTTAAACGTTCATAAGACCCCGATGGTAGCGGACCTATACCATCACGCCTGCATTCACCACGACCTTGCCATTCCTCCACACTGACCTGATCCCCGCCGGCGCCACGGCTGGAATCTCGTAACTGGCATCCGTACGAACTGTCTCCGGATCGAATACGGTGATATCCGCCGCGTAACCTCCCGCAATCCTGCCTCGATCGTGCAAGTGAAACGCCGCCGCCGGCTTGCCCGTGACTTTATGGACGGCTTCTTCAAGACTTAACCATTTGAGCTCGCGGACCACATCCCCAAGTAACCGAGGAAATGTTCCGTATAAACGGGGGTGTGAACGCCCAGTGGTATAAACCCCATCCGTAATAACAATCGCCAAGGGATGGGTGAGTAGCGCATGAAGATTCTCCATCGACTGGCAGTGCTCCACAATGTTCACATTTCCCTGTTGTTCCAGCAGAATGTCCAACACCACGTTGTCGGGTTCACTTCCCCGTTCGTCTGCAATGTCCTGAATTGACCTGCCCACCAGTGAGGCTGGATCGGTGGCAGCCGACGTTATCACCACGCCATCCCAGCGCGCCTCGGGCTTAATCTCAGTCCGGATGGATTCACGCTGTACGGGATCCGCGAGCC
The DNA here is from genome assembly GCA_003225005.1 of Acidobacteriota bacterium. Classification (GTDB taxonomy): domain Bacteria; phylum Acidobacteriota; class Terriglobia; order Terriglobales; family Acidobacteriaceae; genus Sulfotelmatobacter. The sequence continues at coordinate 51,178 of QIAN01000108.1, read as the reverse complement.
GCGAAAGGAGCTGGGAAATCCCCCCATCCAGCGCCGTCTGCGGCAGCACTTGCGTAAGTACTGTAGATCCGGCCAGCCACGGATACGCATCAAATGCCACATCGGCGCCCCGCGCCGACGCTTGCTCAATCGCCGCAATGGCGTATTGCTGCAAGGGCCAGTTATCCTGGCCAGCAGCCTGCAGATGAGAGATCTGGAGGCGGCATACCGATTCCTCGGCAATAGAAATCTGTTCTTCGACCGCTTCGACCAACGTGTCGGAGTAGTTGCGCATATGCGTGGCATACACACCGCCTCTCCGGGCGACCACGCGACAGAGTGTCGCCAGCTCTTCCGCCGATGCACCGGATCCTGGAGCGTACATGAGCCCCGAAGAGAACCCTACGGCCCCCTGCTGCAATGCCTCATCCAGCAGGCCCGACATTGTGTCAAGTTCCCGACTCGTGAGAGATCTGCAGGTATTGCCGGCGACTTTGATTCTCAGCGAACCATGCCCCACAAGCGACGCAACTGTTGCAACCTTGGATCTGCTCGCGCTCGCAAGGTAGTCGGAGGCGGAGCTCCACCCCCAGCTGTTATCCCCACAAAAGATGCCGTTTGCGAAATCCCGCAATACCTGCGGGTCTTCCGGCAATGGATACGCTGAGAAACCACAGTTGCCTACAACTTCGGTCGTCACTCCCTGCAGTAACTTTTCGTTTCGATTTTCCAGGATCTGAAGATCCGAATGACTATGCGCATCGATAAACCCGGGAGCGATGACGCACCCAGTGCAGTCGATGACCTCACACCCGCTATCTGGAGCAGTGATGGGTCTGTTGCGTTCGGGGATGCCAGCAAACACAATCCGGTCACTTGAAATGACGACTTCGCCAGAAAACGGAGGGGCCCCCGTGCCATCAATGATGGTGCCCCCGGTCAGGATGGTATGGGCAGGATGTTTCACGTCAGCTCCCGGGAAGATCCTGCGGCCGGGCCTCTGTTCTCTTGCCTGCTTATTTGCTGGTCAGTCATGGGCTCCCCTTTCTGAATATGTGGAACGCTATTTCCACATCCGAAGCATGACAACACCCCCTTGAGGCACAGTGACGGTATAAGAGCCGTGGAGAACACCCAGATCTTTGTGGGCCCACAGATCACGAGCATGAACTGGACCGCTGAAGCGCAGATCTTTCAGCATTAGAGTGAATGGTTCCGCTTCATCGTCCGTAACATAGTTGAAGAGGGCTACGGCTTTGGCGCCGCCACTTAACGTCTTCACCCAGAATTGAGGCGGCCCGATGCGGCTCCCCTGGATTCCCAAGTCGTCCTGATCAACTGCAATCACTTCTTTGTTCATCAGAATGCTTTTGGTCGTCTCGTCCATCTTGCTCAGGTCATTGCCGGCGAGTAGCGGAGCGGCCAGCATCGCCCATAGGCTCATCTGGGTGCGGTATTGGTCTGCTGTCATGCCGCCATTGCCTATCTCGAGCATGTCCGGATCACTCCAATGGCCCAGTCCGGCGAACTTCTCCAGCCCCGCCTGAGAGAAACCAATCAGCACCATGCTGCCATAGTTATCGCGGATATCATCGGTTGTGCGCCACAGATCCCCCCACCTTCCGACCCCACTCCCACACGGAATCGACACCGTACTGACAAAGGCTGTAAACGATGGAGCGATGTGTTGTTCACAAGAGCCTGGTGCATCTTCCCGTACGCCTCTTGCATCATCGCCAGCGCCTTCTGCGGATCCTGGTGGGGATCGTGCAGCTTCATGATCTCCATGTAGCTGCATAGGTCGTATTTCAGAAAGTCCACACCCCACTTGGCATAGGTGTTCGCATCCTGCTGCTCATGGTCATAGCTGCCCTCATAACCCCCACACGTCTTCGGCCCTGGAGAAGAATAGATTCCGAACTTCAATCCCTTTGAGTGCACATCGTCGCCAAGCACATTCATGTCGGGAAATCTGCTGTTGGAATGAATGTTGCCCTGCGCGTCGCGCTGGCCCTCCCATGAGTCGTCGATATTGACATAGATGTAGCCAGCATCCCTCATTCCGCTTGCGACCATAGCATCGGCTGCTGCACGCACATCGGCATCGGTCACCTTGTCGGCAAAGTGGTTCCAGCTATTCCAGTCCATTGGCGGAGTAGCAGCCCGTTGCGCGGATTGAGCCCTTGCGGTTAGACAGGGCTGCCAAATCAGAGCGATCGCAACTGTCGCACACACCTGCACAAAACGCCGCCGATGGAAACGCATATTACTTGTTCCCCCTTTTTGAATGGAGAGAATTACAGATGCACAAGCAAAATCCACTCTCAATGTGGCAATGCTCCACATCTGAACCTTGAGTGCATTGGACGTCTTCCTGGTCTTCCCACGCCGATCTGCTTTCGATTACGTCACAGCCGAGGTTAGAACTCTCCAGCAAATAGCTCCCTTTAGCCTGAGCGGTCAACCGGTTTCGCCGCTGACGTGGTTTTTCGTACAGTCGGCTGGACGACGAATTCTCGCTCGCTCCGAATGCATCCGCGCTGGTAGCGCGAGTTTATCAAATATCAGGTCAAATTGAGGCCAGGACACATGATCCGCGCTGCCGGCACTTCTTTATCGCAGATCTCCGTGACATTGGTTCTGTCGATAAACCAGTCTTCAAACTCTCCGCGCAATGGCGTCGATTTCCACTTTAATTCCGTTCCACAGAACCGACTGCACTGTGGTCCGCGCAGGGCGAACCCCAGAAAAGAACTCCGAGTACACCCGATCAAAACCATCGAAATCCCGAATGTCTGCCAGATGACAAGTACACTTCACCACATCCTCAAAACTATATCCGGCTGCCTCAAGGATTTTCCCAATGTGTGACAGAGTCAATCGCGTTTCGTCCTCGATCGACCCTCTCACTACCTCCCCGGTTCGTAGGTTCAAAGGGCCTTGACCGCTGATGAACAACCAGTTATCCAACTGAATGCCGGCCGAATAAGATCCGGTGGAGACGAGTTTATCGGGGTGCTTTATTTCGCGCTTAGCCATTATGCGTCTCTCCATTATTTATTGTTCTCAATGGTCGTCAAGAATGTGCCACAGAAAAACGAGAACCGCGGCGACAAAAATATCAGATTCTTGAGCAGTTCGTAACTCAGAAGATCAGAGAAACTAGTGATGTTGTCCAGCTAATTGGTCGTTATTTTGAAACTTGGGCGAAATCTCCTTGACGGGCAAACCACCATACTCGAAAATTACCCGCGACTTGGTGGTGCGGTGAAGTGTCGACACGATTAGTGTTGAGGAGGCATCACCGCAGAAACTGGCGGATTTGCGCCTGCAGCGACTGGAGTGTGTGGTGCAGAAGTAAGGCGGGTGGGCAAGAGCAATTCATGATCAAGTCTGGGAGTTGGTTGTCAGCCTAGAAGCCAGAAAAAGGGTTAGATGATAAAGGCCAACCAAGCCAGCCGTCGCGACTTCGTTCTTGGCCTGGCCGCGAGTTCAGCGGCTCTGCGCCCAGCGGTTGGCCCCGGGTCTTGGCTTTCTCCCGGACGTACGGCGCGAGTATCCAGTGCTTCCAAGCAAGTCCCTGCGAACCATGTTGTGAACATTCTAGACTTCGGCGCGGTTGGCGACGGCCGGACGCTGTGCACATCCAGTATTCAAGCCGCGATTGATGCGTGTGCCGCGGCGGGTGGCGGCAAGGTTTTCGTTGCACCCGGAAAGTATCTAACCGGACCGATTTTCCTGAAGAGCAATCTGGAGTTTGAAGTTTTGGCTGGCGCTACTCTACTCGGGAGCGCCAATTTCGCCGACTATCCCACGATTCCGGGGTGGTGGGAGGGCCTGGAGCGCACGGTCTATGCTTCCATGATCACTGGCACCGATGTTGAGAATGTGGCGATCACTGGCCAGGGGACTCTCGACGGTCAGGGAGCTGTGTGGCTGGACGCATGGGGCAAAACCGAAAAATTGCGTAAGAAACTGGGACTCATAGGGAGAGAGCCCGAGAACCCTCCCGGCTCTGCACTGCCTTGGCCGCGCCCGCGAATGATCAATCTCTATCGCAGCCGCAAGGTGCTGATTAGCGGCCTCACCATTCATGATTCTCCCTCGTGGACAGTTCACCCGGTTTTGTGTGAAGACGTTTACATCGAAGGGCTCACCATTATTAATCCGCCGCACTCGTGGAATACGGACGGCATTGATCCGGAGTCCTGTCGTAATGTCCGCATCTCTAACTGCTACATCAGCACCGGGGATGACTGCATTATGCTGAAGTCCGGCTACAAGCAGATTCCCGGAAAACCGTTTCTGCCCTCGGAGAACATTGTCGTGACGAACTGCGTATTCAACGCCGGCGGATGCGGAGTGGGAATCGGCAGCGAAACGGCTGGAGGAGTGCGCAACGTCGCGATCAGCAATTGCGTATGCGACGGAACGACCTGCGGGCTATATTTCAGGACCGCGCGCGGACGAGGCAATGTGGTGGAAAACGTGTCCGCGGTTAATGTGGTCATGCGAAACCTCGAAGATACAGGAATTATCTTCAGCATGTTCTACGAGGACGAAGATCGAAGCACTTTGCATTCGGTAGACGTGCGCACTCCGGTCTTTCGCAATTTTCACTGCAGCGATATTCTTTTGGACGGAGCAGAGCGCGCAGTCGTCGTCGAAGGTCTGCCCGAGAGCCCGATTCAAGGGCTGTCATTGGACAATGTGTTCGTGAAGGCCGCTGAAAAAGGCATCTCCTGCTACCAGGTGCACGAATTCAGCGTGAGCAACGCGGTGGTGCATGTCAACAGCGGACCTTCGGTACAGTGCAAGAATGCTCTCGATCTCGAACTGATTCGTGTCCGGGCTCCGAAATCACAACCCAATGTACCGGTCATTGCGCTTGAGAATGTGCACCAGGCAATGGTGCAGTCCTGCTCCGCTGCCGAGAGCAGCCCTGCACTGGTTCAACTCCGGGGAGACGGCAACCGGGACATAACTCTTGCCTTGAATCGCGTTTCGAAACAAACCCAAGAGGTGGTGTTTGCAGATGGCGCATCAGAACAAGGTGTGGTGAGGCGCATTTGATCCAGTTGGAAGCGGGTCCATTCATCAGAATCACTGTTCTTATCGGCACTTGCATCATCATTCTTCACACTCACGCAGCTCTCCCGCGGAGACACGGACAGGACAAAGACAATGGAGCAGTGGGCAGCGCCTGCGGTACACCCTGGGCCGCCGGAACACAGAACTCAGGGCTAGTGTAAGCCCACCCATTTGTGCACAAAGTGGCCTTACAGCTTCTGACGAGCACTACAGCACCTCAGATAAGGAGATTGCGTGAGCTTGTTGCCTAGGACGCCGTTCATTGTGGGCTGCATAATGCCTCTTGCTATGTTCGTCAGTGCCAGCTCCCAGACTACAGCTCATTCTACAGCTCATTCCGTGCAGAGTGTGCTCGAACAGCGCAGCCAGCCCAGTGCTGTAACTGCGTTCCAGCTGCAAAGTTATTTGGTGAAACGTATTCCCAGGCTACCCACTACTCTCAGCTCGGACAAGTGGCGGTCGGAAGAGGCAAGGATTCGCAATCATGTCCTTGAAGATGTGGCTTTTCATGGCTGGCCTCGTGAGTGGATCGGCGCCACCCCCCGCTTTCAGGAGACCGACGTTATTGAGAGTGACAAGGGATACCGGTTGCGCAAGTTCCGGTATGAGATTGTGCCAGGTTTTGATTCTGCGGCAATCCTGTACGAACCGCAAAAGATTAATGGGAAGGCACCAGCCATTCTCAATGTGATCGGCCACGAGGTTGCCGGGAATGCGGCGGAATACGAGCAAAAACGTTGCATCAATTTTGCCAAGCGCGGGATTTTCGCGCTGAGCCTGTCCTGGGCGGGATTTGGCGAACTGGCGCAACCGGAAAATGGCCACGACTATGCGGCTGACCTCGATCTCGTGGGCGCCAATGCGCTGGGCTTCTTCTATCTTTCCATGCGGCGGGGACTTGACTATCTAGCAAGTCTGCCGCAGGTCGATGCCCGCCGGCTTGGGGTCACTGGCTTGTCGGGCGGTGGCTGGCAAACCACGCTGCTGAGTGCTCTCGACGAGCGTGTCGCCGTGGCCGTGGAGGTAGCGGGTATTGGGGCGCTCGAGTCCAACCTCACCCGCCCTCTTGATACCGACGAAATTGAGGAAAACGCAACGGACCTCACTCAAAATGAGGATTATCCTTTCTTTGTGGCCATCCGCGCACCCCGTCCCACCTTTCTCATTCACAACGCAGAGGATGATTGCTGCTTTCGTGCTGCTCTGGTGAAGCCCTACATTTATGATCAAGTCCGGCCCTTCTTCCGTTTGTTTGGCAAAGAGGACGGTTTAGCGTGGCACGAGAATCGCGATCCTGGCACTCATAATTACCAGCTTGAGAACCGCGAACAAGCTTATGGTTTCTTCACCAAACACTTTAACTTGCCCATTACGCCAAATGAGATACCCAGCGATGACGAGATCAGACCGGCGCAGCAGCTCGCGGTGGGTTTGCCGCGGCAGAATTTGACCATCTTGGGCCTTGCCAGAAAGTTGGCCGGTCAGATCGCCCAAACGGCGATTCCAACGGGCAGCGAGCGGGCTTTGTGGATCAAGTCTCAGCGAGAACACCTGAAGGATGTGATTCGTTATGCCCCGGTCTCGGTTGAGAATGCCTGGAGGACAAACAACAGCAAGCGTCTGGGATTGGAAACCCTGTCTTATCGTTTTGATTTCTCGAACGGGCTCAGCGCCACAGGAATATGGCTCAAGGCCATTTCGGCCCCGTCAGACGGGCCGGTCACCATCGTGCTCGCGGATGAAGGCTACAAAGCAGCAGCGGAAGTGGTTTCCGAACACGTCAATCGCGGGGAACAGGTGCTCGCCCTCGATTTGCTTTTCAATGGAGCCACTGCGCCAGAAAATCCCGCGGATTGGGAGATGCTGGTGGCCACGACGGGAAATCGCCCACTTGGCCTAGAAGCGGCGCAACTGTTGGCGGTAGCCGCCTGGCTTCGGACGAACGACGGCCGCAGGGGTATTAATGTTGTAACAGAGGGGATTCGTAACCAGGTGATTGCTGTGACGTCTGCCGCGCTAGAACCGACTGCGTTTGCGCGGATTGAAGGTCGTGAGTCGATGGGGAGCCTGGATTACCTACTCAAAAACTCGGTGCCTTTCCGTTCCGCACCGGAACTTTTCTGCCTTGATCTTTATAGGTACTTCGACCTAGACCGGCTTGCGTTAATGGCCCTTCCGACCGAAGTGAAGCGAATCGGAGGTGAAGCCGTTTCCCGAAAAGGAAACACCAAGAAATACGAGTAGAGGAGTTCTTCTGGCCTCTGCGGGAGGCCCATCGCGTTGGGGGAGCAGTTGAACCGCATTTTCAATGCGTGACGCCATCTTACCGACTAACTTCCATGCGCGCGAGAGAATTGAGTGGGTGCTACGCAAATGGCTACAGGAGCAGAGCAACGCAAAACTCCGCTAAAGTGTCGAGGTCCTCATGAACATTCATGACCTGGACACGCCTGCTCTTCTGATCGATGTGAACGTGCTCGATCGCAACCTACGCAAAATGGCGCAGTACTGCAACGATCATAGACTCGCGCTGCGGCCCCACATCAAGACGCACAAGATGCCTGAGATTGCACGGCTGCAACTGCAACAGGGAGCAGCAGGCATAACCGTAGCCAAGCTGGGCGAGGCGGAAGTAATGGCAGATGCCGGCATTGAGGACATCTTGATCGTCTATCCATTGTGGGGGGAGAAAAAGTGGGCACGTCTGGTCGATCTTGCAAGTCGCGTGAGAGTCACGGTGGCAGTCGATTCGCTTGCGGTAGCCGCCGGCATTTCACAGGCCGCGAAGACAGCAGGCACAGAAATTGGAATTAGGGCGGAGTTCGACACCGGATTCCGCCGCTGCGGCTGGCCCATAGCGGCTTCGTCGATGGATGAAATTCAGAAGATAATTGCGCTTCCCGGTCTGCGGTGGGACGGGATTCTGGTTTATCCGGGGCACATTATGGGTAATCAAACTATCCGTGAGCAGGACATAGAACGTGAAGATGAGACCATGGACGCATTGTTCGAGCTTCTCGGTTCCGCTTCGATCCCCTATCCGGTTGTAAGCGGGGGTAATACGCCCGCGGCTTTTGCGAGCCATCGCTTCCACGGGCTGACGGAAATCCGCCCCGGAACGTATGTATTTAATGACCGCAATACCGTGGATGCCGAATCGGCCGAGTTTGCTAACTGCGCTTTGGCCGTGCTGGTCACAGTCGTCAGCACAAGTGTTTCGCAACGTGCCATTATCGATTCAGGAAGTAAGACCCTTTCCGCAGATCCGTTGCTCTCTGGTGACCGGCTGGGTTATGGCTACGTGCTGGGACACCCGGAATTCAAACTGGAAGACCTCTCTGAAGAGCACGGGCACCTAACCATTCCAAGTGGCTCCAAGATTAACATTGGCGACCGGCTCAGGGTCATTCCGAATCACGCATGCACTTGCATTAACCTGCATGACCGCGTCTTTGTGGTGGAAGGAGAGCACGTGGTCGACGAGTGGAAGGTAGCAGCGCGCGGGAAAGTTGCCTGACAGTACGCCATGCGTACAGAATAGCTCACTCCGAGAATAGTATGAGCGACCAATCGAGCAGTTCTCCACGCTTCGAAAGGTCACACTCATCTAAGAAGCCTGCAACGCGCTGCAGGGGTTGTCATCACGATGATCCGCTCTGCGCCTTCGCGCAGGGCGATGGCGGGGCCGTGACGACAGCACGTGGTTCCAGAGTAGAGGAGGTAGCGACATCCGGACCAGCGATAGTGGTCGGACTACTTGGCGATTTTTCATGGCTCCAGCAGATGTACCGGGTTCGGCGCCAACACTGATAGGGAATGGAGATCGAAGGCGTTGGAGCATGTCGCCGGATATTGCCTTCACAACGATTACAGTGAGCGTGCCTATCAATTCGAGCGAGGCGGGCAGTGGGTGATGGGCAAGTTGCGACACCTTCACTCCGCTGGGCCCGGAATTGGTACCGGCGGACGAGGTGGATCCGCACAAGCTACGGTTGTGGCTCAAGGTGAACTGGCATACGATGCAGGACTCCAACACGTCGGACCTCATTTTCGGGGTGCCGTTCTTGATCAGTTAGTCGGGGGTTGGGCTGGGGTTCAAGCCACCGCGATACCTGAAGTCGGGCGATGTGGTGGTGTCTGGAATCGACGGACTCGGGGAGGGGCGGCAGCGCATTATGGCTTGTGCCGACCAACCCCAGGAGCGCCGAAGCATGGCCGAATCCGGCGGGGGCCTCAAGCCACAAACCGGTTAATCTTTTGCTACCTGGGACTTAAGAAGGCCAGCAGTCTGCGAGTCTGGAGGCTGCTGGTTCGGCAGATTCGCGGTTCTACCGCATGCGAGTTTGGAGTCTACTGAGATCGAACTAGGAAGAAGACGAAGTACACAATGCCCCTGCTCCATGAAAACCGACTCTTTCCCGCCGATCCATCTGCGTGCGACATCGCCAAGAGGATTTATAAGAGCGTGCGCGGTTTACCTATTGTCAGTCCACACGGGCACACGCAGGCTGCATGGTTTGCCCAGAACCAGCCCTTCCCAAATCCGGCAAAGCTCTTCGTTCAGCCTGATCACTACATCTACCGCATGCTCTACAGTCAGGGCCTTTCGCTTGAAGACCTGGAAATCGGCGCACCTGAAATCAAGAACCCGCGCAAGGTGTGGCGGACCTTCGCTGAGCACTACTATCTGTTTCGCGGCACGCCCACGCGAATATGGCTTGATTTTGCGTTGCAGGAACTATTCGGGCTAAACGAGCGTCTCTCGGCCGAAACAGCCGACGTTATCTTCGATACCATCTCGGAAAAGCTGCGTACACCGGAGTTCCTGCCCCGCGCTCTTTACGAACGCTTCAACATTGAGGTCTTGGCAACAACCGATTCACCCATCGACTCGCTGAATGACCACCGCCTGATCCGCGATTCCGAATGGAAGGCGCGCATCATCCCGACCTTCCGGCCGGATTCGGTTGTCGATGCCGATTTCGCCGCCTTCCGCGAGAACATAGAAAACTTGGGAAAACAGACCGGCGAAGACACAGGCAGGTGGAAAGGGTACGTGCGGGCTCTCGAGAAGGCACGGGCGCGATTCAAGGACCTCGGATGCACCGCGACCGATCACGGACACCCCACCGCACGCACTGCAAACCTCTCGCCAAAGGGTGCGTCGGATCTCTTCAGCCGGATGCTTGCCGGGCGTGCCGATGCGCAACAGCAGGAACTTTTCCGCGCACAGATGCTCACAGAAATGGCACGCATGAGCGTCGAAGACGGACTAGTGATGCAAATTCACCCGGGCAGCGCGCGGAACCACAACCGCCAACTCTATGAGCGTTACGGGCGAGACGTCGGCGCGGACATTCCTATTCCGACGAACTACGTTAACGCCCTCCGGCCGCTGCTCGATCGTTTCGGCAACGAACCCAATCTGACCATCATTCTCTTCACTTTAGATGAATCGACATACAGCCGGGAACTCGCGCCGTTAGCAGGACACTACCCATGTTTGCGGCTGGGTCCCCCTTGGTGGTTCCACGACAGTCCAGAGGGCATGATGCGATTCCGGGAGCACGTCATCGAAACAGCCGGGTTCTACAACACCGTAGGCTTTAACGACGACACCCGGGCATTTCTCTCTATCCCTGGTCGGCACGATGTTGCGCGGCGGATGGACTGTGCTTATCTCGCAAAGCTTGTCGCCGAGCACCGGCTGGACGAAGACGAAGCCTTTGTAGTGGCGCGCGACCTGGCGTACGAGCTCGTGCGTCGTGCGTACAGGTTTTGAGGGGCTGGTCGCTCTTATGAATCAAGTCGACGCGGAAACAGAGCGGGCTCGGAAAGCAGGCATTTCCCTAGGGGGAGGTCCAGGCCGAGTTCGTTGGACCATCTGCGCCATGCTGTTTGCGGCGACCTCGATCAATTACATGGACCGGCAGGTGATCGGCCTGCTCAAGCCGACACTCCAAAACAGCATTGGCCTCACTGAGGTCCACTACGGCTACATCGTCGCCGCGTTTCAGGTGGCTTATGCAGTCGGACTGGTTGTCGCAGGCCGTCTGGTCGATCGGTTGGGATCTCGTGTTGGCTACTCACTGTTCATGGGCGTATGGAGTCTAGCCGGGATGGCCCATGCCCTCGCCCGCTCCGCTCTTGGATTCGGCATAGCACGCTTCTTTCTCGGCCTGGGTGAGGCTGGCAACTTCCCGGCAGCAATCAAGACTGTGGCGGATTGGTTCCCACAGAGTGAGCGCTCGCTGGCCACAGGCATTTTCAACTCTGGCGCGAACGTTGGTGCCATTATTGCCCCGGCCATCGTTCCCTGGATCACTCTCCGTTTCGGCTGGCGTGCCGCATTCCTTACCACAGGTGCCTTCGGCGGGCTGTGGATCCCATGGTGGCTCAAGAACTATCGCAAGCCTTCGGAACATTCCAGGTTGACGCGCCCCGAGTTGCTCCATATCTACCACGAAGCGGGCACACAGATGGAACCACACATTCGCTGGTTGAAGCTCCTCACTTACCGGCAGACTTGGGCATTCTCCATTGCGAAGTTTCTCACCGATCCGATCTGGTGGTTCTATCTCTTCTGGTTGCCGTCCTTTTTCGACTCCCGCTTTCACCTTGGCCTTTCGCATCTCGGCTTGCCGCTGATCATCGTCTACAACGTCTCGGCGATCGGCAGCATCGCTGGAGGATGGCTTCCTGCGCTGTTTCGAAGCCTGCTTCTGGATGCAGCCAACGCGCGCATGTCCGCCATGCTCATCTGTGCGGGCCTGGTACTTCCCATTTTTACGGCGGGCAGTTTGAATTCCGAGTGGGCCGCCATCGCATTGCTTAGCCTTGCGGCGGCCGCACACCAAGGGTGGTCGGCGAATCTCTTCACTATCGCTTCTGACATGTTCCCACGCAGTGCTGTTGGCACAGTGGTTGGCATTGGCGGAATGGCGGGTGCCGTCGGCGGCGTGCTTTTCTCGGTAAGCGCGGGAAAGATTTTGCAATTGACCCACAGCTATGTGTCGCTTTTTGGCATCTCCGCCAGCGCCTATTTGATATCGATGGCTATCCTTCACATCCTGGCTCCTGGTCTGAAGAAAGTGGATTTCACCACATGAGTCTCCCTGTTGCGAAGGGCAGTCCCGACCTGGAAATCTCCTCTACGGAGTTGCAGAGCCTGCTCTTCGAAGCGCTGGCCGAACTCGGAGAGCGCCGCCATGCGCTCGCCGTCCCGCCCGATCTAACACGCAGAGACTCCCGCACAGGCGAGTTGACCCGTTACGCATATGACTATTACGGCAACCGACTCGAAGCCGTATCCTGGTGCCCAGGTCGTCTGACTCGTGAAGAAGTGGAAGGCGTTGGCTTCGCTTAAGGCGATGTTCTCACGCTATGATCCGGCAATACTCCAGCATGGCTACAATACGGTCGATGGTGAGAAAATGCTTTTCATCGCGAATCCCGGTCTCGGCCTCCGGGCTTATCGAGGCAGATTCTGAATCGAGGGAATGTGACCAGCGGTGGAGTTAGACTTGATAAATTTTCGGTCGGAGTCGGTGATCGTTTCGCACATCAGGCGAAAGCGCAACTTGAGGCTTGCGTTCGTGCTTCACGCGCCGGAGTTGAAGTTGTTCCCGTGTGGAATAAATCGAACCGGGAGCACAACCTTATCGGCTCCGAACCATCTTCGACACGTGCTGCAGCCGATGCCGCAGTGAAGGCTCTCCACTGGACCAAGCCTTACTACTGCGACGCTGACCATATCAATCTCCAAACCGTCGGACGCTTCCTCGCCTCCTCCGACTTCTACACCATAGACGTGTCGGATTTCATAGGAAGAAAAACGGACCCGTCGTCGATTGATACCTTCGTGCGCCGCCACAGCGAGCTTGTCGGTGAAATCAAGATCGAGGGCGTCGAAGAAAGCTTCGAGATCACGCCCGCGTTCCTTTTGCAGGTCGCGAGCAAGTTTCTTTCTGCCGTGGAGCAGGCCGGCGCAGTATACCGTAGGATTGAATCGGCAAAGGGGAAAGACAACTTCATTTCCGAAGTCTCCATGGATGAAACGGACATTGCCCAGACGCCGCTGGAACTTCTCATCATTTTGGCTGCCGCCGCAGACGAGGGCATTCCGTTGCAAACCATAGCGCCTAAGTTCAGTGGACGTTTCAACAAGGGCGTGGACTACGCTGGGGACGTCTCGCAGTTTGCGCGTGAAATGGAGTTCGATCTAGCAGCGATCGCTCATGCCGTCCGGCAATACGGATTGCCAGGCAACCTGAAACTCAGCATACACTCGGGCAGCGACAAATTTTCCGTCTATCCAGCGATTCATTCCGCTTTGAAGAAGTGCAATGCGGGTGTACACCTCAAAACTGCCGGAACCACGTGGCTCGAAGAGATCATAGGCCTTGCCGAAGCGGGGGGAGAGGGGCTCGCCCTCGCCAAGGAGATTTACGCCGAGGCCTATGCACACCGCGAAGAACTGTGTCACCCGTACGCCTCAGTCATTGACATCGACACGCACAAGCTTCCCGCGCCGGCGGAAGCTCGGCGGTGGTCGTCCGAGGAGTTCACTTCCGCACTCCGGCACGACCCCAGCTCGGATTCTTACAACAGCAGCTTTCGCCAGTTGCTCCATGTCGGCTTCAAGATAGCCGCACAAATGGGATGTAGATATCTTGATCTGCTGGAGGCAAACCAAGAAGTGATCGCCAAGAATGTTACTTACAATCTCTATGCTCGCCATATCCGGCCGGTGTTTCTTGGCACGGCGCGATAACGGAGGCTCATGATTCTGATTCTTTTCGGCGTGAGCGGCGCTGGCAAGACGACGATCGGAAACCTCCTTTCAACTCGGCTTGGATCGTGCTTCGAGGATGGCGACCATTGTCACTCTGTGGCGAACCGGCGGAAGATGGAGTCCGGCACTCAGCTTACAGGCGAAGATCGCGAGCCGTGGCTCAATGTCCTGCATATGCGCATGCACGAGTTCATACATGGAAACGAAAGTGCCGCATCGGGCGCTAAATCCGGCCGGTAGCCAGGTCTTCACTTGTAGCCGTCGAGCAACTCGTCCAAATATGCGCCACTCCGGTCGCCACTGTGTGAGTGGATCAAGGTCTGCACAGCGGCACTTTCTTGGTCAAGCAAAACGGCTGGCATTGCTGATACTGCAAAATGGCTCCGGCCTCTGGTCAAAAGCGTGCCCGCTTCTACCTCTTCGGCGTGACGCCGATTCGATCAAGTGCCGTGCGGGCGGATGTAAATTGTGGATCTGCTTCCAGGGCTGCACTAAACTCTTGCGTGGCCCTCAGTTTCTTTCCTTGCTTTTGAAAAACCAGACCGAGATTGTAATGCGCCGAGGCGAATTTCGCCTGCAGCCGGATGGCTTCCTCGAATTCGTGATGCGCCCGTTCGAGTTCGCCGCGCTGAAGGTCGATGCTGCCCAAGGTGTTGTGGGCCTCGGCCGAGCCAGGATCGGTGCGCAGCGCAGACCGCATTCGCTGTTCAGCCTCGCTCCAGTTCTTTTCGAGCGAGGCGAAGACACCCAGATTGTAGTGCGCCGCGTAATTGTTGGGATCAATGGACAGGAGGTGATCTAGATGGGCACGGGCTTGTGGGTAATCCTTTTTCTGAATGTAGGTATCAGCAAGCAGCTCTTCCGCTCGCGTATACCAGGGCTCAAGGGCCAGCGCAGCCTGCAGCTCCTTGACGGCGTCATCGGGCTGGCGGAGCCGAAAGTAACAGAGCCCTAGATCGAAATGCGCCCGCGCGTTCGAGGGAGCCTCATCGAGCGCTCGCCTGAATTCACGCGCGGCCTCTTCATACTGTCCCAGCCGTTGCTGGTTCAAGCCTAGGCTGATCCAGATGTCGGCGACCTCGGGTAACTTGTCGCGCAGCTTCTCCAACAAGTCGTTGGATTCAGCTAGCCTGCCGGCGGAAGCAAGCGCCAGTGCGCGGCCGTACTGTTCAAAATCGCGGATTCGATCTTTCGGATCCACGCGCGATTCCAAGGGGCCGGAGCTTGTGGTTCCACTCAGGTAGCCGAGTGAGCGGAGGGCATTGACGGTTTCCGGCGCGGGCGAGGGAGGATTGCTCGAGCGACCGAGAGGAGAACTCGAACGCAGAGCGGTGATTCGTTCACCTAGCGCCATGGCCCTTGACCTCTGTTGCTCGTAGAGGTTTTGCAACTCGCCCGGGTCATTGGAAAGATCGTACAACTCAGGCTTCGGAGCGTCGATGTACTTGTAACGGCCCACGCGCAAACTTCGTAGGGCTGCGCCGCCAAACTGGTTTCGCGCATAGAGGCTTTCTGAATAGATTTCCTCAGTGCTCCTGGCGCTGCTGAGGCTTCGGCCCCGCATCGCGCTAGGACGCGGAAGACCAATCGCATCCAGAATCGATGGCGCGACGTCGAGCAAGCTGGCTGCTTCATCCACACGGTCCAGCGGAAAGCGCTTTGCTCCCGCCGGCCAGTGGATGATGAGAGGCACATGAAGAGTGCTCTGGTAGACGAAATAGCCGTGCGTGCTCTCACCGTGCTCCTCAAGGCCCTCTCCATGATCGGAAGTGAACACGATTAGGGCCCTCTTCAGAAGCTCACGGCGGTCGAGGAACGAAAGGAACTCACCGAGAATTCGGTCAACGTAGACCAGTTCGGCGTCATAACCCGTCTCGCCGTGACGTAGACGCGAGTCCTGGGGGAGATCGTAGGGCGTGTGCAGGTCGTACAAATGGAGGAACAGAAAAAATGGTGCACTCGAATTTTGCTCCAGCCAACGCATGGCAGCGCCAGCGACGTGAGCGCCTGGTCGTTTGAGGTCGCCCACGTCGGTCACGGTCTTGTTATGAAGATCAAAAGGGCTGTCGTACACGTCGAAGCCGCGGTTCAATCCGAAACGGCGGTCCAATACGAATCCGCCCACGAACGCGGCTGTTCGGTAGCCACGTTTCTTCAAGACAGTGGCGAGCGTAATCGCCGTAGGCCCAAGCGGCACACCATTATCCTGCACGGTGTTTTCGAAAGGATAGGTGGACGTGAACAGTGCAACGTGAGATGGCAGTGTCAGCGGAACCGGGGCGCTAACTTGGGAGAATAGTGTGCCGTTCTTGGTTAGCGCGTCAATATGCGGCGTCAATCGCCTACCCGCCTGATAGCACCCAAGGCGATCAGCCCTCAGCGTATCCACGGAGATGAGAATGACTGGTGTGGACGGCTGGGCGGTGCCGAGCGAGCAGGTCAGTAGGGTAAGCGCAATGCACGTGAAACGAGGCAACGTATTCTTTCCTTTTGGCACGAAAGCTTGCGCCCGAACCTGGAAGCCGACTGCCCATCCCGGCCGGAATCTGAATCACGACGGGACGGCCGGGCAACCTCGGTGGTCACCCCAAAACCGGCCAACAGCGGGCACACAGCACAGCATCATTATTTAGCCAATCAGCTGTTGTTTGGCAAGAGCCTTTTCTCTCGGTTGCATTCCTGGGCGGAATAACCGAAAAGAATGCACGGGGCCGCGAATGCGCCATACCCCAGGCGAGGCCGAACTGCGCTGGAATAATGCCAAGCGTCGAAGCGAGGAAAAGGTCCCGCCAAACCACGGGAGCCCACCGCGGCTGGGGCTTCTTGCCCGGCTTATGAGCACTAGCGGTACAAACAGCACGGTCGAGAACGCCCGCGGGATGAAGGCAACGGCTATTGGGCCGACGCGCTCGGTCGTCGATCTTCGTGCCGGAGAATTGAAAGGCCCACGTCAGGTTCACCAGCACGAGAACCAGAAAGCACTGGATTGGGGCGCGCCTGTGGACGTCGTGCGTTGTGGACCTCCTACATGTGCGACCGGAGTTCTTCGAGTGTCGGCAGCGTATCGCCATCTTTGAAACCGTTCAGCACGTCCCACAGGCGGGTCTGTAAGCGTCTCCAATATTCGTATTCGGCATTCCACCGCCCCATCACGCTGCTTAGCCGGTGGTCCGTGTATTCGCTCAGCCATGCCGCACGGTACACTTCGCGCAGATCCGAGATTTCATCCATCAGGTCCATGATGCGTCCGTGATTGCGCGCGCTCGATTCCCATCCCAGATAGAACTGGACGTCGGCATGACTGGGATGGCTGCTCAGCGTATTGAAATAGCTGGCCATTTCCAGTGCGTAAATGTACTTCATTCCCGCGTAGTCCAGCATGCGCGCCCCCAGAACCAGGCTCGGAATCGAGTAGACGTCCTCCTCGAGGCTCAAGGCGCGAGCCAGGTGCTCCTCGGCGTCTTCCGCCAGAAGGCGGACGTTGCGGAATGATTCGCGGTGCGCCGCGAGGCGCTCCAGCCGCTCCGACGTCAGCGGATCATCCCATAATCGAAAGACGGTCTCCGAACCCAGGATCTCTTCCATAAGCTGCTGCGCTTTTGCCAGCGCCTCGAGCGCCGGCGCCACTTCGGCCGCCACCGGCGCGGAATAGAATGATGCTGCGTAGTCGGCAAAAAAATGCGCGCGATTCATGGGTTCTCTCTGCCACGCTGCGGCGGCTCCGTATGCTATGCCGGGCAGTGCGGTCCGGTAGAGCACCTGCGAAGCATCCGCCCAACCCGTATTGATCATGCCCATCGTGCCGTATTTGCGCGCATCAGCCAAAAACCCGTCGATGTTTTCGAAGGTCCGGATAAAGTCTGGCGTAATTTCATCCCAGCACCAGATGCCGGGGGCAAACACTTCCGGCACTTTCTCCCGCGCGAACGGGGCCACAAAACCGCTGTAGTCCGGCTCGACATGATAGTGCCACGGCACCGCAATCACGTCCTTAGGCAATTGCCCAAACAGCTCGGGGTACCTGACAAAGATTCGGGCGCCGCTGTTTACATCGGCCCAGAACATCGGGCGCTTGCCAAACTGCCGCACCAGCGCGGTGATGTTCTTCAACTGCTCGATGTACAGCTTCCCAGGCTCCACGCCCCCGGCGGCTTTGCTGCCCGCTTTCTCTAATTCCCATGGCTCATCCATACCGACGTGAAACCACGGACTGGTAAACAGTGCCGTAAGTTGCTCCACCCAGTCATGCAACATGCTCTGCACCCGGGGATCGCGTGGATTGATCTCGCCTCCGTGCGGCAGCGCAGCCAGATCCGCGTACCGCTCCGCCCGAAATACGTCGTGCAGGTGACCATAGAGTTCGAGGCAAGGAACGATGCCGACGTGCCTCTCCCTCGCGTAATCAATGATTCGTCGGATCTGTGACTCTGTGTAACGTGCTCCAGGATTGATCAGCGGATAGCCGCGCAGCTCGATATTCGCTTCGGAGTAGAGATAGTACTGGTTGGCTTTCCAGCGGGCGAGGAAATTAATTTGCCGCTTGATCTCGTCCTCGGTTGGCAGCGGTCCGTGGCTGGTGTCCATCATGAAGCCGCGGTAGGCGAGGGCCGGCCAGTCATGAATGACCACTTCCGGCAGAAAGCTCTCGCCAGCGCTTTCCTCCACCAACTGCCGGATGGTCTGCACGGCGTAATAGAAGCCGGCCGAAGATCGTGCACGAATTTCGGCCCTGCTACCAGAAATGCTCAACGTGTACGATTCCCTGGAATCCGGCCCCGGACGATCATCGGGGCCGGGCAATGCATCCACAGCACCCGTCCGGTAGAATACGATGCCACCAGCCGCGGTTCTACTACTTACTACGGGCACGGGTTTAGCGATGATTTCTGAAAGTGCTGAGGCCAGCTCGTCTGCCGCGAAGCGGTCTTCTGGTGCCGGACTCGAACTGAACGAAATCGCAATACCTTTGAGCGCGAGCCTTCCATTGCCGTATTGAATCTGCTGCGGCCGCGGCACCAGCGGCCTGTGAGCGGCCTGCAAAGGCGTCACCAGGAAAAACGGCAAGCAAAAAAGGAGAAGTTGCACCATCGAATTGCCTATCGTACGCCAGCGGCAAACCCGGCACAATCGCGATATGCCAGCGTCGCCGTGCGCCATCCAATAGGCTGAACATTTTTTGAAGGGCGCACCGCCGCCATATAGTGCGGGCACAGGCGAGCATCCTAACCCGCAACCCAATAACTCGATCCGGAGACTGAAGCTGCAAAATGGCGGAGATCGGCCGGATCGGCTGCGCCATCGAGGATGGTGAGATCGGCTGCCCTTGCGTTGGCAACCCAATCCTCGATCTTACCGGCGGTGGGATCGCCGCCATCGCGGTAGCGGGTACAGGCGCGCAAAGCCGATTGGCCATTCGAAACTCCTCAGCCGGAGCGCCAGTTTTCGACCACTCCGGCAATGTTAATGCAGCCATCAGCGTGGCGGGCACGACGGCAAAGATCAGAAGGGAAGAGTTTACCTACTTCGGCCAACTGGTTCGACAAACCGCGGCCGACATTTCCGAGGGCGCTAGGTTTCATCCCGGTCAAGATCGAATCCTCAGGGCAGTGACTTGGGCGGGGAAACGGTCACGCATATGGCTGTTCAGCCAATTAGACAAATTGTCGAGCCCGTGCTCGAATTTGATTGACAATGCGGATTCGGCCGCCCTAGCGTGATCGCTAATCTAAAGGGTCAAGAAATGCAGCCTGCCTGGCACCACCGTCGGAAGCTTCACCGGCGCGGCTAACGGCGGGCAGACGTTCGGCTTCGAAGTGCAGGTGGACGGCACCGCCATCGAGCGCAACTGCCTGGCTGGCGCGCGAGTCGAGCTCACTCTCAGCGCCCAGTCGGTCAGTACATTGAGTTTGGTGACGGGCGCCATCATGATACAGCGAGATCAGGGGCGTGGCTCGAGAACTTTCGAGGGAGGAGATGACGTCATGACATCCAAGGATCGCAGGCTTCAGCGCGGCTGTTGTGTGCTGGTGTTGATCATGTTGCTTTCGGTGTGGCCCAGCAGGGCTCAGGAAGTGACGGCCAGACTGGCCGGTACGGTTAAAGACCCGGCCGGCGCCATGGTGCCTGAGGCCGTCTTGGCGGCCACCAATGTCAGTACGGGCTTGGTCACAAGGACCACGTCGGGCGCCTCTGGAGACTACATCTTCCTCGCGCTGGCTCCGGGAATCTACACTCTTTCGGTGGAAAAAGCTGGTTTCGCGACGGGAGTGATGTCCGGCATTTCTCTGAACGTGGACCAAAAGGCCAACTTGGATGTCGTGCTGCAAGTAGGCCACGTGACGGGATCGGTGACCGTAAACGCCGCAGCCCCTCTGGTGGACGGCACCAGCGCCAGCTTGGGAACGGTTGTCGACCAACAACCCATTCTGGATTTGCCGCTCAATTTGCGGCGCGCGGGAGCGCTTGCGCTGGTGGTGCCCGGCACTGTAGACACCACCGACAGATCGCTGGCCTCCGCAAACGGCAACGGGTCCGGGTTCAACGACAATAGCTACAGCGGCTCGGGTGGGCATTCTTCCGGCAATCTGATCTTGATCGACGGGATGATCTCCCGGGCACTCAACAATGGCGGGTTCGCTCTGCAACCCGTTCCGGAAATGGTGAAAGAATTCAAGATCGAGAATAATACTTACGACGCGGCGTTTGGAATTACCTCCGGTACAACAATGAACCTGATCACGGAATCGGGCAGCAACAGCTTTCATGGCTCCGCGTGGGAGTACGTGCGCAACCGGGATCTTGATGCGCGCAACTTCTTTGCCACGGATCGACCAGAATTCATCCGCAACCAATATGGCGGCGCCCTGGGTGGTCCGATTCGGAAGAACAAGACGTTCTTTTTTGGAAGCTATGAAGGACTGCGATTGATTCAAGGCCAGACCCAGGGCAGTTTCGTTCCCACGGCCGCCGAGAAAGCGGGAGATTTCAGTTCTTTTCTTACCGGACAAACCGCTAACCTCTGCGCCGCCAGTGGCTCCGCCGCTCCTGCCAACCTCAACTTCGACACGGGTCAATTGTTCAATCCGGCTTCGGAGCACCTTTTCCCGTGTCCGCCAAACCCGGCAAACCCCAGCGCGGGGACCTCCACAGTTCTGGTGGGTACGCCGATGTCGGGAAATATCGTTACCAATATCGATCCGGTGGCGCAAAAGGTCTTGGCGCTTTTTCCGGCGCCCAACCGCTCCGGAAACCCGAATTATATCAACCAGACGCCGGCGCGGCGCCAGGACGAACAATTTGACGTGCGCGTCGACGAGGTGCTGTCCGACAAGGACCGCTTGTTTGGCCGTTACCTGTTTGGCAATTCGAACCAACTGTTTCCGGGAAATTTCGATCCGTTTAACCTCTATCAACATTTTAGAGGCCAGAACGTGGTGGGGGGCTGGACCCACATTTTCAGCCCCACCTTGATCAACGACGCGCGCGTAGGTTACCAGCAGGATTATCTGATCCGCGCTCCTCAGGGCTTCCCCCGCGCAAGCGGACTTTTGGCCAGCTTTGGTATTCAAAACCTGCAGGCGAGTTCGCCTCAGTTCGAGGAGTATCCGTTGGTTAATTTTACCAATTTCGCCGGGTGGGGGGACGGCGGTTATAGCCCGGATGTTCTTAAGGATAGGATTGAGAAGTACGAAGATACTCTCACCAAAATCGTTGGGAAGCATACCATTAACGTCGGCGGCGATCTGAATTTCTGGCAGACCCCCGCAGTGGAAGACCCCATCGAGCTGAATGGATCCCTCACTTTCAACGGGCAGTTCTCCTCGTTGGCGGCTGAAATACCGGGAGTTAGCGCAGTTTCCGACCTGGCCGATCTGGAGTTGGGTTACCCTTCGGACGGATTTTTCACGAAGAATCCGTTTGTCAATAAATTGCTCGGCGGGGGATGGTTTAGCTTGTTTGCCCAGGATAATATTCGCGTCAACTCGAGATTGAGCGTTGAGGTCGGGCTACGGTGGGAGTATCGTAAGCAGCCCTATGATCAGAACAACCAGCTGGCCACCATCTACCCTCTGGCGCACAACTCGACGCCGGGAGATGCTTTGCTGGTCACTGCTCTGCCTGCCGCGGTGAACGACGCGCTCTGCTCGGACCCCCACTACCTCAACATTAACGGACAGTGTGTGATCATGAGCTCGGCAATGAGGACGCGGGTTGGACTGACGGGTAATAAGCTGCGGGAACTCAGCTATGGTCCCGGCCACGGGAGCTTTGCGCCACGATTGGGGATCTCCTGGCGGCCCAATTCCGACAAGCTCATCGTTCACGCCGGCGCCGGTGTATTCAATGATTTGCCCATCACCAACTCCATTGGTTCCTATGTCAACAACAACCCGGTATCGACTCAATCGCCTGCTTACAACACGGCCGTCGGTTCTCCGCCTCCGCTGACCAACGGCGTACCAACCACAACACAGATTATGTTTGCAAATGCCGCATCGGTTCCTCTGTCTCAGATCCTTTCGCAGCTCATGCCGACTCCGTTTTACCATACGCCAACCATATACGAGTGGAGTATCAGCATTCAGTCACAGGTAATGCAGAACTTGGCGGTGGAGATTGGGTATGTTGGCAATCGGGGCGTCCACATTGACAATGCTCATCAATGGGGCAATCAAGCAGTGCCCGGAGTCGGCGACGTACAGCCTCGTCGCCCCTGGCCCGACTTCAACACCATGCTCTACGACACTTTTGACGGCATCTCCAACTACAATGGCCTTCAGGCTAAAGTCACCAAGAGGTTGTCCAAGGGTTTCCAGGCTCTGATCTCCTACACCTACTCCAAGGCGCTCGATTTCAACGGAGGCAACTCAGATTTTGTTTCCGCGGACCAGAACGACAATAATCAGAGGGCAGACTATAGCTTGTCGGACTTGAGCATTAAACAGCGGCTCGTCCTCAGTCCCATCTGGCAGTTACCGTTTGGAAAAAGCCAACCCTTCTTGAACAGTGGCGGACTGGTTAATGCTCTGGCGGGGGGATGGGAACTTTCTGGCATCATTGCGTTTCAGAGCGGCTTCCCCTTTTCCGTCCTGGCGAACGAGGATTTCTCCAACACCGACGCATATGCTCCGAGGCCGGATCGCATATGCAATGGCGCCGGTCCCCAAACTGTGGCGGAGTGGTTCAATGTCAATTGCTTCTCGACCACCGCACTGGCGCAAGCTTTGGCCAATGGGACGCCTCGCTTTGGGAATGCCGGCCGCAATATATTGATCGGACCGGGCACCCAGCAGTGGGATGTCTCTGTGATTAAGCGAAATCCGATCACCGAGAAGGTGAACCTTGAATTCCGCGCCGAGTTTTTCAACATATTCAATCACCCTAATTTCGGCACCCCCGGCGCCACCATAGCTACCAGCGCGTTCGGCCAACTCACGAGCGCTGCCAGCCCGCGTGATATCCAATTTGGCCTCAAGCTCAAATTTTGAGAGCCCATGGAGTGTTCTGATGGCCATCGGCCGTTCCACCACCGCAACCGCAACGGAAACCAAAGCTGAGCCAGCGACTTCGTCTTCGCTGCGCATGGACATCTCCCCGGGAACCAAACGACTATCTTCGCTTGACGCATTTCGCGGCTGGACCATGTTTTGGATTGTGGGGGGATCGGCGCTGGTTGCCGGACTGCAAGCACTCAACGCCAATCGCGTGATCAACGCCCTGGTCTACGAGCTCAATCATTCAGATTGGCAAGGCCTGCGGTTTTATGATCTGATCTGGCCGTCATTCATGCTGATGACGGGCATGTCGCTGCCGTTTTCCTACGCCAAGCGGTCGCTCACGCAAACTCATCGCCAGATCTTGATGCGCGTTTTGCGCCGGTTCCTCGTTCTGTTTTTGCTAGGCTCGCTTCGGGAGTCCATTCATTTCAACCGTCCTTACCTCATCGAGCTGAGCAGTGCGTTACAGCCGATCGCAGTTGCGTACCTAGCGGCTTTTCTGATCGTGCGCAGATCATGGCGGTTCCAGGCCGCGGTGGGCGCCGGAATCCTGGTTTTCTATGCTCTTCTGCTGGCATTCGTACCAGCGCCAGGCGTTCCTGCCGGCAGCTACGACAGAAACGCGAACTTAGTTCTGTGGACCGATCTGGTCACCGTGGGCCGCGTGCTGCCCGAGCACTGGGGCACGGTCATCTGCACCCTGCCGACCATCTCCACCACGATCGTCGGCATGCTACTGGGCGAGCTTCTTATGACGAACCGCAGCACGGCGAGCAAAATGAAAACCATCGGTATGGTCGGGCTGTCCGGCGTCGTGCTCGGTTGGGCCTTGAACCCTGTGATCCCAATCGTGATGAAGATCTGGACCACCTCCTATGGACTGGCGTCGGCCGGCTTTGCCTGCCTGATGTTTCTCGTTTTTTACTGGCTGGTGGATGTCCGTGGCTATAGAAAACTGGCCTTCCCGTTTTTGGTGATCGGCATGAATGCGGTGGCGATCTACATGTCGGAGAGCATTATCCCCTGGAGCAATATAGTAGCGATCTTTACGCATTCGCTCGGCGGAACACTGGGCTCGTTCACACCGCTTTTTCATGCGATTGCCGTTCTAACCATCGAGTGGCTTGTGTTGTATTGGATGTACAAGCGCAAGATTTTCCTTACTGCTTGACGGATGCAGTTGCATATGGGCCGTTTACTCGCTGTCGCATTGTTGGCCCTCTGTGCGATTCAGGGTCAGGCGCCTCCGAAACCGTGCGTTCTGAAACCTTACCGTGTGCTCGTGGTTGTCGCGGGCTGGGGTGATCCGGCCAGCCAGGTGATCGGTGAGAAAGACGCTTTCCAGCCCGTAGCCGCGCTGCTCAAAGCCTGGTCCGTTCCCTTCGATATTCTCCGGTTAGACCAGCAGACCCTCGGGGCCTCGTACCTGTTCGATCGTTCTGGCGCAGTGCGCTATGGCGCAATGCTCTGGCTCGCTGATATGCCGTCCTACGCCGGGAAGAATCTGGCGATGCTCACCGAGGCGGTGCAGCAGGGAACCAGCATCATTGTCGCCGCTTCGCGATTTACCGACCCCGCGCTGGAACGGATTCTAGGCCTCCATTACAAAGCGGACTATCGCGCCCCTGATCCGGTTCTTCGTGGGCCGGTCCACTTCATCACGCGCGAGTTGATGGATGATACAAAACCCGGGCGCGAACAGTCCTTACATATTTGGGTGGAATGCCGCGGTGCTCAGGCGCTCCTCAGCCAGGGCCGCCACCCGGTGTTGACTGTGTATCAGCCGAGCCCGGACACGGCCGCGGTTTGGATAGGCGCGCCCGATATGCGATCCTTACTCGACTCGCCGTACTGGAGAAACATCTTCCAGCGTTCTCTGCTGTGGGGCTTGCGATATCTGGTTTTGCCGGACGTGGATTACTCCCGACGCGTGCTCGTGATGATCGACGACTGGGGAGCCGCGGACAAATCCTTCCTCTCTTACTGGCGTTATCAGACGGTTACCGAGGAGTTGATACGCGATAAAGTCATACCCGTTCTGGCCCACCATCATGCGGTTGTCTCCGCCAATGTGGTCACGGGTTTTGTCGATCGCAAGACCCATCGCGTCATCTCTCCGTGGAACCAGAAATTTACGGATGACTACGGCGTCGAGCAGGACTACCGATCGACGCAGCGCGGTCTGAAGGCTGCGGTTGAAGCAGGAGTGCTCGAGATTCAGAGCCATGGCTGGACCCACATGCAGCCCGACCTGGATTCTCCGCCAGGCCCGTGGTGGACCGCCGATCTGGATGGCGAGGCATCTGTCGGTGGCTGGTACGAAGAGTTTGAAGACACGCGGCGCGGGGTCGAAGCTCCGGCGCTTGCCCAGTTGTTCCATTTAAAGCGGTCGCTGGATTACTTGCGCCAGGACTTCGGCGCGCGCCCACTCTCCGTCATTATCGGTGGCGGCGGCTGGTCGAAGTCCTATCAGAATCACAGCGCGCGTGTGGCTGCCCAAGCTGGTTTCGGGCTTTTCGATATCAACGAGAGCTATTTCTATCTGGATCGCGACTTGGCGCTGGACATGACGGGCATTTCGCCGGCCTCGGGTCACCAATACGATCGCGAGCTGCATCCCGAGAAGTGGCCGCAGCATTCGGACGGCCCATTTGTGCTTCTCTTCCACGATCGCGACATTTCGTTGCAACACGATTTCGTCGAGCGTACGTTCAATGCTTTACCGAAAGATACGATGACGTTAAGCATGAACCACTACGTCGGAATTCTGCACGCTCAGGTCACCTCTGCTAGCGAAGGCATCGAATTTGGCTTTCAGTATGAAGAACCTTATGGCGCCTACTTCGGGAATCACCCTTCGTCGTGGAGGCTGCTCTTGGCTGATCCGCTTGTAGACAAAATCAAGCAGTCAGCCACTGCGAACATGATTGTGGATGGCCGGATGGCCGGGCCTCTCAACACTTCGCAATTGGCTGAAAGGCCCGTGCTGATCCACCTTCCAGCCGGCACGGGAACCCACAGTTGGAAGCTGGAACTCAAGTGATACGCTTGTGCCTCCTGCCTGCAGGCGTTCGTGCCGAAAGAAGTAATGCAAATGCTGGCATGCGCCATTGGCAACGCCCAGCCGTCCACGCCGGCAAGGTGTGGGGATGCACGCCTTTCTGGAGTGCGGCCCGCCGGGCGGCTCTTTTACAGGCATGGTAGATCAGCTTGAGAGTGATGGGGCGATCACTGCTATGACCACGCTTGCCAGGAAATACATCGGGCTTTGGTCGCAACCAGGCGACGCTGGGGTTCCTCCAGCATTATTTTTCCGAGATAGGCACAGGGACACCTCGTTCTGACCCAAACCTATCTCATCCGTTAGGCAACTGCTGCTCCGTTCACCTCACGCGTAGCGTCCGCCACCGGGCGGCTCCGTTCAAGTCCCGTTCTGAGGAGTTGCGGTGGGCCTAACTAACTTCACTTGGATGTGTAGTCCGGATGTCGGAAGCTGAGCCGTTGCCAAGAAACCGGAAGGCGAGCACGAGAGAAATGGTTCGCTCAGCTTGTGAGATAGAGAGTGGGTAACAGCCATTTGGTTGCGGCTCAGACGGCTGCGACCCGATCGGGAGTTTTTGTGGCGCGGTAGATGGCTTCGATGAGGGCGATGCTGCGGCGGCCCTCGAGGCCGTCGCTTGCAGGGGCGCGGTTTTGTTGGATGGCTTGGAGAAAATTTTCGAGGACGGCTTGGTGGCTGCGGAAATCGCTGACGACGGCGGAAGAGGCGCTTTGGTTTTCGTCGAGGGCGGCGGATTCGGTGGTGGCGGCTGGGGGGTTTCGGAGATCGGCGGCGATGATGCGGTCGTGTTCGAGGATGACGGTGCCTTCGGAGCCGGAGATTTCGACGCGGCGGGGGTAGCCGGGATAGGCGGCGGTGGTGGCGTGAAATACGCCCAAGGCGCCGCTGGCGAATTCGAGGATGGCAACGGCGGTGTCTTCGGCTTCGATCTTGTGGAGCGTAGTGGCGGTTCGCGCCTGAACGCGAACCACATCACCTAGCAGCCAAAGGAGCAGATCGATGGTGTGAACACCCTGATTGATCAAGGCGCCGCCGCCGTCGAGTGCCAGAGTGCCGCGCCAGCGCGAATTGGCGTAGTACTCGGGAGGGCGATACCACTTCACACGGGCGTCGACGAACAAGGGCTTGCCGAGCAGGCCTTGATCGACCCAGTTTTTGAGTTGGCGAATGTGCGGCTTCATGCGGTCCTGAAAAATCACGCCGAGCTGGACTTTGGATTGTTTTGCGGCTTCGATGAGGGCGTCGGCGCGTGCGGTACTGATTTCGATCGGTTTTTCCGTAAGGACGTGCAGGCCGTGAGTGGCCGCGGCGATGCCTTGCGCGGCGTGCAGTCCGGAAGGACTGCCGATGACCACCAGATCCATGGGGCGATGCTGGAGGAAGGCGTCGAAGTCGTGGTAGGGCGTGCCGCCGTATTCGCGGCAGAGGTGGGCGAGTTTTTCGGCGTTGGTGCCGTGGATCGCGGAGATTTCGACTCCAGAAATGGCACGGGCGGCACGGGCGTGGGTCACCGTGATGTTGCCCCCGCCGACGAGGCCGATGTGGGTGGTCATGGAAAGTTTTCAGTTGTCAGTTTTCAGTTCTAAGTAAGAGAAGAAGAATAATCGGATTTGTGATTTTTTCCAAATGATCCGATGAGACTGCGCTGTTTGATTCGAGAACCTTTTTAAGACGTGATCTGTTGTTCAGTGTTCCATTTTTGGCAAGAGACGAAGTGGAAGATTTTTGTATTTGGTTGACCGCGTCCGATGGATGGATGCAGTGGTGGATTGCGAAGACCTCAGCCCTGGAGGGTGAGCTCTCGACAACAGGACCCGTCGAATCAACGATAGGCGGCGACGAAATCCTTGTAGGCCGCTTCGGTGGCTTCGGGCGTGGCGATCGCCGAAGAGATCAAGATGCGATAGCGGAACGTGACGCTGGCATTGGGCGGCAGAGAGAAATTCAACTCATGCTTGCCCTCGCTGAAAATTTTCTGCCCGAGCGGGTTGGCGGCGAAAAGACCGTAACCACGAGCGTGCCAGTAGGTTGGAAAGCCCGGATTGGCAGGGTGGTCGAGAATGGTGATGGTGACGGGCTCGTCGCCGACGAAACCGCTGAGATTGCACCAGCGGCCGCGCGTGCCCCAGGCGGCGTCGCCTTTTTTACCCTCACTGGTGAGGTAGGTGCCGTTGACGCCGATGTTGTCCAGCTTGGAGACGGTAGTGGCGCGGCCACTGCTGTCGGTGTAGACCTCAGGTTTGCCGGAAGGGATTTCGAGAGCACGGATTACGCGAAGGCCCAAGAGGCCGTCTTTTTCGTCAGGGAAAGAAACTTTTTCATCGAGAGCGCGCAGGGTGGTGATGCGCTCGACGCTGCGGAATCCAGGCCCGCCACGAAAGACAAAGTGGGTATGCTCCTTGAGCAATACTTTCTTGTCGTAGGTGAGCCAATCCGTTTCCACATCGAGCTCGCCCTGTTCCGAACCGCTTTTTGCCGAAACAATGGCACGATGGAGAATGGTGCCCATCTTTGGGGCATTTTCGGGTTTGATGGCGTCGGAATTGTTCCAGAAATCGATGCCGTTGACACTCTCGTAGTTGAACCAGAGGCCGGAGTGATGGGGGTGATCGACGCGTTCGCCGGGGCGCTGCTCGAGAGGAAAGCCGCGAGTGACGATGGTGCCCTTGGCGGTGCGCAGCGGATAGAGCACGGGTTTTTTCAGGGTCGCCGGCCAGATGTAGGATGTGAATGGCTGGCCATCGATGGAGATGTCGACGCGGCGGGCTTGTTCGTTGACGACGACGGTAACGCGGTCGGGGGGATGGGGGCCGGCGGAGACGAGAGACGTCAGAAACGCAGCCACAACAACGAGGATGAGAGATGCACCGGCAATGGGAATGCGCATGGTTAGCTGCGGCCTCTCACGACCACGTGCTGCTTTGCGTCGTCGAAAGTGATTCTTTGTCCGGTCTGAATCGCGGCAATGGTCATGCAGAGCGCGACGGAATGGCTGTAGCCCGCTTCGATGTAGGCGTTGGTGGTTTTGCGGCTGCGGATACACTCCAGCCAGTTCCGAACGTTGTCGACCGTCATGTCGTCGTCGCCGGCGTCCGTGGCAGTGGTGGCCGCGGAGGCAGCCTGGGTGAGCGAAACGGCTGGGAGAAGATTCGCTTTCATATCCATTTCGCCTGCGAGTTTTTCGGTGAGTCCACCTTCGGAAGTGATCTGTTTTTTGTCCAGATCCATGGTGCCGCCGTTGGAATAATACAACTCTTTGACGCCTCCGGCCGAATTGGTCATCCGAGATGAGTAAATGACTTGGAATCCCCTGGTGGGGTCGTCAAGCGGGCCGTAATCGAAGACCGCAGTCATGGTGTCCCAGTTTTTTCTGCCGTCGTGCCAGCGGTAGATGCCGCCATTGGCAACGACGCTGCGCGGACGCGGCAATCCCGTGAACCAATGGACCGTGTCGATTTGGTGGACCATCCACTGATCGGGAATCCCCGAGGAGAAAGGCCAGAAGAGACGGAACTCGAGATACTTGCGGGCATCAAACGGTTCGAAGGGGCGATTGATGAGAAAGCGCTTCCAGTCGGTGTCCGCTTCACGCAGCTGCGGAACGAGTTTGGGGCGGCGCCAGCGGCCAGGCTGGTTGACATTCCAGGTCATCTCGACGGAGACGATGTCGCCGAACTGGCCGGACTTGATGAATTCGTAGGCCTTCTGATAGGTGGCAGAGCTGCGTCGCTGCGTGCCCACGGCGAAGACACGGTCGCTGTCCTTGACGGCGTTGCGAATGGCTTGTGCGTCCTCCATGGTGTGGGCGAGCGGTTTTTCGACATAGGCGTCGCGGCCGGCGCGGATGGCTTCGACTCCGTGGAACGCGTGCTGGAAGTCGGCGGTGGCGACGATGACGGCCTGCACATCCTTGTTGTCGTAGAGCTCTTCGTTGTTGCGGGCGAGGGCCACCTGTTTATTGGTGAGCTTCGCGATGTAAGTTGCTCCTTCTTCGCGTCGCCGGCCCCAGATGTCGGAGAGGGCGACCAGTTCGAAATTGAGGCCGCCGGCGACTTTCAAGAAGGAAGGAATCAAACTACTTCGTGTGCGGTCGGAAAAACCAACGATCGCGACGCCGACGCGATCATTCGCGCCCATGATTCTTGCGTAGCTGGATGCGGGGACGCCCAAAGCAGCGCTGGCTACACCGGCGCTGGTGAGTTTCAGAAAGTCCCGCCGTGAAGCTTTTCGTACAGACACACAACCTCCATCAGAGCAGACGAGAGTGCGCCAACCTTAAGAAGTAGTTCTTACACCGGTGACTGGCCTCGGCGTTCACTCAGCGTACAGCGTGTTTCGCCCTGCAAGACCAATTCTCCAAAGCCTGATGGATCATGGAAATCCTTAAGTCCGCACCAGTCAAAGTATTCACACTCTCCTGTTTTTGGATTTCGGTCATTTAAGATCAATATGCAGCGCGGTCGTTCCGGTCGCAGGCTTCAAGCCAATTTCTATCCAGCGAACGGCAACTTCGATTACACAATGATGATAAATCCATGATCTTCACGATATGTCGCGCGATCCCGTTCCATATTTGGTCGGGCTGGCGAAAAGGCGTACCGCGGTCATCGCCGATTGCCGAGACCATGGTTCTTAACGCGGCCTTCCTCACTGCTGCTCTTTCTCCCAAACTAACACAGGGGTAGCCCATCCGCTACTGGCGGGTCAAACTTACGACCGAGGCGCCCGCGTGAAAAGACGTAAACGCTTTCGTAACCACTTGACCTGGCACTCAACGTCTCATCTCGCGGTCAACATGGCCAGATCCCGCTCACATACCGCCGGGTCAGGGGGTATTGCTTTTCACCTTCAAGGGGCCAGGCACATCGGCGAGAGTTGTTATGGTCAACTTCACGGGAGCAGCGAGCGCCCCGAGAGAATCGAGATCGACGTCTTTATATAGGTCCAGGCAGAACAGTTCCGGAGCGGAGCGAAAGGGCACGGGGGTATCTACTAGGTAGGCCAGGCTTTTCATCGCGTTCCGGCTCACTACGCGAGAAAATGCATCTGGCTCGATGGCAGCCGCCATCACCGCAATTACCTGACTGCGAATACCGTCAGTCTCCACCTGGACCTGACTGTGCCCGGTAGATCGAAGCCAGTTTGCGGTTGTAATCAACTGAGCTACTTCCAGACCTAATGGGCGCTCGCCACTACTGTCTACCAGCATTTCCCAATCGCTGGGATCGGGCGACTCAGGTACCGTAGCTCCATTGAAGAGCAGATCTAACGCGAGCACTTGTTCCCCATGATCAACATGCTCGGATACGGCTTCTCCGGCAGCCTTATAGCCCTTGTCATTGAGCACAATCGTAAGTGGCGCGTTTTGCGGAGCGGCATTTTCTTTAAACCATATGCCGGTGGCACTGAGTCCGTTCGAGAGATCGAAACGATAGGACAAAAATTGGAAAGATACGCCTCTGCCGTCAAGGTCGGTGCCTCTGCCGTTATTCATTCTCAAGACGCGCAGCGCGGAAACCGGCGTATAGCGGATCACCGATTTCAGCTTCCCTCGCTCAGACGCGATCCAGGAGCTGCGTTGTGCGCCATCGGCCGGGATCGGTTCCCGCTTGATCTGCCTGACCAGCTTTCTCGCGAGACCAAGGATGGTCAAATTATCAGCCGGCACTCCAATGGTAAGTTCCTGCGCGGTCCGGATCTCACCATCACTGAAGATGTCGCTTTCAGCGACAGGCAAATGGAAATGCTCCGTGAAAAACCGGTAGGCCTGCTCCCGATTGTCCAATTGATAGTTATGCGTGCCGGGATCGAAATTCTCATGCCAGGCAAGAGCATCGGAAGCACCGAACATCTGAAAAAAAGGCTTTACCTGATCATATACATACGGCCTCACAAGCGGCGCCAGGAAGCAGCAGCTATCCACGGCATTGTGTATCAGAAGCGTGGGATGAGGCGCACGCATGGCGATGAATTCCGGGTAGTCTTCACCCTGAGTAAGATCCGGAGCGTCCTCTTCTATTTCATCCGTATCCAGCGGACGGGTAAGGTTAGACTCGCGCGATCCGACACCTGCCACCTCTACGGAGACGGCGACACGCTCATCGAGAGCGCTCAGCAGAACTGTCTGCCAGCCGCCCCCGGAGAGTCCGGTAACTCCAAGCCGGGTGGAATCCACTTCGGGCAAAGCCGCCAGATAATCGAGTCCGCGCCGCATTGCAAGATAGAAAAACCCCAGCGCATTGGAGCCAACCAGGCTAAGATGCGCGCTGTAATCGTGAGCGTTCTCCGGCTGCGAGAGTTCACCGAAGCCCATCCATCCGAGGTTTAGGGCGATAATGCCGCGCTTGGCAAAATTGATACACCGCTTCTGCTCATATTCAACCGCGATACCCTCCGGCTCGTGACCGATTACATTGAGAATGGCAGGGGCTCGTCCGGCGATCTTTTCGGGTTCATACAGCAGCGCGGTAGACATGAAACCCGGCACAATTTCATAGCGCAACTTGCGAATCCGGTAGCCATGGTCGGTTTCGATCACTCCTACCTGCTCAAAACGTGGAGCGGAATCAATCCATTCGTGAGGCCAGCCATGATATGCAATCTCACCGAGAATGTGCCTTCGCAGCCGCTGCTGCTCCGTTTTCCACTGGGCGGGCGTTGTCGGGGAGGGCAGTGGCGGAATGCGAGCCATCAGATATTGCTGCAACTGAAACTCCGTGACTGCGAACGGCTGCACGGGCTTCTCCAGCGCCTGCTCGACCGATGGGAGGCTGGTGGCCTGTCCTTGAACGGAATTGCTGATGAGACAGCACGCGAGGAGCAGAACGCTCAGACAAGTCTTCTTCATGCTCGCTATTTCTCCTTTGCTCTTCGCACAGATGAAACTACCTGCGCCAGGCCCTCTCATTTCATTATCAAACGTGCAGCGCGTGTACCTTCAAATCTGTTTTGGATCCACTCTCTCCAGGTATTGGTTGAACTGGCGTTTGCTCAAACGGCTGCGGTAGGCGGGCAGAACGCGCCACTTCCCGCGCCACACGCGCGAACGGTAGGAGTCCGACCTCGGCCACCGTCCCTCCTGCCTCATCAGAAAACAACCACCGCTCCTTTTTGTCGATCTCTAAACCAACCCTCGTGCCAAAGATGTCAACAAAGCCAGATACCTTCCAGTTCCTAATCGCGCTTTTACGACGTGCGCCACAGCTTCACGGTGCCGATATCGGATGACGCCTTCGCCGGGATCGAGGAATGGCTGCAAGCGGGCGGCGGGCAAGGGTAAGAATTCGCAAGCCGTGCAAATCAGTGCCGGCTCAAAGCTTCGCCCATCATCCGCCGCGCGCGTTCGATCGCTGCTGGATCATCGGACCAGTTCTGGAAGTCGGTCGCCACCTCTCGAACTATCGAGAGGGCCCACTGGCCGCGCCCGCGCTTTTTGAGGAGTTCGACATATTCGTAGTCCTCCACTCCCTTCCGGATCCATTTCAGCCTCATCGACGGGACCGTTCCCGGCACGCCCACAGCATCGCCGGGATACACGAGCATGCCTTCACCGGGATAATGTGCATCGGGTTGGGAATAAGTGTCCACGTCTTCCCACGGTTTGGCCGTCCATAAATCGACCACCCAGTAGAGGAGGCCCGTGAATCCCAGACTTTGATTGATAAATCCTTGCATTACCCGGTAATTCACCGGAGGAAAATCGATCTCCCACCATGGCGAATGATCGTCCTGCACGAGCGCAACATACGACCATACGAGATCGCCCTTTGCTTGCACCGCCCGGACGTTCACGGGTGAAGTTTCGTAATACTCCGGTTGCAGCACCCAGATGTCGACTGCCGATCGGCCATTGCCGTCGTCAAACAAGGCGGGGACGGGGGCCATCGTGATCAGGTTCAACACGCCCGCGGTATGCAGCGTCCTGGCCCATTCGCGAATTCGCGGGTATAACTCGGGGAACCTGACGATCTCATCCGCCGTGTAGTTGTACAGCTTTGCTCCGGCCGGAAAACTCTTGGCTCTCGCCTCGATCGTGTCCACTGAAGGAGGCTCCCGCATCTTCGCCGTATCCCAAGATGCGCCGCTTGGAAAACCCACGTCGAACCATTCCAAGCCGAATTCCCTGGCGAAACGACCGGCGTTCTCAGCCGAAGCCGGAATAGGAATGGGGGTTTCATCGTTAGAAACCGGAATAGGCATGAGCTTGTGGCGAAGGATCAGCTCGTACGCTGCGGTGCTGCGGTCGCGTTGCAGTCCGAACGACGAAGCCAACGACGGCTTAACCGGCAGTTCGAAATTCCAGACCGTTAGCCGCACCCGGCCGCGATTTCTTCCTTGCAGTGACCTCACCTCGAAGGCGCCGGTGTACGTTCCTGCTACGGCGTCTCGCGGAACGAATATGTCAACCCAGATCGGCTGGTTCCTGCCTGCTTCCAAATCAAATGGAAACGCACGCAGGCGGCCGTTTGCTACGTCACTCACCTCCGGAATGAGTGCATCCGCGTACCAGCCGGGGCCGAGTGGTGGGCGTCCCATATTCTTCTGCACGGGGCTGCCATGTTCCACGCGAACGTAATGCTCGCGGTAAACCGTCAGGTTCGAGCGCGCAATTACGTGGCCATGTGGCCCCTTCAGGTCCCCGATCCAGAAGGTCGCGTTCCGGAGTCCGCCCACGGGCGCCCTCACGACAACCTGAAATGGCTCGTACTCCCCGCGCGCGGCGAACAACCCCGCTGTCGTTTTCTTGCGCGCCGCCACTGTCTGGCCGACCCGGTCCATGCCGCTTGCGGTCCACACGACCGGGCCGCGAGCCTGCGCGGTAGCCATAAACGCTGTAAGCAGAAGAACGTATCTCACAAGCGTCGACCCAAGGTAGGCGGAAACAGTGCGAGCGGGATATCGTAGGTGCTCCATCTATTATTGTGTCAGAACACAATAAAACACAGCCTTCGGAGCTAGCTGAATAGTTCTGAACTGGGCGGTTCCATACGTTTTGCTGTCCGGCAACGCTACAGAACGCACCGCAACCCACGGCAGAAGACCGTTCACGATCAACATGCATTGCACCCCGTCAGTAGCGACTTAGGTCCGATAATTCTACAGCGAGCGTAGGTGCGGAAACGGGCTGAAATCTCCAGCAATGTCGGGGGTGTGCCTACTACCCTCCGATCCCGACCATAATCGGCGTTGATGTGGGCGCGGCAGAACCTGGCCCGGGCTCAACTGTGATGGCGAAGGTCTTGGCCTCAATCCCCGCCGGAAGTGGCGGCTTGATCAGAGCTGCGCTGCCATGTGTATCAGGCCTGAAGAGACCAGCCGGAATCGGTGCGCCACTTGTCGGAATCAACCACAATTCATAGGTCTTCTGCGGCGGGAGCTCTGGCATGTTGCTGGCAAGAAACACGAGAGTGCTGGTGCTGCGTACGTAGATCGCCTTGCCTTGCGGTTGCGGAGGAGTTTTACCTGCGACTAGCGTGAAATGCACGGCGTCAACAGAGGTCAATGTTGCGATCAGCTCTTTCGCCTGAAGCAACCGCTCGTGTTGTCCTGCGGAATTAGCTTCGAGGGCAGCAACGCGCTGTCGCAGATCCGTGTTCTGACGGAGCAACAGCAATATCACCATGACCATTGCAGCCACAGCGGCCCATTCCAATGCGGTCCACCACGTTTTGCGCTTCACGAGGCGAACCCGGGTCCTCCGAGGTTCCTTTGCGATTGCGGCCATGAGGCGCTCGCGGGAACGCAAAGGGGGCTTCGGGCCACTGGCCGAAAGAGCCAGTAGCGCCAAATCTCCCTGCAACTGCGCAAGTTCGTGCCGGCAGTCCGGACAGTCTTTCAGATGCTTCTCCACAGTCAGGCGTTCCTCACCTTGTAGCGCTCCCAGCGCGTACAGCGAGAGATCATCCACGAATTGTTCGTGCACGCTCATGGGTTGAAAGCTTTGCGCAAGGTCAGTAGACCAGCGCGAATGCGGGTCTTTATGGTTCCAAGAGGCTCGCCGGTCTTTTCCGCAATCTCGGTATGAGAGAGACCTTCGAAGAAAGCCATTTCCAATGCAGCACGCTGTGGTAGAGGCATGCCTCCGAGGGCACCTCGAATTTTTTCGAGCGCGCGGCTCGAATCGGCAGCGCCGGCAATGTCGGGTTCGATGGATACGACGACATCGGTAATGTCCGCCTCCGGCCGTCGCTTGCGGAGGGAATCGATCGCCCGATTCCGCGTGATCACCGCCAGCCATCCCGGCAGACTGCCACGAGTCGCATCGAACGTATCTGAACTACGCCAGAGTCGCATGAAAACTTCCTGCAGAATGTCCTCCGCCACTCCAGTATCGCCCAGAACTCTCAGCGCCACTGAGTAAACGATGGCAGAGTAGCGCTCGTA
Source organism: Acidobacteriota bacterium (assembly GCA_003225005.1). Classification (GTDB taxonomy): domain Bacteria; phylum Acidobacteriota; class Terriglobia; order Terriglobales; family Acidobacteriaceae; genus Sulfotelmatobacter. The sequence continues at coordinate 14,373 of QIAN01000108.1, read as the reverse complement.
AAGCTGCGCCATGGCTTGCTCATCGCCAGAGCGAATCGCCGACACCAGCATGGCGTCAGACGAGACCACGGTGGAGGTAGCGCGAGACAAGCCAGTATCTCTTCCTTTCTGAGTACGTCTGGCAGCCGTCAGCGGATTGCCTTTCCCGGTGTTCGTGAAAGAAGATAGAGTCCGGAATCGCCTGAGCACGAACAGCGATCAGACGCCTTCGAGAGCAGATCAGTGAGCTCATACCACGAGCGCTCGTCCTCGGACCGGTCGGCTGCGGGATGGGTGGCCACGGCGCATACCATGTTAACAGGAGATACGAATTCGCTCAGCGGCTTGGATCTCTCCAATTGAGTAGAATTTTGCCCGCTCTGGTCGGGGATCGGGAAAGACAAGGCGCGCCTGTCAGGAGCGCCCAGTGGCGAGATCGGCGGAACCTTCTAATTAAATGTCCCTGGTCGGATACATTTCCTGCCCACCAGCTGCGGGATTCTTGGAACCGGAAGGGCCCGGATGTCCAGCAACAAAACTGCAATTTTCTTCTTCATGATCCCTCCTTGGATTTAAGCAGCTTCGATGAGAGATACGCCGCATCGCGCTCGTCGGATTGGCAGAAGCATGGAAAACCCCAAAAACCGCTCATACTCGCTTTCACACGCTCATCGAGATGGGAGTGAATCGATTTTGCTCATATACGAGACGCGCTGACAATCGGATTGCTGCAACCGAGAAAATCCTTAAACGATGAATGTCTCGTAAAAATTTGGCGCCCCCACAAATCTGACTTCAGCGCTGCCCCGTACTTCAGTTCGTAGACGGATTCCAATCGTAACCGATGCGGCGCGGCGTCGCGCGGCAGAGGCAGTATCGCGATGGCAACGTCCACCAAACTCAGATCCCGAGAGGAAAATTCAATGAAGCGACTTAAAGCAATTGTGGCCCTCGCCATGGCGCTGATGGTGCTGGTTCCTGCCAGCCTGTTTGCGTCCAGCCATCGCGAGGCCCCAATCTCCGCACTCGACCACAGCGCGGACGTGACTGACTGGTACGCCTTTGTCAGTTACGATCACCCCGACCGCGTAACCATGATCCTCAACGTCGACGGGTTCCTCGAGCCCTCCAACGGACCCAACTACTTTCCCTTTGATCCCAACGTTCGTTACGCAATGAACGTCGACAATAATCAGGATGGAAAAACTGACATCAGTTTCCAATTCCGTTTCAACACTCAGATCCGTCAGCCCGGAGTCTTCACCGGCTTTGTGGGCGGAATCGGAGGTTTCCCCCAAATTACTTCGCTGGACGGTGCTGGCTCCGAAGGCCTGAGCTTGCGACAGACCTATACAGTAACCATGATCAAGAACGGTGTTGCTACCGATCTGACCAACGGGCAAACACTGTTTGCCGTGCCGTCCAATGTCGGACCACTCACCATGCCCGAGTATCGGGACCTTTTCAACCAGGGTATTTATGACCTCGGCAATGGCGTCCGGGTATTTGCTGGAACAGTGGATGATCCTTTCTATATTGACCTTGGCGCTGCTTTTGATTCCTTCAATTTTCGTATGGGCGTGGGAGGAATCCTGACCCCTGCGGTGGACGCGGACGACACTCACAACTACGCACCAGACGCGGTGGCTGGCTTCAACGTCAACTCTATCGTGCTGGAAGTTCCTATCACCATGCTGACGGTAGACGGCAAGTTGCATACCGCCGGCGAGAAGCAAGCAGTGATCGGCACTTACGGAGAAACCGACCGCCAGCGGATCACCATTCACCGCCTCAATGGACAAGTGGACAGCAAGGGCGCGTGGCGTCAGGTGAACCGTGAAGGCAATTCACTGATTAATGAGTTGATCATCGCAACCGGCTCGAAGGATCTGTTTAGTGTCTCCGATCCGGAGAAAGATGGGCAGTTCGCCAACTTCTTCCTTGATCCCTTGCTGGCGCACCTCTACTCTTCGATTCTCCATATTCCGATTCCGCCGGCGCCTCGTACCGACCTGCTTCCACTGGTCCAGTACATGGCACCGATTTGTCCAGGGTGCGGTCCGAACGATGCGGGCCCGGTCGCTGACCTGCTGCGGCTAAATACTGGTATCCCTCCTACTCCAGTAGGCAGCCAGAAGCGTCTTGGCTTCCTGGCGGGTGATCTTGCCGGATTCCCGCAAGGGCGGCGGCCTATCGACGATGTCGTTGACATCGCCTCACGCGCCGTCGTCGGCATCCTCGTCGATCCGGTGAAGTACGGAGCACGCGTCGGTGATGGTGTTAACACAAACGAAGTCGGTTATGGAAAAACATTCCCATACGTGCTTCCTGCCCATAGCGGTCGCGACAGCCATCACACAGGCCCTGGACAGAGGGGGTGCAGTGGTCAATCCAATGGTATCTGTCCTGTGAAGTAGACCTCAATCGTGGCTGCTGCCCGAGAGGCAGCGGCCACGAATTCTTATCCAGACAAGCGAGGAGTGATATGAAGAAACTAGTTGTTCTCCTGCTGATGCTCATGGCCGCCCTGGCGGCGGTCGCACAAACCACAACTCTCTCTGCCGGTGCGACTCCTTCTCCTGCCGAGCGAAGCATGGCTCAAGCCAATCGGCTCATCGAGAAGGATCCGAAGAACTTCGAAGCCTACAACGCTCTCGCCCTCGCGCTCTCGCGCCGCGCCAGAGAAACCTCCGATGTCATCTTTTACGCGCACGCCGAAGAGACTTTGAAAAAGTCCTTCGAAGTCTCGCCCGGTAACTTCGATGGAGAAAGAATCCATGTTTGGCTGCTGCTGGGAAAGCACGAATTCGCAGCAGCTCGCGTAGAGGCGCGCAATCTCAACCAGAAAATGCCCGATGACGTGATGGTTTACGGATTTCTTACCGACGCCAACATGGAACTGGGGAACTACAAGCAAGCGGAAGACTCGGCCCAGTTAATGCTGGATCTGCGTCCCGGGAACCTTCCGGGACTCACACGTGCCGCTTATCTCCGCGAACTGTTGGGCGACCTTGATGGATCGGTCGAACTGATGACCATGGCCTATCAGTCCACGCCACCGAACGAAGCCGAAGACCGGGCCTGGATTCTCAGCCAGATCGGCCACTTGCAGCTCATGTCCGGGAAGATCACCGAGGCGGATGACACGTTGCAGCAAGCGCTGGCACTTTTTCCCGGATATCACTACGCGCTGGGCAATCTTGCCAAAGTCCGCATCGAGCAGAAGAGATATGAAGATGCGGTCAATGTTCTCGAGCAGCGTTACCACGCGGCCCAACACGCAGAGAATCTCTACGACTTGGCCGAAGCTTTGGAACTCGCTGGCCACCGAGACCAAGCCAAAAAAGCTTTTGCAGAATTTGAGACTAAGTCACAGCTAGAGAGCATTCGCCCAGACAACTCCAACCGCGAACTGATTTTTTATTACGCTGACCATGCCCACCTGCCGGCAAAAGCCCTGGAGGTTGCCCAAGCGGAATACGCCCGGAGGCACGACGTGTTCACGCTCGACGCCTATGCCTGGGCTCTTCACGTGAACGGACGCGACACCGAAGCTCGAACGCAAATCGCAGCAGCACTCGCCGTGGGTGTGCGCGATGCCAAAATGCTTCGCCACGCCGGAGAGATTGCTTTGAGTTGCGGCGACCGTGCCGCCGGGGAACGGCTTTTACTCGATGCTACGAAAATGAACGCTCCTGGATCGAGCCTGGCGCGGGAACTGCTAGCCAGCCTTTCCGCACCCAAGAAGAACTGACCATGCGAAACGCGCTCCTCATTGCGATGGCCGTCAGCGTCCTTACAGGTTGCTTGCTGGCGGAAGATGCTGTGGCCGGACCGAATCCGGCCACAGTAGGCGCGGCCCCCGGCGCCCGCGCCGAGAAATTCGTTTTGAGCGGCTATGTGGTCGCCGCAGATGGAGAGCCCATCGCTAAGGCTGAGGTTCAACTGGGGAGCGCGACGGCGAGAACGGATGCGCAAGGCAGCTTTCAGTTGCTAGCCCTCTCAGGAGAGAGCAAGATCTCGATTTCAGCGAGCGGTTACACGCCTCTTTCCGTTCCCGTTTTAATCTCTGCTGATACCAATCTGAAATTCGAGCTGCAGCTTTCCGCCACGACAACCGTCAGCGTGCAAGTGGACAGTCCAATTTCCGCTGCTTTAACGCAAATCTTTGAGTCTGACGAGTTGCCGCAAGCACAGCCCGGTCAGCCCGGTGTCCCCGTGGCTTTGCCGGGTTATCCTTCAGAAACCGCATCCGGCGGAGTGAAAGCACCCCAGTATTTTGCTCCTGGGGTGGCGGGAGATCACGGCGAGCCGATCGCACAATATATTCGCATTGGTGACTTCTTGTTTCCGAACAATCTACCGGCCAACGCGCACGCCAACGGTTATGCCGATCCCAATCTGCTTATACCGAATGCGATCGGTTTTGTGGAATCAGATGCAGGAGCATTCGATGTGCGGCACGGTAATAACGCGGTTGATCTTGCCGTGGCTTACGGTTTGGTCCCGAGGCTGGAACCCTTTGTTCAGATTTCCACTGACCCGCACGATTACGATTTTGTTTCCGGATGGAGTCCTGGCAATCCGCAAACGGGCGCGTGGCTGGGGATGGAAATCGCTGGCGGCGACGGATTTCTCGCGCTTCCCGAGCACCGCCATCAGTACAAAGTCAACGGCCAGCGCAGTTACGCCTTCGGCCATCACCTGTTGACGGTGTTCGGAGCCAGTTACCACGGGCAGTCCCGCATCCCCGGCCTCATACCCATTGCTATGCGAGTCCCGCAAGACACGATTGATGCTCGCCAGTCCGACCGCACGGATACGGCTTTGTTGGTAGCTTCCGACACGTGGCAGATAGCGGATCGGCAACAGCTTCAGTTTTCGGAATATTTCCGCACCTACAGCCTGGATCTTAGGTCGGATTTCGGCGATGGCTTACTTCGGCAATCCGAATTCCGCACAATCACGGGGGGCAACACTTCTTATCATCGACGAGTAAAACCCACGATTTCATTGTCGGCGGGCCTGGATTTCCGTCGCGATTCTCCGCGGAGCGCCGAACTTGCTCGTGCCGATGCGAGTGGCGTCTTTCAGCCAGTCACGCGCAATAACTTCGTGATCAGCGATCTTGCTCCGTATGCCTCCGTTGATGGATCGATTTCGCAATTCCTCACTTACAGTGTCGGCGCCCGCTACGACGCACTTTCATTCAGCAACAACGACCGGCTCACTCCGGCTGATTCATACGAAACTGGCGCGGGACGAACTTCGCCCCGAGGCACACTATTGTTTCGCGTTCCGAGCTCTCACTTTCCGGTCTTAACCTTCAGCTCTGGCGAGGCGTTTCATAGCAATGACCCCCGCATCGGCTTGGGCACGACTCACAGCACGCCCATGGCAATCTCGCATGCGAACCAATTCGTGGCGACGGAATCGGTCTTGGGCGCACGGCTTCGATTGTCGCTGGTGCGCGTAAGCAACTCGCAGGAATTGGCAAAGATTGATCCGGATACCGGGCTGCAGCAGAGTGTCGGGCCGTCCTTGGTGCAAGCTCTAACTGTATCCGCTCAGCGGCATTTTTCTTTTGGCTCACTCCAAGCCACGTTTGCCCGCGCGCAAGCGAAGAACCGGCTCACTGGTCAGGACGTCCCAGAGGCTCCCCGGCTGATCTGGGACGTTTCCGCCACGACGCTCCGCTTGCCAGCACGATTACGGGCTTCGGTTGAATTCGAGTACGTCGGGCGCAAGGCGCTGGGAGATCGATTCACCGCCGTTCCCGTGCGCGAAATTCGCGGCTCTCTGACCCGTAGCTTCCGCGGCGAATCGTTCGAAGTGGAAGTCCATTTCCTGCTCGCTGACGGCTACACCGGGCAGACTTTAGAGACCCTCCAGCTGCCGAACGAAACAATACGAACCGAACGGGTCGTGGGCGTGCGCAACCAATCCTATGCGGGAGCCAGCTTCATCTACCACTTCAGGCCGGCCCGCCGGTAGATATTGGTCTCACATCGCGAAGATCTACGCCGCCATGGATGACGTCGAGAAAGTGTTCATGTGGCTGGAAACATCGTATAAGGAAGGCAATCCCGACCTGATCAAGCTCAATTCCGAACCGGTTTTCGGCGGAATACGCGCCGAGAGCCAAGGTTTGGAGAATTGATGCAGCGGGTCGGATGGAAAACGTAAAGTCGCAGGACATAAAAACAGTTCTCAGACTGTCTAACAAAACCCCCCTTCTTCTTACGAAAGCCGAATCCATGAAGCTGGTCTGTCTCTACGCCGGAAAGTTCATGCGCCGCATCAGGTCCTGGAAGCGCGGGTTAGAACGCAGGTCATCGAAACGGGCATCGACCTTCAGTAATAAAAGCCACTCTGCCTGCTGTTGGTAGGAGGTCTCGAGCCACCGAAGGGCTTCGTCTTTTTGCCCCAGAGCGTTATAGATTCTGGCCACACCGTAGGGTGTTACGTAGCGCTCCTTCGATAGCACGAACAACTGTTCTAGTACCTTCTGCGCGTCGTCGCGTTGCTCTGCCGCCGCGTATGCGTCCGCGAGCATGGTAAGGGGGCTCGTACCCGGCCAGAGGTTAACGCCCTTTTGCAATGCGGCGATTGCCAGTTCATGCAGTCCCTTCCAGGAATACGCCCAGCCCAGTCCACACAGCGCCGGGCCGTCCTGTGGGTCCAGTTCGAGTATCTTCACAAATTCACTGACCGCTTGATCGTATCGGCGCGCATAAAGGCAATTGAAGCCGAGCAGGTTTTGGCTAACAGCTAGAGGATCTAGGCGAATGGCTCGTTGAAACTCGGTATAGGCCTCCTCGTAGCGTCCCATCATCGCGAGGTACAAGCCAAATAAGTGATGCCCCGCCGCCGCCCCCGACTCCAACCACGTTACGGGTGTTGTACCGTTTCCTGTACAGCGGTACGGATCGAATGACGAGTTTCGACTTCAACGAGCGGAATGTATATCCTTTCGACGGAGAAATCTACTACGTATCCGACCAACCAGGCAGCGGCCGGACCCCGCTGAATCGCTACCTCAACGCGGGAGCAACCGACCACGCGGATGGCATAGACCCACCCGATGGCTACAGTCTGGAGGAAACTCTGGGCTATCCTTGGACGCAGGCTTCGCTCCCTGGTCTCGAACTCATTTCGGAAGCTGTTAATCCAGCTACGGGTGACTACGCCCTGGTTGCTCCTTCGGAGACTCTTCCCGGCTACAATCGCAGCCCACTCGGCGTGTATGGCTACCCGCGATTCGTGAACAGCACTGAAGTCTTACTCAGCTTGTCAGCGGGAGGAGTGACCGTAGAATCGAATAAAGCGGCGGGAGGCGTCACCTGCCGCTGGTTCTGGAACGGAATGCAGTTTGAGAATCACTTCGCCTACGGCTCGCAAATCCAGGCAGCATTCTACTTTGGCACTGGCCCCAACCTGAACCCCAATGAAGCGGGAAACGGCTATGCTCCTGCGGGCCTCGATGCCGGACGCGGCTCGCCGACGGTACGCTTCGAAAATCAGGACAATACTCAAATCACCCGCGCCGTCCCGCTGAATTGGGACCCCGCGGTTTTCGGCGGTGACTTGGATCACCCCGTCATCTGGGACAGTCTGATTCTCGGCAAAGATCTCACCCTGAACTTCAACAACATGGGACCAGTAGCCAAATACAGCGCCCATCTGAAGCTTCCGGCTGCCACCTTCGGCACCCTTGCCATTCCGACGGGCTACTTGCGCGGCAATTTCAACTGCTTTTGGACCTACGATGCGCAGTCGCAACGTCTGACCGAAGTGACCGGGCAGGTGCCCAATGGTTGCGCCAATGGGAATCTGACCTTCGCCTTCTACCCTAACTTCGGGGGCGTCATCATTTCCGATGCCACCACTGACTATGCCATGGGCGTTTACGGGGTCAGCATCACCAGCGGAGGCCCAGTCAGCTTCTTCGGTTTGTACAGCTATCCCTGCGCCCGAGACGATGCCAACTTCTCAGAAGCCTGCTTTTGGGTGCTTTCCGTGTTGGCGACCATCCTGGAGTTGAGCGACTTCCTTCTTGGCTGCGTCGTTACACCTCGTTACACCGACCATCCGATGCCGATGGTGAAACAGGTAGCTATGATTGGCTTTGCTTGGGACTGAAGCCGTAATCTAATTGGCAAGGCTCTGGTCGGCTGGCACTAGCGATGTTTGTTTCCTCGGTTTATTAGGCCGGTGTCTCTTGCGCATGCATGATTACCTTCATCATTCCGGCCCATGACGAGGAGTTCCTGATTGGTCGTACGATCAGCGCGCTCCATGCGGGCGGGGCTATGAACGAGCCGTACGAGATCATCGTTGTGGATGATGCGTCGACGGACGCGACAGCCACGGTGGCGGCGCGTTGCGGCGCTCGCGTCGTCTCGGTCAATTGTCGGCAGATTGCCGCAGCCCGCAACGCGGGAGCGGCGCAAGCTCAAGGTGACCTGCTGGTGTTCGTCGATGCCGACACCCATGTCCCTGGGGCGGTTGTCGGCGCGGCCGTACACGCAATGCGGACCGGCGCGGTCGGCGGCGGGGCCAGGGCAAGGTTCGATGGGTCCGTCCCAATCTACGGGCGTATTCTGGCGTGGCTATGGCTGTGGATCCAGCGGTTCGGACACCTCGCTTCCGGTTGCTTCCTCTTCTGCGCGCGTGACGCCTTTGAGGCCGCAGGTGGGTTCGACCAGACCCTGTACGCTGCCGAGGACGTCGTACTGAGCAGGCGACTCAGGCGCTTGGGTCGATTGGTGATCCTGCCGGAGGAGGTGGTCACGTCAGGACGGAATCTACGTTCGCACTCTGCCTTCGAGGTTCTGGGTATCGTGGTTGGCTTCGCATTGCGTGGCCCGGGGTTCTTCAGAACCCGGCAAGGACCGTGGTATGGTAGGCGCCGCGACGATCCAGTCCATAGAGCCTAGCTGTTCCACCCGACTGTCGCGAAGCGGCTTCGGAGCAAACCGATTTCCTTGGAAGGCGAGATATCCTATCGAGGCGGTTCTCTTGCACTTGCAAGATAAGGAGCAAAAGCGGTTGGCTCTCGGTTTTGTTAAAGGCTCGTAAGAGACGATCTCAGGGCATACAGAATTCGGAGGTATTGCAACGGGTGTGTTCACTCCCCTGCTTGCCAAACACTCGACGTCGTTCTGCTTGTTGACCACCTTTCAGTCGGTGTTGACCGAATGCAGCGAAGGCAGGGGAGCCAGGGATGTCGGCTACCCTCGCGACTCCAGTCGCTGCCATCCTTCTGGCGCGGCCCGGACAATTTTCAGGACATGTTGCTTGGTCTCCACCGGATGGACGAGCACTTCCGCACCGTCGAAAAAAACGAACGAGTCGGGTTGAGAACCAACTCCTAACATCCACACATGGTTAAACCGGCACGTGGGGTTTTTATTCCTTCCGACAAACAATCATTTCGGCGGCGGAATAAATCACCGTCTGCCCGGTTATCTGTGGTGAGCGCCGGAACAGGGAGACCATTGACGGTGCGGCTGGAGGAAATATGAAAACCAGTGCCACGCTATTTGCGCTCATGTCCGGCGTGCTGTCAGCGAGTATGCACGGAGCTGCGAAAACTGAAGATCAACCGGCCATTGTTGTCAGTGTCGAGAACCACGACCCGCAATCCAATTCCAATTATGCCGGTCCATTAGACCTCCCACTGCAGCCACAGATTTACTCCTATGACATCGGCATACAGGTGGGTTCTACCCTGTACCGAACAAGTTATGCTTCCGCTTTCGATTATCTTCCGGCAGTCTTCGCCACCAATCACCCAATCCAGGTCGATCTCGGAGATCACGTGATGTATATGACCCTTCCGGACGACCGTGCGGTGCGAATGCCTATCGCTTCCTGGCCTATGGCTTGAAACTGGTCTTTCAGATTAACAACTCTATCTCGGAGCTGGAACTCCGAAACAGCTGAATAACCCCCTTGAACGGTGCAGGGCGTAAGACTCACAGTCGGGTTGGTGCATTTAGTGACTTTGACAAAATCTAAGAGACGGGAGCAGCCATGGTAAATCCTTTCGACCTCAAGACCGTACTTCTGGAGAAGCACGCACAACATGTGGTGCTGATACATTTTCCAATCGCTCTGTTTGTTGCGGCAATCGCATTCGACCTCATCGCGCTCGGGACGAAGCGACGTGGCCTCGCAGACGCAGCTTACTACAACCTACTGGCGGCAGCGATTTCAACACTCCCGGTTCTTGTCACTGGGCTACTCGCATGGCAGTTCCAACTCGAGGGGCAGAAGCTGAAGGGAATCCTCTTGCTGCACTTGGTACTTGCGTGCATCTCGACCGTGATGATCTGGCTAGTGTGGTGGGTGCATTTCCGCGCTCGACGACGGACAGTATACCTGCCGACCTACCGTCTAGCCGTTGAGTTTCTGGCACTCATCATCGTGGCACTGACAGCGCATTTGGGCGGTTTCCTAAGCGGCGTAAACACGCCTGGCTAGAATTCAGCACGAATCGGTGAGGAGACCGACGAGGTTCTCGGTGGCTTAAGTGGCCAGGTCCCAGTCCCTTAGAAACCGATAGCATCCCGCTGGGCTGTCCAAACGTGTCTCCCTGCGACGCGTCATTCAATGTTGGATCACGCGGCTGCTCCTTCCACCTCAATGACGTAAACGGCCTGACCTGCTTTTGTCCCCGCCAGAGACACTCGTGTCCGCCATACCAGAAAAGTTTAGACGGCAGAATAAATCAGTGGAATAAAAGTGACTTGCGCCGGTTATCACCTCAGAACGCTACAAACCACGGAGGGCAAATGCCCAACAAGAAGCAAGATCTTATCGATCAAAAATTACAGGACCTCAACAACGACGGCGTTGATCGTCGCGGATTCCTGAAGTGCATGGCATGGGCGGGTACTGGCTTGGTCTGGACCTTAAGCGGCGGCATTCCGGTCTCCCGCGCATTCGCTAAAAACTACGGCAAAGATGCCGGCAAAGGCGGGGACTTCAGCTTTGTGCAGATCAGCGATAGCCACATCGGCTTTAACAAGCCGGCCAATCCCGACGTCACCGCTACTCTCGAGACGGCGATCAACAAGATCAACGCGATGCCCCACAAACCGGACTTCATCATTCACACCGGTGATCTGAGTCAGCTCTCGAAGCCGAGTGAATTCGACACGCTTGACCAGGCATCGAAAGGAGCATCCGCGAAACAGATTTACTTTGTGCCGGGTGAGCACGACATGCTGACCGATAACGGCGAGCAATATCTCCAGCGCTATGGGAAGGGGACAAAAGGGACAGGGTGGTACAGCTTCGATCACAAGGGCGCGCATTTCGTTGGTCTCGTAAATGTCGCCAATTTGAAAGCCGGAGGCATGGGGTCCCTCGGTCACGGCCAACTGGAGTGGCTGGAAGACGATCTCAAGGGCCGCCCCGCTAGCACTCCGATTGTGCTCTTCGCACACATTCCGCTGTGGACCATCTACCCCGATTGGGGCTGGGGAACCGATGACAGCGAACAAGCATTGTCTTACGTCAAGCGGTTCGGTTCCGTGACGGTGTTAAACGGGCACATTCACCAGATCATGCAGAAGGTCGAAGGCAAGGTTTCGTTCCACACCGCGATGTCGACCGCTTTCCCTCAACCTGCGCCGGGAACCGCGCCCTCAGCCGGACCGATGAAGGTGCCAGCTGACCAGTTGCAGCGGGTGTTGGGTATTACCGATGTGAACTATGTGGTCAGCGGTCGCAGCCTCGCAATCGTCGATTCGCCACTCGGGGCATAGGAGCTCTTTGGCTTCATGAGATAAAGGCGGCCAGGCAGAAGTTGATTTGATCACTGGGTCGACCGCCAGGGCTCTGGTCTAAACAAGAAGATCAAATTTAGAAAGGAATAGCACAATGACAGGTAAAAACGTGTGGGTTGCAAGTTTCGCAGCGGCGGTAGTTATTGCGATTGTATTGCAGTTAGCGGGATCACCGAGCGTCGCGGCCAATGACCAATCCTCCGCAGCAAACGCCGAGGTGAAAATTGATAACTTCAGTTTTGGGCCGCAGACGGTCACGGTGCCCGTTGGAGCTACGGTGACCTGGACCAACCGTGATGATATTCCCCATACGGTGGTCAGCACAGATGGCCTGTTCAACTCCAAGGTGCGCGATACGGACGAAAAGTTCTCTTACACGTTCGCGAAAGCGGGAACGTATCCCTACTACTGCTCGGTCCATCCGAAGATGACCGGCAAGGTCGTGGTGCAATGAGCCCGGATTTCCAGATGGCACTGCAACGAAAACGGCCCTCCATTTCCATTCGGTTCCACTTGCTGTAACAAAGCGGTTGTTCTCCAAAGCGAGGTGAACAATTATGGCGGCATACGCGGCACAATTCGAAGTGAGGGCGGTAGCGACCGCCGACCTGGATCTCGTCCATGCCAGCAAGAATGGGGATGTCGCTGCTTTCGAGCAACTCGTAAACAGATACGATCGCAAACTTCTCCGAATCGCCCAAAGCGTTACGCGTAACAGGGAAGATTCTCAAGACGCGGTTCAGGAAGCCTTTTTGAAGGCCTTCCAAAACTTGGACCAATTTCGGGAGGATTCCCAAAAGGGGCGGCCGTACCGCTTCCAGGGTCTGGGTTAAGATGTGGCGTAACTCAGACGCCCAGTAGAGTTGTTCAGGATTCGGAGCCCAATCGGTGACCTCTATTGGAAGCATGTCTCCATCGCCCTGAAAATCCATCCAGGGACAACTCTCTTACGGTGCGTTGCTTTCGCAGCTTCATCAGCGACCGGTTCACAGTGATGCGAATCAACCAGATGGAGAATGGCGAGCCCGGTTGCAGCTTCGGGAAGGATTAAACAAATACTTCGGAAAAAAAGGGAACTCCGCTCTCACCCGCATCCCGGACAATAACGGAGCTTGGACAGGGCAAACTGGACACATCAGCGCGGAAATGCTTTTCACACAAATAGGAATCGTACGGGGCCCGATCTATTACATAGCTGGGCCACCAACGATGGTCGCGGCGACGCGCCGCACGCTTGCTGAGGTGGGGGTAGATGAAGACGATATTCGGACGGAAGAGTTTGCCGGCTATTGAGAATCGGAAATCCGCGGGTGCAGTGGACGACCAACGGTGTTGTATATGCCTCCCATGAAGGGCTTTCTCGGCACCGGCGCAACTTTCGGGGCAGATCTCAACCTCGTCGTGCAACTCATCATGGGAACAGCGTTGATCGCTGGGGCTCGTCTCGCGAAACACAAACGCTACAAAGCTCACGGTATCTGCCAGACGACCGTGCTTCTCTTGAACCTGTTCATGATCGGACTGGTGATGTGGCCGTCCTTCCGGCAACAGGTGAAGCCAGCGCTGTCTAAGGGTCTTCATAAGTGGTATTACGAGGTGGCGATGCTACACGCGCTCCTGGGGACAACGGCTGAGCTTCTGGGACTATATATCGTCATCGCAGCCGGCACGAACGTGCTTCCACGGTGGCTGCGGTTCAGACATTGGAAGTGGTGGATGCGCACAGAGCTCGTGCTTTGGGTGATTGTTCTGCTCAGTGGCATAGGAACGTACTGCGCATGGTATGTGGCGCCGTTCCAGTAGTGCCCGGTCATGGGCGATCTTTGACACATAATCGGAGAGGCTTTCCATGTCTGACACGACTGCCTTCGGGCTGGCACAACGCACGCACTCCATGCCGCTCCTGGCCCACCTGGAGGAGCTGAGGAGACGAATCATTTGTTCAGTCGTTGCGGTGCTCGCCGGATTTCTCTCGTGCTGGTCGTTTGCTGACCGCATTTTCGGTTTAATGCAACAACCCATTATTCAGGCGCTACGTCACCATGGGCTCGGCGGCGGGTTGGTGTATTTAAACCCGACTGAGCCCTTTAATCTCTATCTCGACGTGACGTTTGTTGCCGGACATTTGCAGCCTCTCCATTTGTGTTCTATCAATTGTGGTGGTTTATCGCTCCGGGTCTGTATCGCGAGGAAGCGTTATGCTCTGCCGTTCTTACTCAGTACGGTCGGCTTGTTCATAGCTGGAGGTTTGTTTGGTTACACCTGACCTATGCACAGATTCTGAGTTGATCAGAAACGACTGAAGGGAAGAACCATTTGGAGACCCTGGAAATCCTGTCGTAAAACAGAGAGGCCGCGAAAGTTTGCACCTTCGTGAGCCGATTTCCAGGAGCCGCCCAAATGGTTAAGCGTAGTCCACAGCATAGCGAGGAAACCCGCGCCCCACAAGAGACGGAGCGAGATAAGACGGAGGCCAATAAAATTGGGGCTTCCACGCAATTCGACTTCTCCGGCAAAAATCTAACTCCCTATGGCGGCCTGCTTCGGGTGGCCACGATGCTGGAGAAGTTGGGATTTCAAGAGCTGGTAGAAGAGA